>JANNNO010000244.1:0-47025 GCA_031398585.1 Myxococcales bacterium | reverse complement strand
AGAACAACGGTCCATGCGGCGGGCCTGACCGTCGCGGCGCTGGGCTCCACCGCGGCTGCCGCGCCCGGCGCGTTCGGCTGGGGCGCAGCCGTTCTTACCGACGATGGCCCCGAAGCGCCCGCCGCCGCCGCCACGACCGTCCCCGGCACGGCACCTGCCGCAGCCGGAGTCGTGGCGACCGGCTTGACGGGGGTCGCGTTTGGCGCAGAGATCTTCGCGTCGCTCGCCTTGACGGCAGGTGGAGCCGAAAGCCCTGACGTCGTGACGACGGACTTGGTCGGCGCTGTGGCCGCGGCCCCCGGTGTTTGGGGCGCAGCGGTCGCGCCGGCAGAGCCAGCGACACCCGCGCCAGCGACAGCCGCGACGCCGGCTGCGCGCGGCGGGCCCGCCGTCGTCGTGACTGCCTTTTGCGGAAGCGGGGCCGCGGTTGCCGTCGCTGCGACTTGTTTCGTCGGACTGGGGACAGGCGCTGGAGCGCTCGAGTCGGCTGTCTTTGCCGCCTTTGCGGTGGCTGACTGGGACGGAGCGGCGCCGGGCTTTTCGGGGGCGGCCGGGGTCACCCCCGCGGCCGCCGACTCCGCACCTGCGGCGGGCGGAGCCGGGACATCGGCCTCCGATCGGGCGGGCGGCCCATCGCCGCCGCCTTGCCCCTGCCCGCCTTCCGACATCTCCTCAGCGCGCGACGGGAGCCGCGGGAGTCGGGGTGCTCGGCGCCGCTGCTGCCGCGGGCTCGCCTGCCGCGACGTCGCGTGCCCGGCGCGACGTCTCACGCAGAAGAGCGCCGCCGCCGAGGGGCCCGCCGCGCTCGGTGCGCGCCGCTCTTGGCCGCAGCTCTTTGACCAGACGATCGGCGCCGTACAGTTTGCCCAGCGACTCGATGATGGCTTCGCTGTGCACCGAGACGGTTCGGTTCTTGGCTTCGTCGAACCCGAAGTGCCCGCCCAGTGAATGGATGTTCCCGTCGAACACCAGGCCGACGACCTCGCCCTTGGCGTTGATCACCGGCGAACCCGAGTTGCCGCCGATGATATCGTTGGTGGTCACGAAGTTGAACGGTGTCTTGCCGTTGATGCGCGCACGCCCCTCGAGCCAGGTCGCCGGCAGATCGAAAGGCTCGCGCCCCGTCGCCCGCTCGAAGGCCCCCGCAACCGTCGTGAAGGGCGTCACCTTCCGACCCGGCTCCTGCCAGCCCTCGACGCGCCCGTAAGAGAGGCGGAGGCTGAACGTCGCGTCCGGATAGGCCGACGTTCCTTGCGCAGCGAACCGCGCCTTGGCCAGCAGCTCGGCGTTCTTCTTGATCGGCGCCTCGACGCCGTCTTCGAAGCGCTTGCGGATGGCCCGCGCGTCCGGATCGACGATCTTGAACAGCTTGATCAAGGGATCGTTCGCCGCATCGACGGCCTTTTTTCCCCCGTCCCAGAGCGCCCGCCGCACAGCCACGTCCTTGAGCTTGGTCCCGCTGATCACGCGGTTGGCGAGCTCTTCGGGCGACTCTTTGCCCAGCACCTTGCGGACCACCGGATCGTCTGCGCCCAGCTCTTCCCGCAGCTTCGTGAGAGCGAACGTCAGTGTCGCCTTTTCCAGCTCGTCATGAATCGGCGCCGCGCTGAAGAGCCGCTGCGTGAGCGCGGGCAGCGCCGAATCGCGGTACTCACGGAAGCGCTTTTCGATCGGCTTGCCGCGCTCTTCGGCGGCTCTCACCAGCGTCCGCGCATGGCCGTAAAGATCGCTTGTGAAGCCAAGTCCAAGCTCGAGGAAGTTGTATGGCTTGCGCAGGGCCTTTTGCTGCTCCTGCGCGGTCGCCACCGCGTCCCACGCGCCACCGTAGAGCTTCTGCCATTCCGGGTTGCCCGCCACCGTCTGCCGCAGCTTCTGCTCCTCCGCCCGTAGCCGCCCGAAGAAGGCAGGATCCACCAGAGCGCCGTGCTGACCGCGCAGGGCCTTCATGGCGTTCTCCGCAGAAAAGAGCATGTGTTTCGCAGTCCGCTTCTGCTCGGGACCGCGCCGCTGGTACTCGGTCAGAAAGCCCCGCACCTCGGCCAGCCGCAAGAGCCGCTCGGGTAGCGCGACGTCGCGCAGGTATTCGGTCTGCGCCAGCGTCAGCAGTCGGCCGGTCGAGCCCGGATGACCCGACACGAAAGTCACCTCACCCTCCTTGGCACCACCGGCCGACCAGGCCAGGTGATGATCGAGCATCGCGGGCTTGCCGTCCTTGTAGACACGCACGAACGCGACATCGAGGTTGTAGCGAGGGAAATTGAAGTTGTCGGGATCGCCGCCGAAAAATGCGATGGCCAACTCGGGCGCGAAGGCCAGTCGCACGTCCTGGTAGCGCCGGTACTTGTAGAGGTTGTAGATGCCACCGCGGTAGAGCGTGACCACGTCACAGCGAAGATCGGGGCTGGTCGCGCATTCCTTCTCGATTCGCGACAGCTCGGCCTTCTCCGCCTCGTTGTATTTCTGGTCGGAAAGGCCAGCGGTGACCTTGCGCACGCGTTCGGTGACGTCCTCGATCTCGGCCAGTTGATTGACCTCCATCTCGGGACACTTGAGCTCGTCGGCCTCGGTCTTGGCCGTGTAACCGAGCTTGATCAAATCGCGCGCGGGCGTCGACAGCTGTTCGATGCACGAGTGAGCGCAATGGTGATTGGTCATCACCAGGCCGGACGCCGAAACGAAACTTGCCGAGCAGCCCTGGGCCAGACGCGCCGACGACAGGCGCACGTGGTCGAGCCAGGCATCGTCGATCGAAACGCCGTAGCGTTCCTTCACGGCCTGCTTGGGAAAGTTGTTGAAGGTCCACATGCCTTCGTCGCTATGGGCCTGTGGCACGGCAACCAGCGAGACGACGGCAGCGCCGATCGCGATGAGCACGGGTGAGGACTTCTTCATGGGATCTCCCGACTTGCGATGAAAACGAACCGGCTGGCGCTGCCACCGGCGTCGTGGCGTTCGAGGCTACACCAGGGCAGCCCGATCTGCCTGGCTTTGCAGTGACGAACGGACGCCGGCTCTTTGGCGAATCTCAGCCCCCGGCTCCGTTGTCGTCCGGATCCCCGCCGTTGCCCCGGTGCTGTTCCACGCCCAGGCCAAACCGTTTGATCCAGCGCCAGACGGCCGCCCTCTGCCGCCCGAGGGCGCGCGAGACCTCGGCCACGTTGCCTTGGTGCCGCGCCAGCAGGGTTTCTAGCTCGAGAGCGGTTGGGCCTGGGGCAGAGGCGCGTCGCGAAGGCCGATCCGACGGCGGAACCACTGGCTCCAAGCGCGCTGGAGCTGCTGTCCCCGTGGGTCGCGCTGCAAATTGAGCCGGTAGATCAGCCAGCGCGATGGGGCGCTCGCCACGGGTCAGAGCCACCGCTGCAGCCAGCGCCTTTTGCAGCTCGCGCACGTTGAGGGGAAAGTCGTGCGCAAAGAGCGCCCGAAAGGCGGGGCCATCGAACCCGTGAAAATCGGACCGCTGGGGAAAGAGACCGGCGAGCACGTGAAGCGCGAGGGCGCCGATGTCTTCCCGACGATCGCGCAGCGGTGGCAACACGACGGGCGAGGCGCCTAGCCGCCCGACGAGATCGGCACGAACCGCCCCGTGTCCGGCCGCTAGCCCCGCGACGGGCGCTACCGGCTGATTCGTGGCAGCCAGAACCAGCACATCGACGACCTTCGCCTTGCCTCCACCTAGCGGCGTGACTTCGCGGTCCTGGAGAAACCGCAAAAGCTTGGCTTGGCCATCTCCAGGCATTTCGCCGATCTCGTCGAGGAAGAGCGTGCCTCCCGCGGCACGCTCGATGAGCCCGACCCGATCCGTTCGCGCGGTGGAGTGGGCGCCGGCGCGGTGACCGAACAGCTCGCTCTCGAGCAGCTCGCGCGGCAAGGCAGCGCAATTGATCGGCACGAAAGGCCCGCTACGTCCCGAGAGCCGATGGACGGCTCTTGCATAGACCTCCTTACCGACGCCGGTCTCACCGCAAAACAGGATCTCGCCGCCACTCGCAGCCAGACGCCGCAATTTTCCTGAGGTCAGCGCCAAAGCGGGCGATGCCGTCGCAACGGGTCCCAAGGGATCGCTCGCCTCGGCCTCGAGCGCAAGCAGAGCGTTGGGCGAAACCATCCGGAAGACCAGGGCATGTTCTCCGACCGACAACGCGACACCTTCGGGCCAAGCAACCCGGCCGATCACACGATCGCCGGCCAGGTATGAGCCGTTCTTGCTCCCTAGGTCCTCCACCGCCAGGGCACAGGGGTTTGCGCCCTGGCGCAGGAGCCGAAGATGTCGCCCCGAGATCAAGGGATCTCCCAGCAACACGCCGTCGGGATCCGCCGAGGTAACGGTGTCGCCACCCGCGCGCCCGATCCACGTTACCTCGCTGCCATCGGGCCTATCGCCAAATCCCGGCAGGATGAACCAGCGGGCACCACCCGGGCGTGGCGGTCGAGCCGTGCCCGCCACGAACAGGACCGGGACACTCGGTGTCTCGCCGTCCGCGAACGGGGAGCGCATGGCGGTCAGGGTTCGCTCTTTGGCCATGTTACCTTCTAGGCATGCGTATCTTAGCTTGCTTGGCCGCCGCTGCCCTGGTGGTGGCGGCCCCGCGGGCAGCCATCGCCATCGGCGAGGTGATCCGGGACGTCCGGGTCATCGACAACGCCCGCACCGACGAAGACACAATTCGATCGATCTCCGGGATCAAACCCGGCGACACGATGGAGCTGACCACGCTCGAGTCAGTTCGGGAGCGCCTCAACACGACAGGCCTCTTTGCCGAGGTCAACGTCTACTGGGAGCCCTACCGGGACGGCGTGCGTGTGAACATCGTGGTCCGGGACAAGTTTCCGTGGGCCCCGGTGCCGACCTTCTCCTACACCGCGGGGAACATCTCTGCCGGGTTGCTGGTTGCTCACGGCAACCTTTTCGGCGGCGGCAAGCGCGGCATCATCGGTGGCCGTATCTCGACGGCCGATTCGGGCGCCATCCTCGCGTACCAAGATCCCGCGGTCTTCGGCTCCTGGGCTTTCTTTCAATTCTCGGCGGCCATGCAGGATCTCACCCTGCCGGAATTCCCCAAGATCCGTCCCTCCCCCATCGCTGCCGTGCGCGAGACCAACCTGCGCACGTACACCTTCTCGTCTCGCATCGGCATCGCCTGGTGGCGACGGGTTCGCACCAGCATCGGCTGGGCGATCGATCGGACGATCGTGGGATGGGTCCGATCCAACGAGGAGCTCTTCCCCGGCTACCAGGGGCTTCCGCCTCCTGCCGAGGGCGGCCGTCGTTCGGTGCTTTCGGGCGAGCTCACCTTCGACTTTCGCGCACGGGAACACGCCGTCATGTGGGGACCGGCGCTCTCGTTCGGGTACGACCAGGGCCATCCGCGCTGGGGCGGCGAAGACAAGTTCCGCTACTGGAAAGCGCGGGCATCGTTCGAATACGGACTGCGCTTTTTCCGGCGGCACAATTTCATCTTCCGGACTGCCGGCTACAAGGGAAGCAATCTGCCCTTTTGGGCCGAGAACGCGGTCGGCGGCGGCAACCTGCGCGGCTACTTGCACCAGGAGTTCGCAGGCGATACGCAGGCCAACGGACAGATCGAATACCACTTCCCGATCGTGTCGATCTTGAAGCTGGACGTGCGCGGCTTGGTCTTCAGCGATGCGGCCGCCATCTACTACGCGAAGCTGCCACCGCTGAACGAAGCGGGGACGGAGTACCTGCCGCGCGACGACGGTCGCCGCTTCTTGCCGCCCGAGTTCGTCGTGCCGGGCTTCGACGCCAAACGCGACGTACACACGTCGGTCGGCGGCGGTCTGCGCTTTTTCCTACGTTCGGTCGCCGTGCCGCTGGTGGGCGTCGACTTCGGCTACGGCTTTCGCGACAAGAGCATCCGCATGGTGCTCATCGTTGGCGCCTGAGACGTCCCCGCGCCTCGGAGGCTAGCGCCCGGTACTGCTGACCGTGGGGGGCAGCGCCAGCGCCGGGTCGGGCGGCGGTGCCACCGGCCCTTCGGGCAGCACCCCGGGCGGCAGCTGCGAGGTACGAATCATCTTCACGCCGACCGAAGGGGTGAAGAGCTCCTCGATGTCGAAGACCGAATACACCAGCAGCGCCGCCAGGGCGACGACGTGCACGCCCAGCGAGATGACGAACATGCGACGGCGGCCGGTGCCTCGCTTCTGGCGATAGTCGTCGCGCTCGAGAAACGAGGAGAAGGGGGCCGTGTTCGGATCCGCGCCACTGCGTCGCGGAGAGGCAACGCGACCCGAGCGAGGGGCGCGCGGAGGCAAGCGGGTCTCGGGGTTCCTCATGGGGTGATCGGACCGGGTTCGCTCCCGGCGGTGCAAAGGTTTAACATGTGATTTCGATGAAGGCGGGTTTGCCGGCGTTGGCTCTGCCAGCGCTCGTCTTGGGGTTTTGCGCGTCGCTCTCTTGCGGCCGCGATCCGCTTTACGAACGGCCCGTCGGGTCGATGGCCGGCAGCGGCGGTGGCGTTTCGGGGCGCGGCGGCTCGGGCGGACGCGCTATGGGTGGCGCCGGCGGCCGCGGAGGCAGCGGCGGCGCCGGCGGTATTTCGGGGAGAGGCGGCAGCGACGCTGGACGGGATGTCGGAACACCCACCGAAGTGAGGCCAGGACAGTTCGCGTTGGTGGTCTTGCCGGCCGTGACACCGCCCCTGCCCGTCGGTCGCAGCTTCCGGCTCCGGGCTCTGGTCGAGCTCGATGGCGTTTGGCGCGATCTCGGGGCCGACGAGGATCTGGTGTGGGAGACCGACAACGCCGCCGTTGCCGAGGTCACGCCGCGCAGCGGGCGCGTCACTGGCATCACACCGGGCCGCACCAACGTACGGGCTCGACACCCGCTCTTCGGAATGGCCACGAGCTCCGTCACCGTGACGGAGAGCCGACTCCTCAGGGTCGTGGTCGAGCCCCCCGCTGTCGCGCTGCGAGTTGGTGAGATGCGCGATCTGGTCGCGCAGGCGATCTACGACGACGGCACCGGTGCCGTGATCACCGATTCGGCCAGCTGGGGCACCAGCGACCAACGGATCGTGCGGGTCGAAACGACAGCGCCGCCCCTTGGCCGCGCGGTTGGTGTTACCAGCGGCGTCGCGGTCATCGACGTCGAGTTCAGTGGCGCACGAACGATGGTGCCCGTCGTCGTGAGCCCGAGCGGAATGCAGTCGTTGTCGATCGCGCCCATGACCTCGACGATTCCGATCGGCGGAACGTCTCGCTTCCAGGCGTTGTTGCGACAGCCAAGCGGCAACAGCACCGACGTCTCTGGCATCGCCGCCTGGACCTCGAGCGTGCCTGCTGTGGCTTCGTCGCTCGGCATCGGCCAGTTTCGGTGCCGAGCGGCAGGCATGACGGTCGTGGGCGTGAGTCACCTCGGCCTCGCGGCGACGGCACAGCTGGCCTGCGCGTCGGAGGTGAACACCGTGCGCGAGCTGCGGATCGAGCCGCCTTGTAACAGCCCGTTGCCAGTCGGTCAGAAGTTCCGCATCTCGCTCATCGCTACCAATACCAATGGTTCGCTGGATCGGGTTGGCCCGAATCAGTTTCGCTGGAACATCTCGGATCCCACCGTGGCCAGCATCGAGACCGACGGCAGCGACCAGAACCTCATCGGCCTGCGTGCCGGCACGGTCACCATCGGCGCCACCTATCGTGAGCTGATGGCGCAAGAGTCCTGCACCTTCTTCACGCCCTGATCGCGACGGCGTTCACGTCACATCGTCGTGAAGACGAACCGCGTGTTGTAACAAAAGGGAACCGGGCGGCCGTCGACTCGATAGGGCGCGAAACGCCACGCTGCCACGGTTGCCTTGACGCCGGCGTCGACCGATTCGCTGATTCCCCGCAGGACGCTGACCGAGCTCGCCTTGCCATCGACACCGACGCAGATTCTCACCAACATCTCGTGCCGGGCGCCGAGCTGCTGATACGCGGGCGGCAGCTGCGGCGGCGTGCAGGCAAGACAGGCCTTTTCGCCCACCACCGGAGGCAGGGATCGTGGCGGGGAGATCGTGTCGGCGCATCCGCCCAGCGGACACGGATCGCCGCTGCCGGCTCCCTCATCGCCAATTGCAGCGGCAGGCTCGGAAGCGGCCGAAGCAGCAAAATCAGCGACCGCAGGACCGCTCAACGACGCGGGGATGATGACGGGTGCCACGGCCCTGGCAGGAGGCCGCGTGGATCGCGAGCGCGTGCGCGGCGACCGCTTGACCGGCGTCTCCGGCGTGGGCGGCAACGGCGTCTCTGGATAGCCGCTCCAGAGACTGACTGTGACGCGAGGACCGGCGAGCTCCTCGACGCCCCAGGCGCCCGCCATGAGCGTGGCCACGATCAGAACCGCGTGCACGCCAACCGAGACGGTGACCGCCCAAGACCGCCGCGGGCGCTGTCGGTTGCCGAAGAAGTAAGCCGTGAAGGCGCCCGAACCGAGCGTGGCGGCAAGGGCGCCTGTACCCGAGACGGGGCCACGGCGAAAGCGAGCCCCCACGAGACTCGGCAGCGATCGCACGAGCTGCCCGAGCAGCCAGAGCTCGCCCTCGATGGGCCCCCAACGAAAGCGCCGCGCGGCCAGCTCCTCGAGCAGATCCCCGCTGAACTCCTCCCTCCGGTCGGGGGGCAGCAGCTGGCTGATGAGAGTCACGAACCGTCGATCGCGCCGTCTTTCGATGGTCATCGCCGTCCTCCCGCGGGGGCCAGCAACGGCACCCCTAGCCGCATGCGATCGGTCACCTCGAACGTCCGCTGCAAAGCCTCTGCCCCCGCACTCTCGACGGTGAAGTAGCGCCGAGCACGCCCTCCCCGCTCGGCCCCGCCCGGCGCCGAACGCGAGCGGACGAGGCCCTTGCCTTCGAGCCGTTCCAAGGTCGCGTAGACGGCCCCCAGCGAGGCGCCGTCTCCCGTCTGCCGTTCGATCTCCTGGCGCACGGACATGCCGTACGCATCGTCGCGCAGGCGCAAGACCGCGAGCAGGACCAGCTGCTCGAACGACCCGAGGATACCCTCTCGTTCCATCGCCCCTCCGGACTGGTTTCTACAAAATAGAAATACGCCGGGATCCGCCCTCCGTCAAGCCTGCCATCTCTGACACCGCCGGGGCTCTGCGCGGCGGCGTGACGCGGGTCTCGGGGCTGCTAGGCTGCGACAGGCGTATGAACGACGATGCCCGGGGTCGGATCGTGCAGATCAACATATCGACGGGCGGGGTTCCCAAGCACCCCATCGCGGAAGGCGTAATCACGGCGGCGGGCTTGGCCGGGGACAAACAGAAGGAGCGCCTTTTCCACGGTGGCCCCACCCGCGCGCTCTGTCTTTGGGGAATCGAGCTCATCGAAGCGCTGGCAGCCGAGGGGCATCCGATACTGGCCGGGAGCGCGGGCGAAAACATCACCACGCGTGGCCTTCCTTGGAGCGGCATGATCCCCGGCGCGCGTCTGCGCCTCGGCGACATGGTCACCATCGAGATCACCGACTACGCCAAACCTTGCAAGAAGAACGCGCGCTGGTTTCACGACGGGAATTTCAACCGGATGAATCAGAAGCGACATGCGGGCACGAGCCGGGTCTATGCGCGTGTCCTGACACCGGGAACCGTTCGCCCGGGCGATGCCATCACCTGGTTGTGAGCGCTGTCATGTTCGACCCCGCGCAGAGCGATCCCGGCCCACGCGGTTGGCCTTCTCCACCGCTCTTTTCCTGCGTGGTCGCGGCGGAAGCCGAAGGAGGCATCGGGCACCAGGGACAGTTGCCATGGCCACGCCTACCGGCGGATCTGGCTCACTTTCGCTTCCTGACGACGACGGCCAACAGGTCGTCGGCGGCAACGGACGGCAGCGCTGCAGCCATGAACGCCGTGATCATGGGGCACAGCACCTGGCGATCGTTGCCAGCGAAGGTGGCGCCGCTTCCCGGCCGGCTCAACCTCGTTCTCTCGCGCAACCCGCACACGTGTGCGCCCGGCGCCGAGATCGCGCCATCGCTCGCGGAGGCGCTGACCATCGCAGCCGCCTCTCACGCTCCCGCCATCTTCGTCATCGGCGGCGCGGGCGTTTTTTCCGAGACCTTCGCCGATCCCCGCTGCGAGCTGGTCTTCCTCACGCGCCTGACCGATCACTACCCTGCCGATCGATGGCTGCCACCTCTGCAGCCGACCTTCGAACGGGAGGCGTCGGTGCCAGTGATCACAGCGCAGGGCGAGCTGACCTTCGAACGTTGGCGACGGCGCCGCTGATCGCCGCCCGGCTACTGCACGCCGAGCATGTAACGGCAGGCATCGCGAAAGCGGTCGCAGGCCGCGCTGTCACCGTGACCGCCGGCATGTTTGAGGCGGTGCGATCCCCCGAAGGGCGGCATGGCACCCGCCACGTCGGTGAGCTGTCCGACGTACTTCATGGCCTCCATCGCCTTGATGTGATCCCCGTGCTGGGCGTCGCCCACCGCCGTGAAGCCGAAGTATCGTTCGATCGGCGTCGCCGAGGGCATCGTCAACCAGCTCGCCTCGACCGGTCGCGTGTCACGCGGTCCCGCCAGCGAGATGGCGCGCCAGACGCGCTTGAGCTTGGCGTAGGCCGCCGCGCTGGTCGCCCCGTGCGAGTGCCCCATGAAGATCACGTCGGACCAACGCACGTTGCCGCTGGCGTCGAGGAAGTAGCCCCAATCACCCGCCGGGTTCTTGCTCGCCAGAAAAGCCAGCGCCTTGCCGACCCGCACTTCGACGCAGTCGGGACGTGAGACGGTGATCGCGCTGGTGCGGTCCATGCCGTCGAACTGTTCGAAGCGCATGTCGCCGAAGAACTTGGGATCGTTCTGCCCGCTCGGGTTGACGCTGTTCTCGTACGCGACGGCGAAGGCGTGAAAGCCGAGGCCCGCGACGAAAGCCGCGACGTTGAGTGGACCCGGGCCGCCGCCCACACCCGAGAGGGTGACCACGAGCTTTCCCCGCGGTGCCACCCGGGTGTCGACGAGCGCTGTCTGCGTCTCGTCGCGACGGCTGGCGCCGGGGTCGGCCTCGCTCGGTTTGAACTTGATCGAATGAAGCATGCCGGCGGCCCAGTCGACGTTGATCGGCCGATGCGCCGGGGTGTCGCCGGCCTCGACGGGCGGAGGTGGGCTGCTCCCAGCGTCAGTGGGAGGGGCTGCGTCTGCGGCAGGTGGCGGTGGGCTCGAACCGTCAGCGGCCGGAGGTGGTGGCGCTGTTGCGGTGTCGACGGGCGTTGAAGGCCCGGGGCCCGGCATGGCGGGAGGGTTCTCGACTGGACGCGTGTCTTTCGGAGCGGGCGCGGTGTCGGAACCGACCGGCGTTGGTACCGGCTCGGGCGACTCAGGTGCTGGCGCCTGGCAGCCCGAAAGCAGCGCAAGCGTCACCGCGCCTGCGAGACGCCGCCCTGTCTCGATGACCGAACTTCGAAGCCGCGAACTCTGCTCGTTCCTGAACATCGCATCCTCCCAGGGGCCAGCCCCCGAAGCGGACGGGTAGCCGACAGGAGGAAGTGGCGTCAACGCCTCGGGGGCAGGTCGCCTTGTTGCGCCCGCCCCCCAAGTCGACGGAACTTTTACAGCACCGGCCGCGCGTCAAGCGCCCGTCGGCATGACGAAACCGGCACGGTATTCTCGCGAAAGCAGCGCATTGGCCGCGATCTCCTTGACTCCGAAGCTCTCCTTGACCGGGTCGAAGGTCAAAGCGCGGCCGAGCTGCACCTGCGTTTGTTGCGCAGGCAAGCCCGCATCGACCAGGTGTTTCTCGAGACGGACGAAGCTGTCCTCGGCGTCGCGGAACGGAGCCAGCGTCGATGGCCTGCTGCCGAGCGGTTGTGGCGAGCCAAGCCGGTAGGAGATGTTCCCGAGGTGGCAAAGGGCAGCGGAGAGTCGCCCCTCGTCGACGTCGCAGTTCAGCTCTTCGTGACGGCGAGAGCGCACGGCCGAGAGGAAGTTGGCGAAGTGATCCGCACCGCCCGAGAAGTGCTCGACCTTCTTTCCTTTGAGGTCGAACAGCGTGCCGCTCGAATAGTTGGTGCTGACGCCGTAGCCCTCGGTTCCATAGAAGATGTTGCCGACCTTGGCGCCCAGGAGATCTGAGCTCGGCAGCCCGCGAACCTCGAAGACCAGGTGGGCATCACCGTAGTCGTAAAAGGCGATTTGGGTATTGGGCGTCTGGCCGTCGTCCTGGTAGCCCAAGCGGCCGCCGACGCTGATGACCGCATGGGGGAGGCCCTTCTTGCCGAGGCCCCAGCGCGCTTTGTCGATCTCGTGAGCGCCTTGATTGCCGATGTCTCCGTTGCCGTATTCCCACTGCCAGTGCCAGTCGTAATGGAAACGCTCGCGCGGCACGTCCTTGCGCGCGCTGGCCGGACCGAGCCAGAGGTCGTAGTCGATGCCGGGCGGTGGCGGCAATGCGCCGGCGACGCGGCCGATGGATTCGCGACGCTTGTAGCAAAGACCCCGCGCCAGCGAGACCTTGCCGATCCGGCCGCCCTGCACGGCCCCGATGAACTGGCGCATGCCGGGATTGCTGCGCGACTGCGATCCGATCTGAACCATGCGCCCGTGCTTGCGCGCGAGATCGACCACGGCGCGGCCTTCTCGCAAATTGTGGCTTCCCGGTTTCTCGAGGTAGACGTCCTTGCCGGCCTGGATCGCCCAGCCTGCCGCCAGCGCGTGCCAGTGGTTCGGCATCGCGATGGATACGATGTCGATCTCCTTGTCGTCGAGCAGGCGACGTAGATCGCGCTCGTGGCGCGGCGGCTTGACGGAGGGGGCCTGCTTGATCGCCGATTCGATCGCTTTGCCTGCGGCCGTGTCGTCGAGATCGCAGACCGCGACCACCTCGACACCCGGCTGCTTGGCGAACCCGCGCACGTGGGCCATGCCTCGGCTGTTCACGCCGACGACCGCCACCCGCAGCTTGTCGCTGGGCCCTCTGTGCCGAGCCGCAGCCGGCGCCGCTGCTCGGCCAGCGCAGGCACCGGTCACCCCGGCGGCCGCCGCCGCAGCCGCTGCAAACATCGCATCTTCGAGAAGCTGACGACGAGTCCTGACCATTGCCTCGATCTCCTTTTCGCCCGTGCGGGCCCCAGCCCTACCACGATCCGCGAAGAATCGTTGAAGCCGTCGGTCGGCCGCGAGAGCGAAGCCCAGGCTCCTGATCACGGCGAGCCGGCGGTGAGCTGACGTCGAACGGGCACGGCCTCGCTTTCGGTCACATACCAGTCTCGAGGTGTGTCGATGAAATCAGACAGATGCAGCCCGATCCCGGTGGCCGACGAGTTCCATGGCGATCGCGTGGCCATCATGAAGGACCCGTTCGGCCACCGCTGGAGCTTCGCCAGCCGCTTCGAGGAGGTCTCGCCAGGGGAGATGAAGCGCCGCATGGCCGCAGGCGCGGAAGGCGGCGGCTCACCGGCGAGCGAGCGGAGCGGCGTCCGGTGAGCGCGTGATCGCGAGGGGCGGGGCTTCGGCGCCGGCCGCGAGCGAAGCGACCTCGTGATCCTCGAGCGCGCGATTCCAGAACAGGATGTCGTCGAGTCCGCCATGGAACCGCTGCATCACCTTCTCACCGGCGATGAGCTGGTAGGACGCACCGATCAAGAGCGGCGCGCTCACCGCTCCAATCGGCCGCGTCTTGACCTGCACCTGGGCGATCACTTCGCCGTCGGCGTAAAGCTTGATGACCCCGTCACGCCGCCGCGTAAGGGCGATGTGAACCCACCGACGCATCGGATCTGCAATCGGCACCGAAATATAGCCCGGCTCCCAGGCGTCGCTCTGAACCACGAGGTCGGTGTTCCTCACCGCGAAGAGGAAGAGATTCCCGGGCTCGGGCCTCAGCGCACGGTTGAGGATGGTGCCGTGGTACTTGCGCTTGTTTTCGAACTTGATGAGGGCGGACGCCGAAAACTCGAGAGGCTCGCCGCCGCCCATCGGAGGCAGCGGACAGTCGAGCCAGCCGCCCGGTCCCATCGCGAATCCCTCTCCCCGACTGGGATCGACTCCGGCGCCTTCGAACGGTACGCGCCGATTGAGTCGGCAGTGGCGATCGTGGCCGGAGAGATCCCGCGCCTGTCGACCTGTCCCGTCGTCGAAGCGCCAGTAGCCACCGAGGCCTCGCGATAGAGTCGGTTCGATTCGCTTCTTGGAAGCAGGGCTCTGCAGCCGCGGCGGAGGCACGCGCATCGACGTCAGGCTTCGTCCTGTGCTTCGTCCTGTGCTTCGTCCCGTGCCGGCCAGCAACGTCGCTTGCCAGCCCGGCTGAGACCGCGCCGATCCCGTCCCACCAGCGGTGGCGGCAGGCGGTCCCGGCAACCATGAGATCACCATCGCCGTCACGACCAGCAATGCGCCCGGGCCCGCAAGAGGGAGCCAACGGGCGGCGGAAGGCAGCGGCTCTAGGTGCGCGGGCACCGGGCCGGACCCCGCGAGGTCAGCGGCGAAGGCGCGAGCGCGCGCCACGGCCCGATGACGGAGGGTAGCCGACGTGACAGGCGGTGTTCGTTCGAGCGCCAAGAACGATTCGATGCCGCCGGCGAAGAGTGCCGGATGGACGCTGCGATCCCGCTGCTCTTGCATGCGGATGCTGGCCGCGAAGGCAATGCGCGCGCGGCGCACGCGGGTATAGGCGCTGGCCAGTGGCACCCCCAACAGTGTGGCCACGTCATTCATCGGGATCCCGTCGAGCTCGTGCAGAACCAGCGCCACCCGGTGACGTTCCGGTAGATCGGCCAGCACCTTGAGCACGAGGGCACGAGCGCTGGCCGCGAGCATCTCCTGTTCGGCCGCGGGCCGATCGTCCTCGAGATCGATGTCGTTTCTCAAGACCTCGCGGCGCTGACGGCGCAGGTGACTTTTGGCAACGTGAAAGGCAATGCCGGCCAGCCAGGGCCGCAACCGCCGATCCGCACGGAAGTCGCCCCAGCGGCGGCACATGACGACGAAGACGTCCTGAACCAGATCCTCGACGTCGGCGGGCCGGACGCCATGACGGCGCAGGCAGCGTGTCAGATAGTCGAACTCGTCGGTGAACGCGCGCACGCAGCCCGCGAAGGCCGGCAAGTCGCGGGGGACCGGGGAGAGTTTCACCGGGTTCACTACCGCCCCAATCTACCAAAGCCGGGAGACAGAAAAGCTGTCCGACCGGACAGGTGGCGAGCCGGCGCGTCGCGACGTAGGGCGGACCGACAGTGCCGTGCGGGGGCGGGTAGCGGGCAGCTTCTGCTATCCTGCGCGGCCGATGCAGATTGGCCCGCTCACCCTCGGCCCTGGGATCCTGCTTGCGCCCATGGAGGCCGTGACCGACCTGCCGTTTCGGACCGTGTGCGAGGAGCTGGGCGCCGCCTTGACCTTCACCGAGTTCCTTTCGGCGGAGGCGTTGACCCGGGGCGCGCAAAAGGCGGTCAATCGGATGTGGCCGAGCCTCGGCGGGCGCAAGTTCGCGGTCCAGATCTTTGGCCGCGACCCCTCGGTGTTGGCCAGGGCCGCGGACATGGCGATCGAGGTCGGCGCCAGCGTGCTCGACATCAATATGGGTTGTCCCGCCAAGCGGGTGACCGCCGGACTCTGTGGCTCGGCGCTGATGCGCGAGCCCGAGCTGGCCGAACAGATCGTGTCGACCGTGCGCAAAGCAGTGCCGGCGCACATCCCCGTGACGGTGAAGCACCGGCTCGGCTGGGACGACGGCTCGCTCAACGCTGTCGAGTTCGCCCGCCGTCTGGTCGACGCCGGCGCGGCGATGATCACGGTTCACGGCCGCACCCGCGCGCAGGGCTTCTCGGGCGAGTGTCGCCGAGCGCCGATTGCGGAGGTGAGAGCGGCCCTGCCCCCGCAGATCCCGGTGGTTGCCAACGGTGACGTCAAGACGATCGACGACTGGCGCCGCATGAAGCACGAGACGGCTTGCGATGCGGTGATGGTCGGCCGTGGGGCCATGGGCAATCCCTGGTTCTTTCGCTCCATCGCGGCGATCGAACGAGGCGAGCCGGATCCGGGTCCGCCGACGCTGCTCGAGCGGCAGACCGTCTGGCGCCGCCACGCCGGTCTCACCTGGGAATACAGTCCCGAGAAGATGCGCGTGCACGAGCTCCGCAAGACCGTCGCCTGGTACTCGCGCGGCCTTCGCGGTGGGGCGGATCTGCGCGAACGCGCCGGCAAGGTGAAAGATCCGAAGGCGATCCTCGAGATGGGCGAAGCTTTTTTCGCGACCATCATCGCCGAGGACGTTGCCGGCACGTACACGCGGCCCGCCGACCCGATCGCCAAATCGAAGGCGCGCCACGAACGGCGCAGCGGCGGCAACGCCGAAGCCGACGAACCTTGCGCCGTCGCGTGACCGGCTCGGGTGATCAGCTCGAGTGACCATGTCGAGTGACCATGTCGAGTGACCATGTGGGGTAGCACCCGCGGCACGCCGCCTCGCCCTCGCCGTGTCCCCCGGGGCCAGGCGCCGACCCGTTCGGCGGCCATCGCACTCGCCTTGGCCATCGCGCTCGGCGGCGCTTGCGACGATGGTTCCTACCGCGACATCGGAGGCGACATCAAAGTGCTGACGACCCGATCGGACGCGCTCGTCCCCCGTGCCATCGAGCGTCTGCGGGAACACGGCCGCCGCGCCCTGCCTCAGATCGAGGTTGCCCTGCACACCGCTTCCGACAACGGTCGCCGGAACCTGGTGGCCGCTCTTGGCGCCATTGCGGACAGCGAAGCGATTCCGATTCTTCGCCACCTCGCGGTCTACGACCTCGACGCCGACGTTCGCCAGGAAAGCGAAGCTCTGCTGACCAAATGGCGCTCCGGGCCGCACGCCTTTGCCGCGAGCGCCGCCCTCGAGCGCATCACCGAACGACGCGCCCGAGGCGAGGTGCCGGTTCCGATCCGGCCGTAGCGTCTGGCCTCTCGCGCCGCCCCTGCTGGCCGTCGAACGAAGCGGCCGCAGCGCGCTCGTGTCGACCAACGAACCTGATCCCGCCGGGATCAGGCAACGCGATCAGTGAACGCTCTTGAGCAACGCTGCGGCTGCCCTGGCGGCGTCGTGCAGGCCGCTGCCCGAGGCCCATTCCACGACCGCGCCCGGCGCGACACCGAGGGCAACGACCGCGATCGCGGTGATGACCAGGCCGAGCCGCATCGAAGGCGAGGCGAAGGGATCGTGCGCGCGAACCGGGTCGCGGAAGTACATCGCGACCACCACCCGCAGGTAGTAGTACATGCTGATGACGCTGTTGAGCACGCCGGCGATGACCAGCGGGTAAAGCGACGGCTCGGTCATGGCCGAGCGGAAGAGGTAGAACTTGCCGAAGAAGCCGCCGGTCGGAGGAACTCCACCCAGCGACAGCAAGAAGAGCGTCATGCCGAGAGCGAGTGCTGGTCGCGCCGTCGCGAGGCCCGCCCAGTCGTCGACGAAGAGACGTTCGTCCCCGCGGCGCCCCACCCAAGCCACCACGCCGAACGTGCCCAGCGTCGTGAAGGTGTAGGCCAGCAGGTAAAAGAGAATCGACGGCTCCGCGTCCTTGACGCCAAGGCCGAGGGCGGCAACGCCGACCAGAAGGTATCCCGCGTGCGCGACCGACGAGTACGCCAGCATGCGCTTGATGTTGTCCTGCCGCAGGGCCGCCAGGTTGCCGTAGGTCATCGTGATGATGGCCAGCAGGCTGATGACCTGGACCCATCCCGTCTCGACCGCCGCAAGGCCACTGCCACCGAACACGCTGCCGAGTAGCCTGACGATGGCGACGAAAGCCGCCGCCTTCACGCCCGCGGCCATGAAGCCGGTGGCCGGCGTGGGCGCACCCTCGTAAGCGTCGGGGGCCCAGAAGTGGAACGGCACCGCAGCGACCTTGAAGACCAGCGCTGCGAGAATGAAGTAAAAGCCGATGATGAACAGCGGGTTCTCGGCCGCTGTCTTGGCGTTGCTGGCGATGCCGGCGTAGTCGAGCGCGCCGCCGGTGAAGCCGTAGACCAGCGCCATGCCGTAGACCAGGAAGCCCGTCGCGAAAGCCCCCATCAGGTAGTACTTGAGAGCGCCTTCCGAGCTGCGCGGGCTGCGACGCCAGCTCCCGGGGAGCACGTAAGCCGCGATCGACATCGTCTCGATGCCGATGAGCAGGGTCAAAAGGTGCGAAGCGTGCCCGACCATGACCATGCCGGCGGTGCCAAAGAGCACCAGGGCATAGAACTCGCCGAACTCGAAACCGTGCTCGCGCATGTACGAGCCAGCGAGCAGCACGGTCACCAGCGCCGTCGCGATGAACGCGCCGTCGATGAAAAGCGATAGCCGGTCAACGGTCCACATGCCCTGCAGCACCGTCGTACTGGTCGCAGCGGCGTCCCATTGATCGACGAGGGCCAGTCCAGCGATCACGCAGCCTGCGGCCGAGAGCCAGAGCAACCCGCTGCGACTCGGCCCCTTGACGAAGGTCTCGGCGAGCAGGACGAAGCACCCCATCCCGACAAGGATGAGAAAGGGAGCGAGCAACGCGAGCTGAGCGACGTCGAAGGTCAATGGGCACCTCCAGCGGGGGCGGCGGGCGCAGCCGGCGCAGCACCAGGAGCGGCAGCCGCAGGCGCCGCAGCACCGGCGGCCGGCTCAGGCTTCGGCTTTTCAGGCAGAGCCGGGTAGAAACGCGCGGCCGCTTCGGGCTGACGATTTGCATCGGCCAGGCGGTCCTGGAAGCTGCCGATGAAAGCCTTCACCGATGGTTCGGTCGACTCGAGGATCGGCTTGGGATAGACGCCGAGAACGAACGCCGCCACGGCGATGATGCCGAAGACCCAGGTCTCGCGACCGTGGATGTCCTTGACGTGCGGATCCTTGTTCTCGGGTTTGTCGAGCGGGCCGAAGAAGATCTTCTGGTACATGGTCAGCAGGTACATCGCGGCCAGGATCACCGCGGTGGCCGACAGCGCGCCCATCAGCATCGGGGACCAGAACATGTGGCCACCCGGAAGGTTGGCCGCCGCCCAGCCCTTGCCCGCGGTGAACGTCCCCAGCAGGATGAGGAACTCGCCGACGAAACCGCAAAGACCCGGCAGACCGGCCGAGGCCAGCACGATGACGAGGAAGAAGGCGGCAAAAACCGGCATCTTCTTCCACAGGCCGCCGAAGTCGTCGAGCCGGCGCGTGTGGCGCCGTTCGTAAAGCACGCCGACGCCGAGGAAGAGGCCTCCGGTCGAGATGCCGTGCGCGAGCATCTGGTAGATGGCGCCTTCGATGCCTTGTGGGTTGAGCGTGAGCAGCCCCAGCACGACGAAGCCGAGGTGCGAAACCGAGGAATAAGCGACGAGCTTCTTCACGTCGTCCTGCACATAGGCCATCAACGCGCCGAAGATGATGCCGACAACCGAGAGAATGCCGAGCAACGGAGCCCACTCCCAGGTGGCGAGCGGAAAGAAGGTCATCGCGAAGCGCAGGAAGCCGTAGGCCCCGAACTTCAGCATGACAGCCGCCAGGATCACCGAGCCGCCGGTCGGTGCCTCGACGTGCGCGTCGGGCAACCAGGTGTGCAGCGGGAAGAGCGGCACCTTGATCATGAACGCCAAGGCGAAAGCGAAGAAGCAGAGCTGCTGCGGCACCGCGGGCAGGCTCAGCTTCGCGAAGGTCGCGTAATCGAACGTCCAAGTGCCGGTCAGCTTGTAGACCTGGGCGTACATGTAAAGGATCGCAGCCAGCATCAGCAGCGAGCCCACGAGCGTATAGATGACGAACTTGATCGAAGCGTAAAGGCGGCGCTCGCCACCCCAGATGCCGACGATGAAGTACATCGGGACCAGCATCAGCTCCCAGAAGACGTAAAAGAGGAAGACGTCGGCCGCGAGGAAGGCGCCGATCATGCCGGTCTCCATCACCAGGATGGCGACGGTGAACTCGCGCACGCGGATGTTCCGGAGACCAATGGCCTGCGGCGACAGCAGCGTCAGCGGGATGATGAAGGTCGTCAGCAGGACCAGCCAGAGCGAGATGCCATCGACGCCGAGGTGGAAATTGATCCCCATCGACGCCACCCAGGGCTTGTTCACCACGAGCTGCAGGCCGGCCTGCGTGGTGTCGTAGTCGGTGAAGATCAACAACGAGACCGCGAAGGTGACGAGCGCGGTCAGAAGGCCGAGACCCCGATGGATCGACTCTTCTTCCTTCGGGACCAGCATCACGAGGACGGCCCCGAGGATCGGCAGCAGCGTTGTCCAGCCCAGGATGCCCATTACTTGATGCTCACTCGTTCGTTGATGACGGTCTCGGAGTCCCAGCGGGGATCCCGAACGGTCACCTTGATGTTGTAAGTCCCGCGGCCTTCGTAGGTGAACCGCGCCTTGGGCGTAGATCCCGCCCGGTCGGGTTTGTCGTCACCGTCGAAGTCGAATTCGTACTGCAGGGGCCGCGTGCCGGCCCGCTGGCTGAGATCGACCTCGACCGTGGCGCCGTCCTGGCGAATGACCACCGTGTCCGCCGCGGGTTTGGTCGCCACGTAAAAGAGCCCCACGACGCCGATCGCGAAGATCGCCAGGTAGCGTTGCACGTCGCCGGTTTGAACGGTGCGCGACAGCCGCGAACCGGTGTCGACGACGAGAGCCGCACCATGGACCATGGTCCGATCGATGACGCCGCGGTCGACGACCACGAAGAGCAGGCGCGACAGCGCCCGGATGGGACGGATGATGAGAAACCCGTAGAGCTCGTCGATGCGAAACTTGTCGCGTACGAGCTGCACGAAGCCGGGGACCGCGGCGGCGAACTTGTGCGCGGGCTCGCGATAGCCGCCACTGTAGAAGACCGACGCGAGGAAGATGCCGCCAAGACCGATCAGGGTCGAGACGCCCATCACGCCCCACTCGACCGCCGCCTCGACGTGCATCTCGGGACCTATCGCCGGCTCCAACCAGTGACCGAGGATGTTCACTTCGGGGCGCCCGATGGCCGCACCCGGCAGGCCGAGGAAACCACCGATGGCAGCGCCGATCGCGAGGATCACCAGCGGCGCGACCATCTCGACGGGCGACTCGTGAATGTGATGCTTCGTCTTTTCGTCGGCCCTCACGGCCCCGGTGAAGACGACGAAGTAGAGCCGGGACATGTAAAAGGCGGTGCAGAGCGCCGCCACCAGCAAGATGGCGCCCACCAGCGGCCCCACCCACGCGAGGCCATGGCCATAGATGTGCGTGCCGAACGCGCCCGCGACGATGGCGTCCTTGGAGAAGAAGCCGGAGAACGGTGGGACACCGCAGATCGCGAGCCAGCAGACGAGAAAGACGCCGTGGGTGTAGGGCAGCAGCTTGCGCAGCCCCCCCATCTTGGTGATGTCGCCCGAGCCGCTCATGGCGTGCATGACCGAGCCGGCGCAGAGAAAGAGTCCCGCCTTGAAGAAGGCGTGTGTGTAGAGGTGAAAGACACCGGCGTGAAAGGCGCCCGTGCCGACGCCTGCGAACATGAAGCCGAGCTGGCTGACGGTGGAGTACGCCAGCACCTTCTTGAAGTCGTTCTGCGCGAAGCCGATGATCGCGGCGAAGAGGGCCGTGGCCGCCCCGACAATGGCGACGATGGCCATCACCGGTGGGGTCAGCATGTAGACCGCCGAGAGGCGCGCGACCATGTAGACGCCAGCGGTCACCATGGTGGCCGCGTGGATGAGGGCCGAGACCGGCGTCGGACCCGCCATGGCGTCAGGCAGCCAGACGTAAAGCGGGATCTGGGCCGACTTGCCCGTGGCGCCAATGAAGAGGAAGAGCGCCGCCCAGAAGACCAGCGGCTGGCCGAGCCAGAGCGTCTCGAGCAACGGCGCCGCGCCTGCCTTGGCGGCTTCGATCACGCCCGGCATGTCGAGCGTGCCGGTCGCCTGAAAGAGCAGGAACATGCCGAGCAGGAAGCCGAAGTCACCCACCCGGTTGGTGATGAAGGCCTTCTTGCCGGCGTCGGCGTTGGCTTTCTCGCCGTACCAAAACCCGATCAGCAAGTAGCTGCAGAGGCCGACGCCTTCCCACCCGACGAACATGACCGGCAGCGAATCGCCGAGCACGAGAATGAGCATCGAGCCGCAGAAGAGATTGAGGTACGCGAAGAAGCGCGCGTAGTCCTCGTCGTGGGACATGTAGCCCGCTGAGTAGATGTGAATCAGCGTGCCGATGAACGTGATCACCAGGCAGAGCACGCCCGAGAGCGCGTCCATCCGCAGGGTGAACGGCACCGTCAGATCGCCGCTGGCCATCCAGACCCAGATCGCGTCGTGCAGGCCGCCTGCGGCCGAGACGTTGGGCAGGTGTGCAAAAAACGCCTCGGCGGCGACCAGGAAGGACGAGCCGATGGCGAGCGTAGCGATGAGGTGAACCCAGGGACGACTCCACTTGCGCCCGAGGATGATGAGGATGGCGGCCCCGAGGAACGGGAGCAGAGGGATGAGCCGCAGATTGAAAGACATCTCGATTGCCTCCGCCTCAGCGCCTCATCAAGGAGGCTTCGTCGAGGTTGACGGTCTGCCGCGTCCGGTAGATGCCCACCAGAATGGCGAGCCCTACGGCGGCTTCGGCCGCGGCGAGTGCGATGATGAAGAACGCGAAGACGTGCCCTTTGAGGTCGCCGAACGAGCGCGCGAACGCGAGGAACGCGAGGTTCCCCGCGTTGAGCATGAGCTCGATCGACATGAGCACGACCAGGGCGTTGCGCCGGAGCAGCACGCCGGCGGTGCCGATCAGGAAGAGGACCAGCGACAGGCTGATGTAGAGATGCGTGGGCATGGCCGGTTTTTTCGCCTAGTGGTGGGAACCGTGGGCGGCGCTGGCCTCGTCGGCCCCAACGGCGCCGATCCGCTCTTCATCGCGCGTGGCGGCCTGAACCGACCGGTTGTGCTCGGCGACGGCCTGGGCTTCGTCCTCTTGCTTTTGCGAGCGAGAGACGATGACACCGCCAATGATCGCGACCAGCAGCAGGAGCGAGATGGCTTCGAAGGGGAAGACGAACTCGCGGAACAGCGTGTTGCCAGTGGCAGCTACGGTTCCGTAATCGGCCGCGAGCTCGCCGAGCGGGCCAGCCAGCACCTTGTCGGCGCGGGTGAGGTGAACGATCCGCACCGTGACCAGGATGCCGAAGCCAGCGGCCACGACACCGAGCGCGCGGGTGATGATGCCGCGGAACGAGACCGGCTCGACCTCGTCACGATTGAGGATCATGACGACGAAGATGAAGAGCACCATGATGGCGCCCGCGTAGACCGAGACCTGGAGGACGGCGAGAAAGTGTGCCGACAGCGTGGCGTAAAGGCCCGCCAGCGCGAAGAAGGTCCCGACCAGAGACATGACCGCGGCGACCGGGTTGCGGCGGGTGATGGTGAACAACGCTCCGGCGATGATGGCGCCGGCGAGGATGGCGAAGACGACGATTTCGCCGGTGCTCGCGTTCTGTATGCCGAGTGATTCCACGTTGCCTTCCGCTCAGGCGGCCTGCTTGATGCGCGCTTCGAAATCCGCGCGGAACTTGGTGAGAAAGCCGAGCATCGGCCAGGCGGCTGCCTCACCGAGCGGGCAGATGGTGTTGCCAGCGATGCCGTGAGCGATGTTAGCGAGCTGCTCGACGTCGCCCGGACGCCCCTGCCCGTCGGCCAAACGCTTGCAGACTCGCGCCAGCCAGCCGGTGCCTTCGCGGCACGGGGTGCACTGCCCACAGGACTCGTGGGCGTAGAACTTCATGATCCGCGCCGTGAACGCGACGATGTCGGTCGACTCGTCGAACACGACGACGCCGCCTGAGCCGGCCATGGTCTTGAGCCGTCGGCCGCCGCCCATGTCGAACGGTACGCCGGGCTTCACCTCGACGTCCTTGATGCGCGGATCAGTCATGAGCGCATCGAACTCGATCGGCACGTCGATCTCGCTGGCGTCCAGAGGAGGCATCGAGCTGCCGCCCGGGATCAGCCCCTTGAGCGGCGCCTTGCCCGACATGCCGCCGCAGACGTCATAGATGAGGTCACGGAACGGGATGCCCATCGGCAGCTCGTAGACCCCGGGCTTCTTCACGTGCCCCGAGACGCAGACGATGCGGGTTCCGCCCGACTTGGGCGTGCCCATCTTGGCGAACCACTCGCCGCCCTTCGAAATGATGTCGGGAACGTTCATCAACGTCTCGACGTTGTTGACGATGGTCGACTCCTGGAAGAGTCCACGCACCGCGGGGAACGGCGGCTTCAACCGAGGCCAGCCGCGCTTGCCCTCGAGCGAGTTGAGCAACGCCGTCTCTTCGCCGCAGATGTACGCCCCGGCTCCGCGATGGAGCGTGAGGTCCATCTTGAAAACGCCGTTGGCGGTCAGCTGATCCTTGCCCAGCCAGCCAGCTTCGTAAGCCTCGTCGATCGCGGCCTGGAGGATCTGCGCCTCCCGCATCATTTCGCCGCGGATATAGATGTAAGCGTGTTTGCAGCCGAGCGCGTAGGACGCGATGGCCATGCCCTCGATCAGCAGGTGCGGGTCATAAGCGACCAGCTCGCGATCCTTGCAGGTGCCGGGCTCCGACTCGTCGCAGTTGACGACCAGATAGACGCGTTTGGCTTCTTTCGGGACGAAGGACCACTTCATGCCGGTGGAGAAGCCCGCGCCGCCGCGGCCGCGCAGGTTCGACTTCTTCACCTCGTCGACGATGTTGGCCGGCGTGAGCGTCAACGCTCGCCGGAACCCTTCCCAGCCGCCGCGCTTGGTGTACGTCGCGAGCTTGTGGGAATCGGGCACGCCGAAGTTCTTCGTGACGATCTTGATGCCTTTTGCGTCCTGCCAGGCCATGCGCGTCCTATCTCTTCCCTTGCTCTTCGCTTGCTCTTGGCTTGCTGCGGCTGCGAGACCGAGCTCGGTCAGTGTTTCGGCCCGGCGGCCGAGGGCTTCACCGCGATG
The DNA here is from genome assembly GCA_031398585.1 of Myxococcales bacterium. Lineage (GTDB taxonomy): Bacteria > Myxococcota_A > Polyangia > Fen-1088 > Fen-1088 > JANNNO01. The sequence goes on along the minus strand of JANNNO010000244.1, from coordinate 22,179 downwards.
GGAACGCCGGGCGCTGCCTGCCCGGTCGTCTTCTTGCGCTCGAGGTAGCGCTTCTTCAGATCATCGAGGGTCTTGTCGACCTTCTCGGGCGTCAAATCGAGGTAGTACTCGGGCCCGCAGATCATCATGGGGGCGTTGGCACAGGCAGCCAGACACTCCTCTTCGATCAGCGTGAACGCGCCGTCGGCGGTGGTCTCACCAGCCTTGATGCCCAGGCGCTTTTCGATGTGTCCGAGGATGTCGTACGCCCCGCGCAACATGCACGATACGTTCGTGCAGACCATCAGCTCGTTGGGACCGCGCGGTTCGCGGTGAAACATCGTGTAGAAGGTCACCACGCCGAAGACGTGGGCTGTCGGCAGTGACAGGGTGTTGGCCACCAGATCGATGACCTCGTCCGAGAGGTGGCCGAACTCGTCCTGGGCCAGGTGCAAGACCGGAAGAAGCACCGCTTGCCTCGTCGGATAGCGGGTCTTCAGACGGTCGATCTGTTGCTTGGCCTGCGCGGAAAAATCGAGTGCCATGGTCGAAGCCGCCGGAACCCTAGGAGAAACGAACGGTGGTGTCAATGCGCGCGACGGGGGGCGACACCGAGGGCAGTTGCGGGGTTCCCAACGGTCCGCAAAGCGCGTGCGAAAACCGAGCCTTCCACCTCGTCATGAGTAGACTCAGACCATGACCGCCACGCGCCGGTCCCTCTTCCGCAAGGGCCTCGCTGGGGGCGTCTTGCTCGCGCTCGGCGGCGGCGCCTTCGTGGGCCTGCGTGGCACGCGCGTCACCGCCCTGCCCCGCGCGCCGCTTCGGCTGTTCACGCAAGAAGAGCACGCGGTCTTTGCCGCCGTCGCGGCCCGGATCGTGCCAGGCGATGGCGCGGGCGCCGACTGGCCGACTGCACTTGCACTCGACTGCGCGGGTAAGGCCGATGCTCTCTTGGCCCGCGTCCATCCCGAGGTCGGCGCCGAGCTCAAGCAGCTGCTGCGCCTTTTCGAGAACGGCGTCACCGGCCTCTTCTTCGGTGGGCGCCCTGCCCCCTTCACGACGCTGGACCCGCAGGGGCAGGACGCCCGGCTCGAATCCTGGCGGACTTCGAAGCTCGATCTCATGCGCACCGGCTACCAGGCGCTGGCGCGACTCGCCCACGCCACCTACTACGCCAGCCCCGAGGTCTACCGCCTGGTCGGCTACCCGGGGCCACCCGAGGTCCCGGCTTGAGCGGCCGCATGCTCCGCGGCGCCGAGCTCGGCGGCGACCTGACCCTCGAGCCCGACTTCGTGGTCATCGGCAGCGGCGCTGGCGGCAGTGTGGCCGCGGCCGTGCTCGCGCAAAGCGGGGCCCGCGTGGTCGTCCTGGAAGAGGGCAGCCGCTTCACGAAGCGCGACTTCAACATGCAAGAGGGCTGGGCCTACCCGGCCATGTACCAGGAGCATGGCAACCGGGCCACCGAGGATCTCGCCATAACGGTGCTGCAAGGCCGTACCGTCGGGGGCGGGACGACGGTCAACTGGACCGCCTCCTTCCGGACGCCGAAAGAGACGCTCGCCCTTTGGCGTGATCGCCATGCGGTCGCCATCGACGATGCCGATCTCGATTCTCACTTCGCCGCCGTCGAGGAGCGCCTCGCCATCCCGCCCGAAGGGACGATGGACGACGTCAATCGCAACAACCTCATGCTCTGGAATGGCGCTCGCTCACTCGGGTGGCAGCCACGGCTCGTGCGCCGCAACGTCAAGGGCTGCGCGCGGCTCGGGTTCTGCGGGATGGGCTGCCCCCTCGACGCCAAGCAGTCGGCGACGCTGACCTATCTGCCCGATGCGGTGGCCGCCGGCGCGGATCTCTACTCCGACTGCCGCGCCGTCGAGCTCAAGCGTGACGGCCGCACAATCAGCGAGGTCATCGCCGAGGTGCTGGATCCTTCGCCGGATCGCCCCACCGGGCGGAGAATCGCGCTGCGACCCCAGCGCGGCGTCGTACTCGCCGGCGGCGCCATCAACACGCCCGCCCTGCTCATCCGCAGTCGCATCGGCTCGGACAGCGATCTGACAGGCTGGCGGACCTTCCTGCACCCGACGGTGCCGATGATCGGCGTCTTCGAAGATCCCGTCGAAGGTTTCTATGGCGCGCCCCTGTCGGTTTCGTGCCACCACTTCGCTCACCGCCCGGAAGGCGTCGGGTACTTCTTCGAGGTCGCGCCCGTCCACCCGATGCTCGCGGCCATCGCGTTTCCGGGCTTCGGCGATCGGCATCGCCAGATGGCCCAGAAGCTGCCCTATGCACAGGCGACCATCGCCTTGCTGATCGACGGACAGCACGGTGACAAGGGCGGGCGCGTATCGGTGTCGTCCGACGGGCGGGTCAAGCTGTCGTACCCGATCACGGATCCCCTGGTCGAGGCGGCCCGGCACGCGATGCCGAACATGGCGCGGCTGCTGTTCGCGGCCGGAGCCAAGGAGGTGGTCTCGCTTCATGCCAACCCGGTGGTCATGCGCAAGGAGTCCGACATCGCGGCTCTAACCCCCGCGCCCTTCGGGCCCAACCTGCACACGCTCTTTTCTGCGCACCAGATGGGGGGCGCTCCGATGGGCGAGGATCACCACCGCGCGGTGGTCAACTCGCGCGGCCGCCACCACAACGTGGACAACCTCTTCGTCATGGACGGCTCGGTCTTCCCGACCTCGCTCGGCGTGAACCCGCAGATCTCCGTCTTCGCACACGCGCGCCTCTTTGCGACCGCGCTCGCCCGCGCCGGCTGATCGCTCGGTCAAGCCTGTGGGAACGCCTGCCCGCACACCAGCGGGCGCTCAAGTTCCGGCCGCGATGGGTCGAGATGCACGATGTGCCAGCTCTCGACCGTTATCTCGAGGCCCTTGCGAAACATCGCGGCGAAGCGCTCGTCCTGAAAGCAGGCGCGCCCGTTGAGCTCGTCGTGGGAGGAGTCTCTCGTCCCGCCACCTCGAAACCCGTTTCCGAGGACCAGATCATGACGGTGCTGGCAGAGGCCCTCGGGGCGACCTACGCACCGGGGGTCTCCGGCCACCGCACGTATCAGTACTCCTCAGCAGCCGGCGCGGCCGCGGTCGAGGTCGACGACGGTCCGATGGGCCTGTTCGTGAAGGTCGTACCGACCGGCGCCGCGCAGATGCCAGTCGCCCCGGCGGCGCGCCCGCCCGCGCGCCCCGAGGCGAGCCCTTCGAGCTTCGCCATGCCGGCGGCGTTCGCAAGCCCAGGCACCCCGGTCTTGCCGCCCGCTCCCACCCCGGAGCCGATCCTGACGCCCCCGCCGATGCCGATCGCGACGTCGAGTCCCTTGGCTTCCCCGGCGCCCACCGCGTCGGCCCATGTCGGTCAGCGGCCGATCGACGATCTGTTTCACCAGATGATGGATCTCAAGGCCTCCGACATGCACCTCAAGTCGGACAAGCCGCCGATGCTCCGGATCGACGGCTCGATGGCGGTGATGCCGAACCGGACCCCGCTGCCCTCGCCCGAGCTCGAACGCCTGCTCCACGCGATCATGCCGGAGCGGAACCGGGTCGAATACAAGGAGACCAACGACACCGACTTCGCCTACGAGCTGCAGGACAAGAAGAACTCCGCGGTCCTGCGGGCCCGTATGCGCTGCAATGTCTTTCGCGACATCGCCGGCATCGGCGCCGTCTTTCGCCAGATCCCGTCGAAGATCCTCTCGGCCGAAGAACTGAAGCTGCCCAAGGCGTGCCTCGATTTCTGTCAGTTCGACAAGGGGCTGGTGGTGGTCACGGGCCCCACCGGCAGCGGCAAGTCGACCACATTGGCCGCGATGATCGACTGGATCAACACCAACCGTGACGACCACATCATCACCATCGAGGACCCGGTCGAGTTCGTTCACAAGGACAAGAAGTGTCTGATTAACCAGCGTGAGGTCGGCACCCAAACCAAGAGCTTCAAGGCGGCCTTGCGCGCAGCTCTGCGCGAGGATCCCGACATCGTGCTGGTAGGTGAGATGCGCGACCTCGAGACCGTCGCCATCGCCATCGAGACCGCCGAGACCGGTCACCTCGTATTCGGCACGCTCCACACCAACACGGCCCCTTCCACCGTCGATCGCCTCGTCGACCAGTTCCCAACCGACCGTCAGTCGCAGATCCGGATCATGCTCTCGGAGTCTCTCAAAGGCGTCGTCGCGCAGACGTTGCTCAAGAAGAAGGGCGGCGGCCGCGTGGCTGCGCTCGAGATCCTGATCGTCACTCACGCGGTCTCGAATCTCATTCGTGAGGCCAAGACCTTCCAGATCCCCTCACTCATGCAGACCGGCCGGGGCATCGGCATGCAGACCATCAACGACAGCATGATCGAGCTCGTGAAGAACGACGTGGTCGAGCCGGAAGAGGCTTACGACCGGGCTCCCAACAAGAAGGAGTTCGGAATCCTGCTCAATCGCCTCGGCGCCAAGGGGCCCTGGAACGAAGAAAAACCGCACTAGAGCGGCAGCTCGTCGGTCCCGTCCCCGAGCGCCGCTGCGCATCGCGAAGCTTCAAGCGGACCCGCTATCCGCCGATGTTTCCTGGTGAACATGCGCACCCGCGTGTTGCTCGTGAATGAAGAGCCGGCGATTTTCGCCGCGCTCGTTCGATCGGCGGAGGCCAACGGTCGCGAAATCGAAACCGCGACCGACGCCCCGAGTGCGATCGCTCGTCTCGCGCGCAACGACGTCGACATCTGCGTCACGGACCTGCAGCTCCCGACTGGTGACGGGCTCGAGGTCCTGCAGGCCGCTCGCCGTCAGAGTCCGCCCGTGCCGGTCATCGTCTTGACGACGTCGGGTTCAGTGAAGGACGCCATAACAGCGCTCCGCATGGGCGCGTCGGATTTTCTTTCCAAGCCAATCGCGGTCGAAGCCCTGGCCGAGAGTTTTCGCCGCGTCAGCACCGAGCCGCGCCCGCTCCCCCGCACCGACAAAAGTCAGCGCGACGCCCTCATCGGCGATCACCCGGCCATGCGTCGGGTGCTCGAACGGATCGACCAGATCGCCGACACCGGAGCCAACGTTCTCATCCGCGGGGAGACTGGCACCGGCAAGGAGCTGGTTGCGCGGCTCGTCCACACCTCGAGCCAGCGGCGATCGGCGCCCTTCGTGGCGATGAACATGGCCGCCATCCCCGAGAACCTGGCCGAATCCGAGCTCTTCGGTCACGAAAAGGGAGCGTTCACAGACGCCGACAGCCGCCGCATCGGCAAATTCCGCGCGGCCGACGGGGGCACGCTCTTTCTCGACGAGATCGGCGACATGCCCAAGGGCTTGCAAGCCAAACTTCTGCGCACCCTCGAGGAGAAGGTCGTGCACCCAGTTGGCGGCAGCGAGGGCGTTCCGGTCGACGTGCGCTTGGTGGCGGCGACCCATCGAAACCTCGAGCAGGCCGTCGCTGACGGTGACTTTCGCGAAGATCTCTACTACCGACTCGACGTCCTGCCGCTCGAGCTGCCCCCTCTGCGGGAACGGCGCAGCGACATCCCGGCACTGGCCGAGCACTTCCTCGACAAGATGAACGCCAGGAACGGCCGCAGCGTCCCGCCCCTGTCGGCCGAGGTCCTGCTGCGCCTGTCGACCTTCGATTGGCCGGGCAACGTGCGACAGCTGGAGAACGCAATCGAACGCCTCGTGCTCACCGCCGCTAACCGCGCCGTCACGATCGAGGACCTACCAGCCACGCTGAGAGGCGAGGTGATCGACGCCTCTCAGGGCAACCTGGATCTGCCCGCAGCTGGCCTCGACCTGCGCTTGCTGCTCTCGCAGCTCGAGGGGCGTTTCATCGACGAGGCCCTCGCTCGAACCGGTGGAAACAAGAACCGAGCGGCGGAGCTTCTGGGTATGAACCGCACGACGCTGGTGGAGAAACTGCGGCGGCGCAACGTCGCCTGAACCGAGACGCCACCTCAGAGTCACACAGCCTTCCGCAGATGTCGGTGCCGCCTCGGCAGAACCTGAAATTCGCTGAACCAGAATCGTCTCGTCACCGTCTGACGACCGCCAGTTTTCCCCGCGATCGTCACTCGGTTGACGCCGTCACCGGCCCTTCATCGTCATTGCTCTGACGGTATTCGTCCCACCGTTCTGTGTGCCTGCGAAAAACCGCCGATTTTTGGAAGGCCCGTTACTGGCACGAACCCTGCTGAATAAGCAGGCATGCCGACCAAAGCGACGACTGAGAAGGCCAAGCGTAAGCGTCCCAAGCGGGCTCCCAAGCTGTCTCCGAAGGCCCTCGCCGATCGCCGGCGCGAGTACGCAGCTAAGTTTTTCCCCTACATCGAAAAGGTCGCCCGCCGCCTCGCGCGCCGACTGCCAGCCCACGTCGAGATCGATGACTTGATCTCCTCCGGAGTCATCGGCCTCATGGAAGCGGCCGAGCGCTTCGATCCAAAACGCGTCGATCGCTTCGAAGCCTTCGCCGAGTACCGCATCCGCGGCGCCATGCTCGATGACCTGCGCGCCCGTGACACGCTCTCGCGTGACATGCGTCGGCTCTCGAACGAGCTGCGCGAGGCGACCCGTCGGCTGGAGTCGCAACTTGGCCGCACGCCCGACCAGCAAGAGTTGGCCGAAACCCTCGGTGTAGCGGTGGAAGAGCTCTACGCCCGTCAGCAGAAGCTTTCCGGTTCGTCGGTGGTCGGCATCGACGACGCGGGTCCCGATTTCCTCGAGCGCACGAGCGATGACGCCTCTCCGGATCCGTTCGAGATGACCTCGGACCGTGAGACGCTCGCTCGCCTGGTCGAAGGGATCGACGACCTGCCGGAGAAGATGCAGCAGGTGCTCTCGCTCTATTACTGCGAGAATCTGAATCTCAAGGAGATCGGCGAGGTCCTCGGCGTCACCGAATCGCGGGTCTGTCAGATCCACGGCGAAGCGACGCGTCGTCTACGCGAGTCGCTCTCGGAGCTGGAAGAGACAGTCGCCGCCTGAACCCCGGTTTCGGTCCTCGCGCCGGCGCAAAGGCCCGAATTGTCGGGCCTTTTTCTTGTGTACGCAAATTCCTTCAGAGACCCCTCAAGAGTTCGCACTCCGGGGCCGATGGAGTGAGCATGGCGTTCACAGGTCGTTCTACCTCTGGAAAGCTGACTCCGAACAAGGGCTCCGTTCCCGGTGCCGGTTCATCGACAGGCGAGCAGATCGCAAGAGCCGCGCGCGTCGAGGAGCTTCGTCGTCTGGTGGCCGCAGGCCGCTATCACGTCGAGCCCCGCCGCCTGGCGGTCCGGATCCTCGCGCGCGCGCTTTCGCAGCGCTAAGGCCGAGAGCCCCCGCTAGGCGGGCGGCGCCGTGGCTCGAAACCCTTCGCGATCGCTCGTGCGGATGAACCAGTCCGCCAGAGCAGGCCTCGTCGCCCGCCACTCGTCGCCAGGAAACCTGAGATCGAGGTACGCGAGGGCCACCACGATGGCGAGATCTCCGATCGTCGTCGCGTCGTCGAGCGCTCTGCCCGCGATCACTTGCGCCAGCTCATCGAGCCCCTGCGTGATCTTGCGCGTCTGCTTGGCCACCCATTCGGCCGACTGAAGCTCTTTGGGGCGTCGGCCTTCGACCATGCGCAGGACGGCTGCGTCGCAGATCCCGTCGGCCAGCGCCTGCTCGCTCAGCGCCCGCCAACGGGCCGGTCCCGCAGGCGGAATGAGCGGCCGGTCGGCGTGAATGCTGTCGAGGTATTCGCAGATCACAGGACTGTCGATGAGGCGGCTGCCGTCATCGAGCACCAGCGCGGGTACCTTGTTGAGAGGGTTCTCGCGGGCTAACTCGGCGCTGGCGAGGTTGTCCACGAGAACGATGGCCAGGCGGTCGATCAACTTACGCTCGTGCGCGACCAGCAGGCACTTGCGTGCATACGGCGAGGTCGACGTGGCGTAAAGGCGCATCCCGGCTCCAGTGTCGCCGACTCGGTCGCGGCCCGCAAATTCGGGCGCGTCTTCTAAAGAGGCGTATTCCAGCCGCCCATGTCAGCGACCAGCCGATCCGCCTCGGGCGGGCCCCAGGTTCCCGGTTCGTAAGGGTGTAGCGGGCTCGGCCCGTGAATCACGGGATCGACGATGGCCCACGCCGCCTCCACCACGTCCTGCCGCGCGAACAAGGTGGCATCGCCCGCCATCGCATCACCGAGCAAGCGTTCGTACGCTTCCATGCGGCCTTCGGTGTCGCGCTCGACGACCGACAGCTCGATGGGCTCTCCGGTCATGCCCTCTCCTGGCTTCTTGGCCCGCGCGCCGAGCGCGATGGCGACCTGCGGTGAGAGGCGAAATCGCACGTAATTGTTCATCTCCGCCGCGGGCTCGGGGAAGACGACCGGCGGCGGACGCTTGAGCTCGACGTGGACCTCCGTGCAGGTTGTCGCCAGTGACTTGCCTGCCCGCACGTAGAACGGGATGCCGTGCCAGCGCCACGAATCTATGTAGAGCCGCAGGGCCGCGTAGGTCCCCATGTACGAATCCGGTGCGACGCCGGGCTCGTCGCGGTAGCCGCGGAACTGCCCGCGCACGATCTCGTCCACGCTGAGCGGTCGGACGTTGCGTAGCACCTGCGCCTGTTCATCGCGAATCGCCTCGGGATAAGTGCTGGAAGGCGCCTCCATGGCCAGGTAGCTGACGACCTGCAAGAGGTGGTTCTGGACGACGTCACGGATGACGCCCGTCTCTTCGTAGAACTTGCCGCGCCCTTTGACGCCGAACGATTCGGCCAAGGTGATCTGCACGTTCTCGACGTGCGCCCGGTTCCAGATCGGCTCGAGGAACGAATTGGCGAAGCGGAAGTAGAGGATGTTCTGGACCGCCTCCTTGCCAAGGTAGTGGTCGATGCGAAAGATCGCTTTCTCCGGGAAATACTTGTGGAGACAATCGTTGAGCGCGCGGGCCGAGGCCAGGTCGCGTCCAAACGGCTTTTCCAGGATCACACGCGCCTCGGCGCCGTTGCGCAGATGAGCCAGCCGCTCGACCACGGTGGTGAACAAGCTGGGCGGGATCGCGAGGTAATGCGCCGGTCGACTCGTGCCACCCAGCTCACCCTCGAGGCGGCGAAAGGTCTCGGGATCGTTGTAATCCCCATCGACGTAGCGGAGCAGGCCGGTCAGCTTCGCGAACGACGCGGGGTCGAAGGCGTTGGCTTCGGTGAGGCTCGCGCGCGCCCTCTCGATCAGCTGCGGCAACCCCCAGCCGGATTTGGCGACCCCGACGATAGGAACGTCCAGCCGCCCGCGTTTGATGAGGCCGATGAGGGCGGGAAAGATCTTCTTGTAGGCCAGATCTCCCGTAGCGCCGAAAAAGACCAGGGCATCGGATCGGACGGGCTTCTCGGCGATCATTCTTCTCCTTCGGCCACCTCGACCCGGTTGCGGCCATTGGCCTTGGCCCGGTACATCGCCGTGTCTGCAAGCCGCAGGAACACGTTGCCACGCCGGCGCTGGTTGCCGCCGAGGGCGAGGTGGTCCCGGTAAGATGCGACGCCGATCGACGCGCGCACACCGGGAAGAATCTGCGGCTGCTGCCCCGGCTCCGACTCCATATCGAACAACGTGGCGTCCGCGATCACCCGCCGCAGGTGCTCCCCGGTCTGCACCGCGCGCGCGAGATCGGTGTTGGGCAAGATCGCGACGAATTCATCCCCGCCGTAGCGGGCGATCACGCTGGCGGGCGGCGCGTTCTCGGTCAAAAGGCGCGCGACCTCGCGCAGGGTCCAGCTCCCGGCGAGGTGTCCGAAGCGGTCGTTGACCATCTTGAAGTTGTCGAGGTCGAGAAAGAGCATCGACAGCTCGGCGTTCTCCCGATCCGCGCGCGCGATCTCGTCCTGCAGGCGCACGTGCAGATACCGGCTGTTGAACAGGCCCGTGAGGTGATCGAGCCGTGCCAGCGCGCGCGCCCGGATGGCGTCGAGCGCGTTCTGGATCGACGAGGACATGTAGGCCGCGAAGATGCGTAGCAGTTCGGCATCGCGCGCACTGTAGGGCCCCCCCGAGCGTCGGTTGGTGAGCAGCAGCACCCCACAGATCGATTCGCCCACGATGACTGGCACCCCGATGATGGATTCCACCGGCGCGCCCGCCATGCGCGGCGGTACGGTCACCAGCAGGGGATCCTGCTGATCGAGAACGTCAGCGCGCAACGGCCGACCCCCGCGGTAGACATCGCCGACGAACCCGAGCTCGGTGGGCACCCGGCGGCCGAGGAGCGGTCCCGAGTTGGGGCCGTAGACCGCGATGAAGGTCAGACGCGGGGTCCGAACGCCCTGAAGCTTGGCGCGCGGGTCGTCGAGCAGAATGCCGCCCGATTCCGAGGGCACGAACTCGTTGGCCCGCTCCAGGATCTCCCGGAGAGCGCCGTCGAGACGGATGTCCCAACGCTCGGTGTCCTGATCCCGGCGGACACGCACGAAGAAGCGCGCAATCTCCTCCTGCGAGACCGTCATGATCGGCCCCGGCGCGATGGGAGGGTTGGGCACCGACGGCTCGTCGGCGTGGCTCGACGTCGGGATCGCCCCGTGGGCGGCCATAGACCGCGACCGCCGTCCCCCCGGCGGCGTGTCCTTTCTCACCGAGTCGCCCACGCCGCCGTCAGCGTAGCTGTATCTCTTGCTTTTCGCCAGCTTCGGCAGCTCCGTAAGCGGCTGGGCCCGCCGACAAGATCGAGCAAATTGGCAGCGTCTGGCCGCGAGATGAAGATGTCCGCCCAGCCTCCAGGCAACCCCTGCCCCCCCGTCAGCCGATCGACGGACTACACGATGTCGGCGGCTTCCGGGTCGAAGGTGGTGCGGTAGGCGGCACGGAGACGGACGCGCCGCTCGAGATCGCTGATCACCACCTCCGCGACGTCGACGCCGTAGATCTCGGAGAGCGAATGCAGCCCGCTCGGGTTGAAGACGTTGAGCGCCAGGATCTTGTCGGCCACCAGATCCACCGACACGAAGTAGAGGCCATCGGTGAGCAGCTTGGGCCGCAAGATCTCGCAGAGGCGCTGCTCGACCGGGCCGAACTCCGCCCTGCCCCTTCGCTTTCGACGGGGGGTGTCCGCGTCCTCGGCCGCGCCCTCTAGCAACGGCACCCGCCGGTAGATCGCGACCTCGTCGCCGAAGCGGATCGGCTCGCCGCCGAGCAGGACGATGCGTTTTTCACCCTGATCGGCTTGCGGCAGGTACTCCTGCGCGACGACGTAGCCAGTCTTGGTCAAGGCCGAGAGGATCTGGTTCACGTTGGCCTTCTGACGGCGGCGAACGTAGAAGATCTTCTCCCCCTCGCTGGGCGACAAGGCACGCAGCACCGCGGGCCCATCGAGATCGTGGAGAAAGCCGCGCAGCCGCGGTCGTGAACGCGACACGAGCGTGCGCACCCGGACCTCGGGCGGAAGATCGGCGAGGTACATGCCACTGCCCGCGCGACGCACGCCTTCGGGATTGTTGATGATGAGGGTGCCGCCGAGGCGGAGTCGCCAGCAGAGATCGATGACCGGGCTGCCGGTGTGAGCCGCGCTCTCCAGTAGCGGGTTGTAGCGGAGGAAGACCACGTCGAAGCGCGAGAGGGTCTCCTCTTCCTTGACCGCGTCCTCGGAGTGCAGGGCGCGCAGGTAGTCGGCGGGTCGTGGGTAGTCGCCGGCCCGTGCCCGGCGGGTCACGCCGAGGATCGAGTTGTCGTCGAGATACGACAGATCGTCGACCGAGACGAACCTGACTTCGTGACCACGGCGCTGGGCCGCCCACGCCAGGTGCACGCTGCCCTGGCGCGATTTGAGCGAACGGATGTCGCCGACCAAAAAACAGACGAACATGTCGTCACCGCGGCGGGTGTTTCCGTGCCTCGCGGTGCCGCCCGAGAATCTCCCCAAGCTCGTCGAGAGGCAAGGCAGGCGCGAAGTGGTCGTTCTGACCGCGCATGCTGTCCGAGACACAGAGGGCGTTCACGATCGCCTCCTCGGTGCACTCGACCACGGCTTCGTAGAGGCCATCGCAGGCAGGATCGAGTAGGACCTCGAGCCGCGTGGTCATGCCCGTCGTCTCGCGGGGTACCTGGTTGGCGGTGGAGAACCCGACCAAGATCTCGCCCGAGCCGTGCGCGGCAAAGGAGCCCACCCGCCCGATGCCGAGCGCCGCCCGCTTGCAGAGCCGGGTGATCTGCGACGAGAGCAGCGGCGCATCGGTCGCGATGACACAGATGATCGAGCCGGCATTGTGCAGCCGGCGTTCGGCGGCACCGAAGCGGGGCTCGAGAATCTCTCCCACCGGCGCGCCATTGATGACGAGCGAACGCATGACACCGAAGTTGGTCTGCACGAGCACCCCCAAGGTGTAGTGCCCGACGTCGGCAGGCACACGTCGCGAGCTCGTGCCGATGCCGCCCTTGAAGTCACAGGTCACCATGCCGGTGCCGGCTCCGACCGACCCCTCTGCCACCGGCCCGCCGCTGGCCTGATCGATGGCCCGGTAGACGTGCTCCGAGCGGACGTGGCGGCCGACGGCGTCGTTCAACCAGGAGTCGTCGCATTCGCCAACCAGCGGAATCACCACGTCGTATTCGGTGCCGATGCCGGGGAACTCACGTGTCATCCACTTGACGGCAGCGTCGGAGACCTTTCCCACGGACATCGTGTTGGTCAGCAGGATCGGCGTCTCGAGCAGCCCCCACTCCTGGACCTGCGTCAGTCCCGAGACCTCGCCCGCGCCGTTGAGCACGAAAGCGCCCGCGACGGCCCGCTGCTGAAAGATGTCGGAGCGGGGAACGATCGCCGTCACACCGGTCCGCACCGGCCCTTCGCCGACGACCAGCCGTCCCTCCCCCTCGATCAGAGTCGTATGGCCAACAGCCACGCCCTTGACGTCGGTGATCGCATTGAGCGGGCCCACCGGCACCCGCCCGATCGAAAAACCGAGCTCGCGGAGACGCCGCCGGGTCACGACACAACCGGCGTGTGACCGACCGGGGTCTTGTCGTCCTCGCCGATGGGGGGCCCGTCCTTACTGCCGCTGCTGGTCGGAAGTTCGACCACCGGGGCGGCCGCTGCCACGGGCGACGATCCCGGATTGGCCTGAAGACTCGCCGGGGCGTTGACGGCCCGGGAGGATTCGGCGCGGCGCTTTTCCCGCAGCCGCTTGAGCCCGCCGACCAAAATCTCGCCGATCAGCGAGCGGTAGTCGATGTTGGCCGCCGAAGCGATGAGGCAGAGGTCGGAATACCCGGGCGTGAGACCCGGCAGCGGGTTCACCTCGAGAACGTAGATCTCGCCCTTGGCGTTCATGCGCAGATCGACGCGGGCAACGTCACGGCAGTCGAGCGCGGCAAACGTCTCGCGCGCCACCCGCTCGACGCTCTTGAGCTCGGCCGGCGTCAGCTTGGCCGGGCACTCGTAGTAGACGTGTTTTTCCCACTCTTGCTTGATCTGGTAGTCGTAGACCGGCCGCTGGTTGTCCTTGTCGCGAAACAGGATCTCCATCGGCGGCAAGGCCCGGGGACGCTTGTCGCCGAGCAGGCCCACCGTGAACTCTCGCCCCGCGATGTAATCTTCGACCAGCGCCGGCTGTTGATAGCGTTCGATGAGATCCCTCACCACGCGGCGTAGACCCTCTTCGTTGTCCACCACCGAGACCGCCGCGGATACGCCCTTGGAAGACCCCTCCTGGTTCGGCTTGACGATGAGGGGATAGCGCAACTTCGGCGAGAGCTTCTCGCGCCCGGTCTCCATCACCTGGAATTCCGGCGTGAGGATGCCGTGCTCGCGCAGAACCCGCTTGGAGAGCGCCTTGTCGAGGGCAATCGAGAGCGTCGCTGCGTCCGAGCCGGTGTAGGGCGTTCCCATCAGCTCGCAGAGCGCCGGCACGACCGCCTCGCGGTTCCGCCCTGAGACCCCCTCGGCGATGTTGAAGACGAGATCGACGGGCGATTCCATCAGTTGCCGCGGCAGCTCGGCTGTCGCTTCGAGCGGGATGACGACGTGGCCGTAGCTCTCGAGGGCGTCGCGAATCGCGTCGATGGTCTCGGGCGCGTCGTACTCTGCTTCCGAGTCGTTGCCCTGTTTGGTGGCGATTCGCTTGATGTTGAAGGTAAAGCCGATGCGCAGGGCATCGGCTGTGCGACGCCGCTTGCCTTCGGCGGGGGCCATCAAACCCTGCCGACGGGCAGCGCTGGTGACGATGGCGCCGAGCGCCGCTTCGTAGTCGAGCCCCTCGCGCACCGCCGCGGCGAACAGGCTGGCACCGCGTTCGAGCGACGGCAGAGCGTTCACTTCCAGCAAGTAGATACGGCCGTCTTCGCCGATGCGGAAGTCGACCCGCCCGACGTCGCGCACCCCGAGCGAGCGGATCGCGATGCGGGAGAGCGCCCGCACGCGTGCCGTCATGTCGCGCGGCAGATCCGGCGGGCAGCGAACCTGCACCCGCGTCGCCTCGGTCGACTTCAACCGGTAGTCGTAGATGTTGAACTTGCTGCGCGCTGACGCGTCGATGATGTAGTCGACCGGCAGGAGCACGCCATCGTCGCCGATGCCTTCGACGAAGGGCACGGTGACGTCGGTGCCCGCGATGAACTCTTCCACCAGGACGCCCGCGGGGAACTTGCGCAGCGCCTTGGGCAGCATGTCGGCCAACGCCTTGGGATCCCGCGCGACGGCGTCATCTCCGATGCCCTTGGACGAGCCTTCGTAGTTCGGCTTGACGATCACGGGATAGGCCAAGCCCCCCACTCCCGTCTCGCGCATCCGGCGCAAGTCGTCCGAAGTGACGAGGCGCGCGCGAGGGGTGTCGATCCCCTGCGCGCCCAGCATCAGCTTGGTGAGCCATTTGTCGAGCGTGACGGTGAGGACGTAGGCGTCGGAGCCCGTGTAGGGGAAACCGAGCTCCTCGAAGAGCGCCGGGTAAAAGGCCTCGCGCGTGCGACCTCTGCGGCCCTCGGCGGTGTTGAAGATCAGGTCGGGTCCGAACGATTCGATCCGGGCGGCCAGATGGGATGCCGGTCCCGTGACCTCGATCTTCTCGACCTCGTGACCTCCGGCGCGCAGCGCGCTCGCGATGGCATCGACGGTCTCGGCGGTGTCGAATTCGGCCTCGTCTTCACTGTCAGTGAGTCGGAGGTTGTGCGTGAAGGCGATCTTCATGGGTGAACCAAGCAGCGACCTCTATGGTCAGGCAGCGATTGGCGGCTCAGCACCCACATCGCCGAAGCGCCGGGCGCGAAGGCTGCAATCGACACGACGGCACCGACAACTGAACCAAACTCTTGCCTGCCCCGTCAACCTCAACCGAGCAGAATGCCACCGCGACCACGAAGCGCACCGGCCACCTTCTCACCCAACGCCTTCAGATCATCGCTGGGTCGAACGCAGAAAGCGTCGACTCCCAGCTCGAACGCTTCTTTGACCGTCTCGTACGACGGGTACGCGGTGTAGAGAACCGCAGCACAGTGGGGCAAGAGGCGCCTCGCCTGTTCGATCACACGCAAACCCGAAAGTCCGGGAAGGTTGCGATCGGCCAGCACGACGTCGAAGCGCTCGGCTTCCAGGCGAACCAGCGCTCGATCGCCGTCGGGCACGGTCGTCACGCGGTAGCTCCGACCGAGGAATTCGGCCATCAACTGCCGACGTTCGCCTTCGACGTCGACGATCAACACGCGCGCGGCAGTGGGCGGCGGGCGACTCTCGCTGCGTGAAAGCTGTTCGTCGCGACGCGAGAGCGCCCGGCGCACGCGCTGCCGCAGAACCTCGAGATCTTTTATCGGCTTCTCGATGTAGTCGAGCGCGCCATCGTCGAAGGCTTCGAGGGCCGAGTCGTAGGACGAGTAGCCGGTGATGAGCACGACCGCGGGCGGCGGCCGCAGGGTGCGCGCGACCCTGAGCACCTCGAGACCCGAGGCGCCGGGGAGATTCTTGTCGGTGAGGACGAGGTCGAACGAACGCTTGCCGAACAGATCGATCGCCTCTTCGGCCGACGCCGCCGTGGTGACGCTGTAGCCCCCTCGCCGCAGAGCCTCGCGCAGAACCGTGAGAACCACCGGCTCGTCGTCGACGATGAGCACCTCGTGACCCGAGGGCACGAAAGCTGTGGAAGACGCGGCGACCTCGCCGATGAGGCGAGCATCGACGTCCGTGGATCTATCGACGTTCGTCGGTCTAGCGACGTTCGTCGAACTCTGATTGACGTCGTCGTCGACCACGCCAAAACGCGCGAGCGTCTCCGTGAAGGTGCGGCCCGCCGATTCGGATCGGCGCTGGGCTCCCACGCGCGCGGCGATGCGCGTGAGGGAGTTGCCTTCAGCGGGCGTCACCACGGCGCGAACCCCGCCCCAGATGGCCGCTGCCAAGCGCTCGGGACCGGGCGCCATGTCGTAGACGATGAGCGCCGAGCCGGCGCCAGGCTCACGCAGGGCACGCAGGCGCGCTTCGATGGAATCGCTCGCGCCGGCTCCCACGATGATCACGTCGGGATCGTGAGTGGCCGCCGGCAAGTCGACCGACACGCCGGCGGGGAGCGTGCCGATGATCAGCGCCGTTACGGGCGCGGTATCGGCCTCGTCGATCTCGGCGAGGGCCGCGGCCAGTCCCGGTGCCGTCTGGCGCAAGATCTCTGCATGAATGGCGTAGAGCGGCCGGCCGAGGCGTGCCATGCGACGCGCCTGCCACCCTCCGATCAGCCAGCGCAGGTGGGCCCGCAGCAGCGATTCCATGCTCGGCAGGGGGCGCGGCAGCACGGCTGTCGCCCCGTCCGAGAAGAGGCGCGCGCAGAGGTCGGGGTCTCCCGGACCGACCACCAGTCGTTCGATCGAGGGGGGAATGGCAGCGGCTGCGGGCAGGCTATCGACGTCGGCGAGCACCAGATCGTGGGGCTCGCGTTCCATGCGGCGAAGGAGGTCGGGCGCTCCGCTGGCCACGGTCACCCCCCGAGCACTGCCGAGAGCCGCCTCGACCACGCGCCGCTCGCGCTCGTCAGGCAGACCAATGAGAAGACGGACGTCGTCGGGCGTGGGCAGAGCGGCCCGCAGGGTGGCAAGCAGTGCGGGCAGACGAGGATCCCCCATCGAATGACGAATATAACCACACAACCAGCCGCCCCCAGCGACCGCGACTTTGGCCTCGGTTTTGATAGGGTGTTAGCCGCTGATGAGAAACCGGGCTTTCTTCGCGACCTTCATTCTGTTTTCGGCCGTGCCGTTTTTTCACACTGCTGCGTTTGCGCAACAGCCGGTGGGGTCCGCCGCAGCGCCCGCGCCTGCCTCGCCAGCCGCGCCTGCCTCGCCAGCTGGAGCCGCCGGGACGCCGGGCCCCGCGCCAGAGGCTCCCACTGCGCCCGCACCTGCGCCGACTCCGCCAGCGCCGGCGCCTGGACCGGCCGAACCCACGCCGGCGGCACCGCCTGCTTATCCTTACGGCCCCCCGCCGGGCTATCAGCCGCCGGTCTACTATTACGTCCCGCCACCCGCTGCCACCCGCGGCGTCTACCGCCCCTTCATGATGACGGTCGGCCTCGGTCCCAGCATCCTCTCGGTGCCGGAGTCGGGGAAACACCAGCATCGTCTTGGTTACGGCTACCTGGCGCGGCTCGGCTTCGGTCTCACGCCAGACTTCATCGTCTTCCTCGGCATCGATGGCACCGGGCTCAGCGACCCCGACTACACCTTGGCCCAGACCAACTACCTGATCGGCGTGCAGTACTTCGTCCTGCCGCGTCTCTTCGTGCGCGGCGCCCTCGGCATCGCGGGGATCAGCGAGGACACAGAGGACGGATCATCCGGAGCCGCCGGGCAATCGTTCCTCGGCGGCATCGGCGTCGAGCTCATTCAGGGCGACAGCGTCTCTTTCAGCGCCGAAATTTTTTCGTCGATCGCCCGTTTCAAATCCGGAACATATTTCTCCAATGCCCTTGGATTTACGCTGAGTTTCTTCTAGCCGAAACGACCTGTTGGATCGGTGGCTCGACCTGATAGGCTCCGCTCCGACAAACGGCGATCGTCGACGCAAGCGCACGGCGTGCCAATCCTGTTCGCCGAATGCGCTTGGCACGAACCTGTTGCAAATGTGGACTCTGCTTGTGACGCCGTTGTCAGCAAGGGTCCACGAGCGCGGTCTACAAAAGGTTCGTCTCACTCGTGACCCGCACGGAGGATGTACCTCATGCAGCGCCGCCGCCCGAAAGCGCTTTTCATCTGCGGCTCGGTCAACCAGACCCGTCAGATGCATCAGATCGCCCGGGCTCTCCCTGACTTCGAAGCCTTTTACACGTCCTACTACGCCGACGGTTTCGTCGAACATTGCCGCCGCCTCGGTCTCATCGACTTCACCATTTTGGGCTGGCCGTGGCGACGCAAGTGCATCCGCTACCTGCGGCAGCACGGCTTGCCCATGGACCACGAGGGGTCGAGACTCGGCAACGACTATGACCTCGTCGTCACCTCGTCTGACGTCTTGATGCCGGAGAACATCCGCGGCAAGCGGGTGGTCGCGGTTCAAGAAGGCATCACGGACCCGGAGCGCTTCTGGTTCTGGCTGCGGCGGTTTCTGCCCTTCGTGCCGCGTTGGGCTGCGGGCACCGCGTGGACCGGCACGTCGAACCTCTACGACAAGTTCTGCGTCGCCAGCGAAGGCTACCGCGATCATTTCATCGCCAAGGGCGCCGATGCCGACCGCATCGTGGTCACGGGAATTCCGAACTTCGACGACTGCGCGCGCTATCGCCAGAACGACTTCCCGCTTCGCGACTATGTGCTGGTCTGCACCTCGGACACGCGCGAGACGCTGAAGTTCGACAACCGCAAGCGCTTCATTCAGCGCGCGGTGGCGCTGGCGGCCGGTCGGCCACTCGTCTTCAAGCTCCATCCCAACGAGAACCGCGTGCGCAGCATCGGCGAGATCGAGCGCTGGGCACCCGGCGCGCGCGTCTTCACCGAAGGGTCAGCCGAAGAGATGGTCGCCAACTCGAGCGTGCTCATCTGCCAGTACTCGACGCTGGCCTTCGTTGGTCTCGCCCTCGGCAAGGAAGTGCACAGCTACTTCGATCTCGCGGAGCTCAAGCGGCTTTTGCCGCTGCAAGGTGGGGGCGCTGCCCTCGCCATCGCCGAGGTGTGCCGCGGATTGGTCGCCGAGAAGGCCGCCACCGCTACCGCCGACGTCTCGGACGCCTCGATCGCGTCGGCAGCGGAGGCGACATCGTGAAGGTCGTCGCCGTCGTGCAGGCGCGCATGGGTTCGTCGCGCCTTCCTGGCAAGGTGCTGATGCCGGTGGCCGGCGCCCCTCTGCTGGTGAGGATGGTCGAACGCGTGCGCGCCGCGCGGCGGCTCGATGACGTCGTCGTGGCGACGACAGCCCTGCCGGAAGACGCAGCCATCGTCAGTCTCTGCGAAAGCAGCGGCCTTCCGGTGACGGCAGGGCACCCGACCGACCTCATCGATCGACATCTGCAGGCAGCCCGGGAACGGTCCGCCGACGTCGTGGTCAAGATCCCGTCGGACTGCCCGCTCATCGATCCGCAGGTGATCGACCGTGTCGTCGACGTCTATCGATCGCATCCCGATCTCTACGACTTCGTCAGCAACCTTCACCCTGCGAGTTATCCCGACGGTAACGACGTCGAAATCATGCCGCTCGATCTCCTCGAGCTGGCAGACCGAGAAGCGAAGAAGCCCCACGAGCGCGAGCACACGACGCCCTTCTTCTGGGATCAGCCCGAACGATTTCGTCTCGGCAACATTCGCTGGGAGACCGGGCTCGATCTCTCGATGTCCCATCGCTTCACAATCGATTACCGCGAGGATCTCACCTTCATTCAGGAGATCTTCGCCGCGCTCTACCGACCGGACGCGTCGCCTTTTTCGCTCGGTGACATCTTGGCGCTGATCGATCGGCGCCCCGAGCTGATGGCGATCAACGGACATCTGGCCGGCATCAACTGGTATCGACACCACATGGACGATCTGCGCACCGTCGCCGCCCATGAGACGCGCCCTATGGCGGCCGGCGAGGCCCTGCGCTGACCGCACCATCGCTCTGCACGCTCAGAGACTTCCAAGCCCCAGAACCGTGAGAAAAGCGGCGATCGTCCGAGGACCCCTTCCATGACCACGTCCACGTCCCCTGCCCTGTCCCCCGCCAACGCGAGCCTGACCGCACGCGCCCTCGCCGTGCGCGAACACATCATTCGCATGTCGAGCGGCGGCGGCTGCTTCATCGGCGCTTCCCTCTCGTGCGCCGACCTCATCGTCTATCTCTATGACCGCGTCCTGCGGATCTCGCCGGCCACGGTGACCGATCCTGCGCGCGACTACTTCTTCCTCTCGAAGGGTCATGACGTGCCGGCGCTCTACGGCATGCTGGCGGAGCTCGGTTATATCGAACGGCAGCGGCTGGGACGCCACCTCGATCCAGAAGATCACCTCTACTGGCATCCCAACCGCAAGATCCCCGGGGTCGAGTTCCATTCAGGCTCGCTCGGCCACCTGCTGTCAGTTGGCATCGGCTGCGCGCTCGACATCAAGATGCGCGGCGGGGACAACCGCGTCTTCGTGCTGGTAGGCGACGGCGAGCTCGACGAGGGCACGATCTGGGAAGGCGCCCTGGTGGCCAGCGCGAAGCGACTCGACAACCTCACGGTGATCGTCGACCGCAACGAGTTCCAGGCCAACATCGAGACCGAGCGGCTGATTCCGCTCGAACCTTTGGAAGACAAATTTCGCGCCTTCGGGTTTGCACCCCTGACGATCGACGGTCATTCCTTTACGGCGATGGAACCGGCGTTCGCCAACCTCCCCAGCACCCGCGGCAAACCAACCGCGATCATCGCGCGCACGGTTAGAGGAAAAGGTCTGCCTAGTATCGAGCGCCGCGCCGATCGTTGGTTCTCGCGCTTCACCGACAACGAAGTCGAGATGCTGCTGCAAGAGCTGCGTGGCGAAGCCAAGGCCGCCCTCACCTCCGAGACCCTGGTGGTGCGATGAGCCAGCCCGTGGCGGCCCCCGTGACCGCGGCGACGCCGGCGAGCTACGAAGCCGCGCTGCTGGCGGCGGCCGAGCGCGACGAACGCGTGATGGTGCTCACCGCCGAGAATCGCGCCGCTATCCGCGGCCTTCCCGACAAGCTGGGCGATCGCTTCATCGACTTCGGCATCTGCGAGCAGACGATGATCGGCGCGGCCGCCGGGCTTGCCTTGCGTGGGCGCATACCGGTGGCGCACGCGCTGGCGACTTTCCTCACCTTGCGCGCGTTCGAGTTCATCCGGACCGATGTCGGCATCAGCGGCCTGCCGGTCAAGCTGGTGGGCGGCGTCCCGGGATTCCTCTCGGACGCCAACGGCCCGACCCACCAGGCGATCGAGGACGTGGCGCTCATGCGCGGCATTCCTGGCATGCAGGTCATCTGCCCAACCGACGAGGACGAGCTCGTCCAGGCGCTGCCCGAGATCCTCGCCAGCGATCGCCCAGCGTACATCCGCTACATCGCGGGTCCCGCCAAGTTCGCGCATTCGGCGCGCTTCGAGCTTGGCAGAGCCGAACGGCTGGCCGATGGCCATCACGTGACTTTGCTCAGCTACGGCCTGCTGGTGCGCGAAGTGGTGACCGCGGCGGCGCTGCTGGCCGAGCGCGGGGTCTCGGCCCGGGTGCTCAACTTGCGATCGCTCGTGCCGCTCGATCAGGCGGCGGTGCTCGAGGCCGCACGCGAGACCGCGGCGCTCGTGACCATCGAGGATCACTTCGTCACGGGCGGCCTCTTCAGCATCACGGCCGAGCTGGCTGCGCGCAATCGGGTGACGACACCCATCGTGCCGATCGCGCTGGAAGGCCGCTGGTTCCGTCCCGCGCTTTTGCCCGACGTGCTGCGCACCGAAGGCTTCACGGCACCGCAGCTGGCAACGCGCATCGAACGCGCGTTGCGTGGGCTCGGTGTGCTGCCGTCAGAATCGAAAGAAGGAGAGCGACATGTCCCAGGTCAAACCGCCGTCGACTAACCAGAAGCCCGAGCTGGGGGCAACGGTCTCGGCAGGGGCAGATCCAGGTACAGGTAGAGGTAGAGGTCAGCTGCCCAACATCGCGAAGTCCGAGGCGCTCTACGAAAGAGCGCGCAACCTCATCCCGGGCGTGACGCAGACCCTGGCCAAGGGTCCCACCCAGCACGTCAAGGGCGTAGCGCCCAAGTACCTGCAAAAGGGCCGCGGCTCTATCGTCGTCGATGTCGACGGCAACGAGTACCTCGACTTCCACAACGGCT
>JANNNO010000230.1:0-10474 GCA_031398585.1 Myxococcales bacterium | reverse complement strand
CATCGAGGGGCCCTCGGCGGCCAACGCCATCTTGCAAGCGGCCGAGCGGCTCGACATCGATGCCATCGTGCTTGCGTCGGATAGACCGATCGGTCTGCGTGGAGCGCTCGGCGGCTCGGTGGCCGATGACGTCATTCGCTCGGCGAAGAAGCCCGTCATGCTGGTGCCGATGGCCGCACACGCCTAGCAGCCGTCGGCCGCCGATCCTGATTTGACTTCCTCTACGGGGCAATCCCATGATTGCGTCCGGCGCGCAACGCCGGGGGGTTGGGTCGTGAGCAGCGTAGAGTTCGGGGCTGGAGACGTAGAGCGCCTGCTGGCCGGTGACGCCAGCGCGTCGCAGGCGTTTGCCCAGCGCTTCTCCCGCCTGTTGCGGATGAAGGTGCAGATGCGCAATGGCGCCGCAAGCGCGTCCTACGTCGAGGACGTGGTGCAAGAGACGCTGGCCCGCGTTCTGACTGCGTTGCGCGAGGGCCGTGTCCAGGACCCCGATCGAATCGGAGCGTTCGTCAGCCGGACGGGCGACTTCGTTTTGTCGGAATCCCATCGTGCGCGCCGCCGGTTTCGCCCGCTCGACGAGGCGAACGACCCGCACGCGAGCGACGATCCGGAACGTGACCTGGCGGTTCGCGAGCAGGCCGAGGTGGCCCGCGAGCTGATCGGTGAATTGCCCGAGCGTGACCAGAAGATCCTGCGGGCCCTTTTTGCCGAGGCCATCGACAAGGACGAGGTCTGCCGACGCTTTGGCATCGACCGCGGCCATCTGCGTGTGTTGGTCTGCCGCGCCAAGGATCGCCTCCGCGATCTCCTCGAGACACACACAGGACAAAAACTTTCTCACGAGCGCGGGTAACGAAGGTGAGAACTCCGTCACAAGACAAACGCGCACCATGAAACCTTCTGCTTGCCGACATGCACCGGATACCGAGCGCTATGTGCTCGGCGAGCTCGATGAGGGCGAGCGGGCGCAATTCGAAGCTCATTTCTTCGACTGCCGCGAGTGCGAAAACGAGGTCATGGTGGCCAGTGCGCTGGTGGACGGCGTGAGGTCGTCCGAGCCGATCCGCGCCCGGACCACTGAATTGCCAGCGCACGCGACCGGCGAACGCGTCTTCGTCGTCCCGATCCCGCCGGAGGTCACGAGACCCGATTGGCTGGATCGAAGCGGGCTTCGCCTCTTGCTGCGCGCGCTGGGCGAATGGCCGCGCGCCGCGCAGGTGGCAGGTGCGACCGCGCTGCTCCTTTTCGGCGTCACGGGCGCGCAGACTCTCGTGATTCTGCCCGAGCTGCGACAGGAGCTGGCGCTGCGGGATCGTCCGCGGGCGCTGGCACCGGTCCCGCTGCGTGCGGCCACGCGAGGCGAGCCGCCTGCGATCGATTTGCAGGCCGACGATCGCACCTTGGCGCTGGCCCTCGCCGTCGAACCCGGCGGCAGCTACGAGGTCCGTCTGGTAAAAGCCGAGGGCGAGGCGGGTCTGCCGCCCTTCACTGTCGCGGGCCCCCGCCCGGGCGAACCGCTCGAGCTCGTGTTGCCGGCTTCCCGCCTCGAGCGTGGTCGATATCTGCTCGAGCTGATACGGGCGGGCCAGACCGAGCGTTTCGCGTTCGACCTGCGATTGGCCCACCGCTGACCGCGATCACTGAGGATCTTTCGCTGCAATCCCTGACCCCGGCCCGAGGCTGGCGCTGGGGGAATTTTCATCTCTCTGCCCGTTTGGAGATCGCATGCTCAAGAACCCAGGCAGCTTCATTCCGCCCCGCTACTTCGCTCACGCCCATGCGGTCGCCCTCGGCGGTGAGATCACGGCGCTACATCTGGAGGGGAGCCCCCGACCTGAGCCCTTTGCGCAGCCGATCGGCATTGACGGATCCTCCTGCGCGTTGCCCACCTCGGGCGGACGGGCGACGAACAGTCGGCGCGACGGCGTGACCTTCGTGAACGGATGGCCCGTGGCGAGGTTCGCCCATGCTCATTCGGCCGTCAGCCTCGACCTCACCAAGGATACCGCGTTCACGACCTCGCGAACTGTGGTGTCGGGATTCGAGCTTGGGTGGCGGCGGCCGCAGATCAAGATCGAGAGCGCCGCGGTTAGCTTGCGCGCGACCAATCCGCCGGGCGACAAGGATCCGACGCGGTGGACCTTCCTCGAAGCGCCGGTGCTGGAGGTAGACGGGCTCGACATCGACCTGCTGGACGCCAAGGAGATCCCGGAGAGCTACGACGCCGTGAGGGCCGAGATCGGCAAGAAGGACGGCCTGTCGCGGTTCGTTCTCAAGGACTATTTCAGCGAGGATCAGGGCAGGCGGGTGGCGAGCACGGAGAAGCCGCCGATCGTACTTCACATCGTGAAGTCGATCCGACCGCGTCGAGCCGATGCCAAGGTGACCGAACACAACGGCGTCTACATTCACGATCTCGGTCAGTTTCACTTCGCTGAGCTGGTGATCCGGGAAGCCTCGCGACACTTCACCCTGTTGCGCAGCTCGCTCGGGTGTCCACTGCATGGTGGCTTTTCCATGGGAGACATCGGCCAGAACGGCGGAGGGACGAGGGGCTTCGGCCGGCCGTGAACCGAGCGCGGGCGATCGTCGGAGTTGCGGTGCTGTTCGGCATCGCCTGCTCCGAACGATCTCGTGCGCAGGAACTCGGCACCCGGGCCGAGGTCGCCTATGCCGCGGGCCGCATCGTCGAGGCGCGCTCGCTTGCCGCCGAACTCGTAGCGGTGGCGGAGCGCTCGACGCCGACCAGGGCCGATGCGCTCTGGACCGCCCGGCTACTTGCCGCGGAGATCGAGATCGAAGCCGACGAGATGCCGACCTTGAAGGCGGTGCACGCCGCTTTGCTGGCAGAAGAAGCTGAAGGGCTCGGGCCGCTCGTGGCGGCTCGGCGCTGCAAGGTCCTGGCACACCTGGCCCTGAAGATGAACGAGATGGGCGGGGCGAAAACCGCGCTCGACGAGGCTCGCTCGCTGCTAGCCGAGGTGACGAATTCCGAAGGGCTGGGGCTCGGTCTCGAAGTCGATCTGCTGGGTGGATCCTGGCTGGTGATGCAAGGGCGTTGGGAGCAAGCCGATCGGCTGCTGGAAGAAACGCTGGGACGGCCGGAGGTGGCGAAAGAGGCGCGGCTCGGCGCTCTGCTGCTCAACCAGCTGGGATTTTCCCACATCCAGCGCGCTCGCTACGATCGTGCGCTGGTCTTTCTCGACCTCGCCCTCGTCCAGGCTCGTCGGGCCGGCGCCGAAACCGTGCTGGCGCGGGTGCAGCTCAACCGCGGCATCTGTAAAGGTTTCCTCGGGCACTTCGCCGCGGCCCGGACGTGGCTCGCCGAATCGGCGGCGATCTACCGACGTCTGCAGCTGCCCTCGCCGCTGCGCCTGCCGACCGGCTCGCTTGGCAACGTGGCCTGGCTCGAACAGGACTACGCGCAAGCGACGAGCCACTACATCGAGGCGCTGCAGCTGTCGCGGCGCTACGCCCCCGGAACCATCGCGCTGTGGGCCGGCAACCTCGCCAACGCGTACGTCTACCTGGAAGACTGGGCGCGGGCCGACGAGGCCAATCGGCAAGCGCGGCAAGCGCTCTCGCCGGGGCAACACGAAGCCGAGCTGCGCCTGCGTCTCAACGAGGCCAGCATCGCGCGCGGCCGCGGCGAGCTGGCGCGCGCCGAGGCGTTGGCGCGCGAGATTCTCGCCACGGAACGCGTGCCGAGGAGCACGAGGTTCGCCTCCAGCGCCGAGCTGGCGCAGACGCTGGCCCGGCGCGGAGAGCTGCGCCAGGCGGACGCCGCCTTTACGAGGGCGCTCGACGAGGTCGATGCCGCGCGCGCCGAGGTGGCGGGCGTCTGGGACAAAGTCGCGTTCTTTGCGCGCTTGCTGCGCTTTCATCAGGTCTACGTCGACTGGCTGGTCGAGATCGGCCGCAGCGAGGACGCGCTCTTCGCTGCCGAACGCGCCAAGGCGCGCGCGCTCACCGAACGGTTGGGCGCGCTCCAAGGCCCGACCCCGCGGCCCGATGCCTGGCGCAAACTTGCGGAGGGCGAGGTGCGCGTCGCCTACTGGGTGGGGCGACGCCGATCCTTCGCTTGGCGCATCGACGCCGCTGGGATCCGGCGTGCCGACTTACCGGGGGCCGAGGCATTGACGGCGCTGGCACAGGCGTTCCGGACATCGGTGGAGTCGGGCCTGCGCGATCTGCGATCGCTGCCGACGTCACCCGCGTTGACGCTCTGGCAGGCGATCCTGGCTCCGGTCATGACTGCCGGCGGGGAGGTGAGGCTCGTCGTTTCGCCCGATGGACCGCTGCATGCAGTGCCCTTCGCCGCTCTGGTGCAGCACGGCCCTGGCGGGTCCGCGGATGCGCGTCGTTACCTCATCGAATCCACCGAGCTCTCGGTGACGCCGTCATTGGCAGCCCTGCCTCGGCAGGCCGAGGCAAGACGCCTCGACGTGCTCGCCTTCGGCGATCCCGAGCCCCACGACCGCGACTTTCCGCGACTGCCCGACGCAGCCCGGGAGCTCGACGCCATTCGCGATCGTCTGGGAGGGCGGCGTGTGACCATCGTGCGGGGCGAAGCGGCGCGGCCCGAGGCGTTTCTTCGTGCGCCCCTCGATCGGTACAACGGCCTGCATTTCGCCGCGCACGCCATCGACAATCCTCTCGAACCGCTCGAGGCGGCCATCATCCTGTCCCGCGGTGCCCTCGGCAGTCGCCTCACCGTGCGCGACGTGATCGGTCTTACCCTCGATCTCGATCTGGTGACGCTGTCGGCGTGTCGAAGTGCCGGTGGGCGCATCTATTCGGGCGAGGGACTCATGGGCTTGGCCTGGGGTTTTCTCGCTGCGGGGGCGCGTACCGTCGTGGCGGGAGCCTGGGACGTGGCGGACGGCGCGACCGCAGCGCTGATGAGCGAGTTTTACGCGGCCCTTGGCCGGGGCGAGCCCCCACCGCGCGCGTTGCGGTCGGCCCAGCTTTCTTTCTTCGCGGCGTCGGCGCCTGTGCGCTGGCAGACGCCTTATCACTGGGCCGCCTTCGCGGCGTTTGTCGGACCTGGCCCCCGAGCCGCGGCCTCGAGCGAAAAAACGCACGCGGGCCTGTAACGACCCCCGACCCTCCTGCACCTGTCTTCCGCAAGCGCGCCGACATCGGGTCGATGACGGTGAGATGACGAAGGAGACATGAGCATGGATCTGCAAACCGCCGGTGACGAAGTGGCACGAGCGATGGAGGGACTGCGACCGATGGCCCGCATGTGGTCGCGCGATCCCGATGCTGCCGAGGACCTGCTGCAAGACACCGCCGTGCGCGCACTCCGCGGCCTGCATCGTTATCGCAGCGGCAGCAACGCCACCGCCTGGTGCCGTTCCATCATGTATCACCTGGCCGTCGATCGCAGCCGGCGTCGGCGTCGCGAGTGGGCCTTCCGCCTCGACTTCGGTGCCAACGTCGCGCGGATCGCCTCCAGCGTCTCGTCGCTCGACGAGGGCCCTTACAGCGGCGATGCGTTTCGAGAGGCCGGGGGGGGCCGCGATGCTTCCGGCTTCGGCGAGGCGGAAGTGCGACAGGCCGCCTTGCAGCTCGTGGGGCCTGTGCGCGACACTTTCCTGCTCTGGCTCGATGAGAGGCTGAGCTACCGCGAGCTGGCGGAGCGCCTCGGCATCCCTTCCAACACCGTCGCGACCCGCCTTCTGCGCGCGCGGCAAAAGGTGCGCGCTCTCCTGAACGCAACCGCCCGCGCCATGGCCTCTCGTGAGACAGCGTGAGTCGAGCCGCGCTGGCCCGTCGGTTCCGTGACGATCCAGGAGGGCCACCGCCACTAACTTTCCTGTGTCTCTGGTCGTCACTGCCCGCGCAGCGCCCCGTGCCGTTGCGCCATTTTCACTGCCGATTGCCATTGGGCTGCTGATTGCCCTTGGGCTGTCGGGCTGTGGGCTCTCGGAGTTCCCGCAGCCCAAGTCCAGCGGGACCGCGAGCGAGGCTTACGACGGCCCACCGCCGACCTTGCCGAGCGACGCGGGGGCATCGCCAGCGCCTGAGGTCGCGCCACCGGACGGTCGAGTCGACGCTCGTCCTCCCGCAGGCGGTGCCGACGCGAGCGCGGGCGGCCGCGACACGGCCAGCACCCGCCGAGACACAGCCGTCGCGCCGGAAGTGGCGTCCCCCGTGCCGCCGATGGTTCCCGCTTCGGGTGATGGTGTGATCATCGCGGGCACCCCCTTCCCGAAGGACAAGGTCGTCGTTTACCTGCACCTCGGTCATTCCAACATGGCCGGGCGAACCAGTACGCCGCCCGAGCTGCGCGCGATCAACTTCGAGAGCCACGGGCAGCTATGGGCCTACGCCAAGGGCGGGGCGTGGCGGCCGGCCAAGGAACCGCTTTCGGGCGATTACCTCACCCGCAACGGCGCGGGCCCGGGCATGTCGATCTTGCGAACGGCGCTCGCGTTGTCGCCCTCGCGCCTGCATGTGTCGATCGGGCGCGGCCACGACGGTTCGATCGGTGGGCACTGTCGCAACTTCCGCAAAGGTGCGTTGCTCTACGACTTCGTCATGGCGCCGGCCATGGAGTTGAAGGGCAAGGTCACCTTCGGTGGGATCTTCGCCATGTTGGGGGTCAACGAGTTCCGGCGCGACAACATGAACCTGCCGCGCTTCGCCGAGTGTCTCGCCGGCATCGCGAGCGATATGCGTGGCGATCTCGGAGATCCGAACATTCCGTTTCTGCTTGGCGACTGGGAGGCGGGTGCGACCGGCGCTTTCGATCCCACGCACGACTACGCCATCGCCACGCGGGCGCAGATGCGTCGGGCGATGGAAATCATCCCGCGTGCCGTGCTGATTCCAAGCGAGGGTCTGCCGATGTCGGACGACCACCACTACGATCTCGCCGGCTACAAGATGTGGGCGGAACGCGGCTTCGCGCTGCTCAAGGAAAAGGGCATCTTGCCCTGGACAGCCGAGTGATGGCGCCAGCCGGGCGCGTGAGCCGTCAGAACGGCGCGAAGGCGAAGCCCACGGCGAAGGTCGGAAACCCGACGCGGTTGTGCTGCCGGATCGTGTTCGACGCCACCGCGAAATCGTAAGGGACCGAAGCGCCGACCAGAACCGCGACCCAGTCGGTGGCCCACTCGAGAGAGAGGTTGGCAGCGAGACTCACCCGAGGCAGCGCCTGCTCCGCCCCGGCGTCGCGATCGCGGCCGAGGAATCCGGTCGCGGTCACGCCGAACGCGGGCGCGAAGGGCCCCAGCAGGTAACTGAGGTAGCCGTAGAGGCTGCTGGACGGCGCGCGGTAGCTCTTGAGGTGATTCTCGCCCCCACGCCAGTTCGCGTTCCAGCCGAGCACGATGGGCCCCCAGAGATTGTCGATGGTGTGATCGATCGTGAGCGAGGCGGTCTCCTTGCCGAGACCGAGCTGTCGATCCTGCGGCAGCAGCTGCATGAGGTATTCGACTTCGTGGGTGCCGGTCGCGATCCCTGCCGCCAGCGTGACTGACCAGTCGAAGATCTCGCCGAAGCGCCGGGTGACCAGGAACGTGATGTCACCGGGCCCCTTGTTGGCGAGATCGACGTCGACCCTGAAAGGATCGACCATGTATTTGTAGAGATACGGGACCGAGACGCCGAGATTCCAGCGTGAGGTCACATCGGCGGTGAGAAGCGTGGTGCCGGCGATGTTGTAGCCATCGCTGACGTCGGTGTAGTTGGCCTGGCACTCGACGTGAAAGAGACCGCCGCGCACATTGCGGCCGATCCACTTCACGCCGCCGCCGCTGCCGGTCGACGCGCCCGCGCCGCAGCCGCCGATGGTCTGCCAGCTCGCGAGGCCCGCGCCTTCGTCGAAAATGGCCACCGGACCCCGCGCTGGGCAGGCGCGTGAGGTGATGCCGGGCCGTTCGCGGCCGGGCTGGGCGGCGGTCTCGGCAACCGCCAAGCGAGCGTGGTTGGCCGCTTCGGCGCCTTCCTGATCCTGCAAGAGCCAGATCGCGGGGCCGAGGGTGAAGATCGCGGCGACAGAGGCCAGGGCGCAGCGGAGCGACGGGGGCAACTTCATGGGCGGTGGTTAGGGCACCGGCGCCTCATCCATCGTCACGAAACCGGCGCGGCACCGTTCTCAATGTGGTGGCGCCGACGCGATCACAGAAGGCAGAAAAACGCGCGCGAGGCACCCCCTGCCAGCGCAGCTCCTCGAGCGATTGCGGCAACGGCACGTCATCGACGAGGGTCGCCAGGCGGCGGTAGAGGATCGCTTCGTCCCGCTGCGCGGCCAGAGTCTCGGCCAGCTGCAAGGCGCCGCGGGGCTTGACCGACCACGAGTACGCGTGCCGTGGGATCGCTTCGATGTGCTCGTATGCGCCAAGCAACATGCCCGCGCCTTTTTCGCCAAAGCCCGGCAGGCCCGGGATGCCGTCGGCCGTATCCCCGACGAGGCCGAGAAAGTCCGGCATACTGGCGGGACCGAAGCCGCGCTGGGCGCGAAAGCTCGCCTCGTCGATCAGCTTTTTCTGACGGCGATCGAACTGCACGACGCGGGTGCCGGTGAGACACTGCCCGAGATCTTTGTCAGGCGTGAGGATGCGCACCTGGTCGACTTCGCCGGCGAACCGGCGTGCACCGGTGGCAAGCGCGTCGTCGGCTTCCCACTCATCCATCGACCAGACGGTGATGCCGAGCGCGGCGACCGCCTCTTCGACGGAATCGAATTGCGCGCGCAGCTCGGGCGGTACGCCTTCGTCGCTTTTGTAGTCGGGAAAGAGATCGTTGCGAAAGGAACGAATCGGGTTGTCGAACGCGACGGCGATGTGGGTGACCCCTTCGGTCGGATCGTTCAACAACGAGAGCAGCGAGAACGCGACTCCGACCGTTGCCTTGCAATCCCAACCCTCGGGCGCGCGCTGTTCGGGCCGCGGCGCAAAGTGTGCGCGGAACAGCTCGTACGTGCCATCGACAAGGTGCAGGCGCAAGGGCAGGGCCAGTGTCGTGAGGGGGGGCGCTCAGACCTGGGTCGACGAGGGCGAATCGACACGCTCGATGCGTGCGCCGAGTTTCTGCAGGCGGGTCTCGATGCGTTCGTAACCTCGATCGATTTGCTGCGCGTTGTGAATGGTGCTGCGGCCTTCCGCAACCAGCGCCGCGATCAGCAGCGCCATGCCGGCGCGGATATCGGGGCTCGAGACCACCTGGGGGTAGAGCTTGGCGGGTCCCATGACGACGGCGCGGTGAGGGTCACAGACGATCACGCGGGCGCCCATCGAGATGAGGCGGTCGACCCAATAGAGGCGGCTTTCGTACATCCATTCGTGGATCAGGCAGGTTCCCTTGGCCTGGCTGGCGAGCACAAGCGCGATCGATGTAAGATCGGCGGGAAATCCCGGCCAGGGGGCGTCGTGGATCTGAGGGACCGCGCCGTGCAGCCCATCCTGCACGGTCAGCTCCTGGTCACGCGGCACGAAGATGTCGTCACCACGTACCTCCCAGCGAACCCCGAGCTTGCCGTAGGCCGATGCCGTCACCCGGTGCTCTTGCGGGCGCGCCCTGCGAATCAGGAGCTCGCCGCCGGTGACCGCCGCCAGGGCGATGAAGCTGCCGACCTCGAGGTAGTCGGGACCGACCGCGGCCGAGCCACCGTGAAGGCTGGTGCTGCCTTCGATGGTGAGCGTATGGCTGCCGACGCCGTCGATCTTGGCGCCCATCGCGATCAGCATGCGGCAGAGATCCTGCACGTGCGGTTCGGATGCGGCGTTGCGGATGATGGAAGTTCCCCGCGCCAGCGACGCCGCCATGATGACGTTCTCGGTGGCCATGACGCTCATCTCTTCGAGGAAGATGTCGGCGCCGGTGAGGCCGCGGGGCGCACGCAGCAGGTAACCTTCGGGGCGCACGTCGACCTCGGCGCCGAGCTCTCGGAACGCGCGGATGTGCGTATCAAGGGGGCGCCGCCCGATGCGATCACCGCCGGGCGCTGGTAGCTCGGCGTGCCCGGCACGTGCCAGCAGCGGCCCCGCCAATACGAAGGACGCGCGCATTTTGCGGCAGATCTCGGGTGCCGGCGCCGTCGATCGCAGATTCGCCGCGTGGAACGTCATGGCGCCCGGGCCGGTCTCGGTGACGATCGACCCCAGGTTCTCGAGCGCCGACCGCATCGTGCGCACGTCCTGGATGGCGGGCACGTTGTCGAGGTGGACGGGCTGATCCGACAGCAAGGTCGTGACGGGCGAATACTCCTGTGACCGCGTGCAGCACGCCCGGCTTGTCAGCGACATCGAGGCTGAGCAGGTACTCGGCCGACGTTTCGTCGATGGGCAAGATGGCGGCGCGGCCGAAGGTACCCAGCGCGCCGTGCGTACCGTTGGTGAGGTTGACGGCAGCGTCGATGATGTCGCCGAGCACCGCACTGGCGGTCGGGGAACCGCCGGCGCCACGGCCGTAGAACATCAGCGAGCCGACAGCGGCGCCCTCCACGAAGACGGCGTTGTAGCTC
>JANNNO010000229.1:0-8696 GCA_031398585.1 Myxococcales bacterium | reverse complement strand
GAACCTTGCCTTCGTATTTGCTGCCGAGCGCAGTCAGATCCGTCGCATCGAGCGTGCGCTCGAGTTGTGCTTCGAGAATTCCCCGGTCGACCATGAGTGTCTCCTCCGCGAACGAAAAAACTAAACCGGCCGCTCGGCCAGCGCGCGTTTGACGATCTCGCCAGCGAAGCGCAAGTGATGGCCGAGGTCGAAGCAGCGTCCGAGGGCCTCGCCCGAAAGTCGTGCGCTGATCTCGGGATCGGCGGCCAGCAGCTCTTTGAAGCCCGGCGCCGCGCTGGCGGGACGACCGATCGAAGCCGCAGCCGTGAGAGCGTGCTTCTGCACCAGCTCGTAGGCTGCCTGCCGAGCCATGCCGGTGCCGACCAGCGCCAGCATGACGGCTTCGCTGAAGTAGAGGCCCCCGGTGAGGTCGAGATTCTCGCGCATGCGGTCGGCGTTGACGACGAGACCATCGACCAGGGTGGCCGCCCGGCGGACCATGAAATCGGCAATCCCGGTGGCGTCGGGGCCGATCACGCGTTCGACCGAGGAGTGCGAAATGTCGCGTTCATGCCAGAGCGCCACGTTCTCGCTGGCAGCACCGGCATAGTGCCGCAGCAGGCGCGCCAGGCCGCAGAGGTTCTCGGAGAGGATGGGATTCTTCTTGTGCGGCATCGCAGAGGAGCCTTTTTGGCCCTTGCCGAACGCCTCCATCGCCTCGCGCACCTCCGTGCGCTGCCAGTGCCTCACGGTGAGCGCGAGCCGTTCGACAGCGGTCCCGAGCCGCGCGAGGGCGGCGAAGTAGGCGGCGTGGCGGTCACGCGCCACCACCTGGGTCGGCACGGTCTCGGGCGAAAGGCCGAGCGAGCCGAGGGCGGCCGTTTCGATCTTGGGCTCGAGGTTGGCGTAAGTCCCCACGGCGCCGGCAATCTTGCCGACCGAGATCTCGTCGCGCGCGATCACCAGCGCGCGCCGCGCTCGCAGCACTTCGCTGTAAAAGCCGGCAAAGACCAGTCCCGCGGTGATCGGTTCGGCGTGAATCCCGTGCGACCGGCCGATCATGATGGTGCCGGCATGGGCCTCGGCCTGCTTGGCGAGAGCCCGGGCCAGCTCGTCGATTCCGCCCAGGATTTCGTCGGCGGCATCGCGCATGAGGATGGCGAGCGACGCGTCCAGCACGTCGGAGGACGTCATGCCGAGGTGCAGCCATCGCGCCGGCTCGCCCGCCAACTCCTCGACGTGGGTCAAGAACGCGATGACGTCGTGCCGCGTGCGCAGCTCGATCTCGTTGATCCGGGCAGCGTCGAGCTTCCCGGCGGCGCGTTCGCGCACGACAGCCGCGGTTCCCTGGGGAACGCGGCCGCTGATCTCCATGGCCTCGCACGCGGCCAGCTCGACCTTGAGCCAGGTCTCGTAGCGGCGTGAATCGGACCACAGGGTGAGGAGAGCGGGACGGCTATATCGGTCAATCACGGGAAGCGCGTCTTTTACTGGATGTGCCCCTGCGATTCAACCGCACGCGCCTGCCGTGACGCCGCTTTTGAAGCCCAAGCCTCACGACCAGCCGCGGGACACCGACGCATCAACCGCCCATCGGCATGAGGGGGATGACGCCGAGGCCGACGAGGATCGCCGCCACTCCGACCAGAACGAAGAAAGCGGCGCGGACCGTGGCCGCGTTGACCAGCCGCTGCGCCGGGCTCTCGCGCGGGGCGCGGGGGCGCACCAGCGCTTGCAAGATGCCCGAGACGATGAGGACGATGCCCCCGAGGATGAAAATGCGAAGGCTCATTGTTGCTCCTCGTCTCGCTGTTCGTCTCGCTGCGCGGACGATGTCACCGGTTCGCCGGTTCGCTGAAGATAGAGCCGTCGCAGCCGACGGGTCACGGGACCGGGACGACCGTCGCCCACGGGCGCACCTTCGAGCCGTGTGACGGGGAGAATCCCTCGAACCGCGCTGGTGATGAAAATTTCATTGGCTTTCACAAGTAATTCGGGCGCCAGAAAGTCGAGCTCCTGGCAAGGCAGGCCCGCTTGCCCACACAGCTCGATGACCACCGCCCGAGTGATGCCCGGGAGGATGCCCACCGAGAGAGCCGGGGTCAGAATGCACCCCTCGTGGACCAGGAAGAGGTTGCTCGAGGCGCCCTCTGCCAGGCTTCCCGTCGTCGAGCAGAGGATCGCCTCGTGCACGCCGGGACGGGAGCGCCGAGCCTGCCCCAGCGCCAGAACATTGTTGAGGTAATTGCCGGACTTCACCGCCGGATCCAGGGCCTGCGGATGGTTGCGCGCGACGGACACCACAGCAATCCCTACGCCATCGACGTACATCTGCGGCGTGGGCCCACCGCGGGGGCCGGCGATGATGACGAGCCTGGGCTCTGTCGAGGACAGCGGATCGAGATCAGAGCCACCATCTCCTCGGGTGATCACCATGCGCACGCGGCTCTCTCGGTTCCCAGCTGCCGTCACTGTGGCATGCACGGCGATCTCGATCTCCTCGCGCGATGGCGGCACAATGCCAATGGCCGCCGCCGATCGTTGCAGTCGTTCGATGTGCTCGGCGAGCGCGAAGAGCTGGCCGCCCGCCGTCGCCACGGTGTCGAAGACGCTGTCGCCATAGAGAAACCCCCGATCGAACACCGAAACCAGTGCGTTCTCGGGCGGGACGATTTGACCACCGACGTGAACACGGATTGACATGCAGGAACATGCAAAGCTAGTACAGGACCGGGGCCCACGTCATTCGTTGTACTGGGAGGGGGAGAAGCGACCTTGAACATCCTGAAGGTCCGCTGTCAGGACGCTGAAGAGTTCCGCGAGCACTACAAGACCGATCTCTCGAACGGAGGCCTCTTCTGTCCGACGACGACCGAGCTCGAGGCGGGGACGCCCGTCGTGGTCGAGGTGGTCTGTAAGGCGCTGCCGAACCGAGTGCTGATCCGGGGCACGGTCGTCTCCTGGCGGAAAGCTTTGCCACGGCTTCGCGTGCGCGCGGGCGCCGTCGTCGAGTTCGACCTCGAGGAAGTGCCCAAGCGCGACTTCATTCTCGAGACTCTGGGGGGCAAGCGGCAACCGACGCCGAAACGAAAACACGCCCGCATTCCGCTCGGCTGGCCTGCCAAGATGCGTGTCGGAGCCGCTCTGCGGCCCCACCCAGGCGAGCTTCGTGAGATCAGCGTGAGCGGGGCGCTCGTCCAGTGCGACGTGCAGCCTCCCCTCGAGACCGAGGTGGTGGTCGAGATCATCCCCCCGGGTGGCATGGCACCCATGGAGCTGTCGGGCCGCGTGCTGTATCACGCAGGACCTGGCCTTTCGGGCGTGAAGTTCATTTTCCGCGAGGGCGGAGGCTCCCGGCGTCTTCGCGAGCTGGTCAGGCGTTTCAAGACGACATAATGTCGTGGGGATGAGCGATGACGCGCGTCGCGACGCGCCCGGTGCCGGTCAGAACGCCGGCCGCCAAGGTCGGGGACAAGAGCCAGCCAACGCCCGCAGGCAGCCGGGCGCCCTGATCGGCACCCGCTTCCGGGTCAAGCAGGCGTTGTCTCGTCAGCGCGGCGTCGAGCTGTTGCGGGCAAGCGACGCCCAGTCCGGCGCCGACGTTTCGCTGGTCATCGTGTCGCCCGAGGGGCCGGCACGCGCGCTGCTCGAGCGCGAGCTGGCCAAAGCGCAGCGCCTGCCGGCGCACAAGAATCTGCTCCCTGTGCTCGCCTCGTTTCCCGAGGGCCGCGATCTGGTGGTTGCGCAAGAATGGCCCGACGGGCACAGCCTGCGCGAGATCATCGATGCCCACGCGCAAAAGGGCGAGACTGTC
The DNA here is from genome assembly GCA_031398585.1 of Myxococcales bacterium. Lineage (GTDB taxonomy): Bacteria > Myxococcota_A > Polyangia > Fen-1088 > Fen-1088 > JANNNO01. The sequence continues at coordinate 4,903 of JANNNO010000229.1, read as the reverse complement.
GGGGCGGCCCGCGCAGCAACCTTACTCGGCCATGTGGCGGCCGGCCTGGAACACGCTTACGCAGAGCTCGTTCATGGGGGTATCCACCCCCAGAACATCTGGATCACCTCCAACGGACGGGTGCGCCTGGGAGATCTCGGTCTCACATTGGGCGTCCCTTCCCTGGCGCGCGGCGGGGGCCCGGCGACCGCGCGTGACGGCCTCTACCTCGCGCCCGAGGTCGCCGCGGGCGGCGCGCCGACTCCTGCGGCCGACGTCTATTCGTTCGGAGCGATTCTCTTCGAGCTTCTCGCCGGCCGGCCCCCCGCCCCGCCCCTCGTGCCTCCCAGTCGGATCGTCCCGGGTGTCTCTGCAGCGCTCGACGCCATCGTCGGCCGCGCGCTGCTGCCCAACGCGGGCGGCAGGTATGCCAGCCCGCTCGAGATGATGCGGGCTTTCGAAGCGGCCGTGGTCAGCGCCTCTCGTCCCGCCGCAGGTAACGCGCCCGTCGCTGGCACGTCCCCCGCCTCCACCGTCAGTTCGGAGGCCGTGGAGCCGACCACCGGCAGCGGCGTACGCCCTTTCGACGTCGCAGCCGCAGCGGGCCTGAGCCACGAGGATGCCCGCTGGCTGATCCAGAAGGACAAACTCGATTTTGGCCCGTTTTCGCTCCACCAGATCACTGCCCAGCTCGACAAGGGAACTTTCCGCGGCGACGACCTCATCGTCGACATGGACTCGGGATCGCGACAGAAGATCCTCGATCATCCTCAGCTCAGCGATCACGCGCGGCACGCCGAACGGAAGCTCGAGCATGCGCGAAGAGCGCAAGCCGAGCATGTGCACGAGCATGTCGAGCGGAAGAAGTCGCGGGCCACGCTCTTCATCGTGGGGGGCGCCGTGATCGCCATCGCTGGCATCCTCGTCGTCTTCTTGATGAACCGCGAAGCGGCCAAGGAGAGCGAGCTCGCTTCGCGCGTCGGTGAAGGCGACGTCGACGGCTTTCTCAAGGCGGTGAAGATCGATTTTCCCAGCACCAAGCGGCCAACCAGCCGCCGGGTGGGCAAAGCCGGTGGCAAGGCCGACGACCCCTTCGGCGGCGTCACCAACCTCGGAGATGTCAGTCAGGGCGGCGGCGAAGAGATTCTGTCGGATAGTGCCATTCAGGGCGTGATGATGGCCAACTACCGCAAGCTCGTCCCGTGCATCATGGACGAGCGGCGACGCAATCCAGGATTGGGCGAGATGGACCTCGAGTTCCTCGTCACCGGCGCCGGGAAGGTGACCGCGGTCAAGGTGAACGGCCAGCAGAAGGGCCCCTTCCCTTCGTGCGTTCTGGCGCGCATGGCGGGCTTCCCGTTCCCGAAGTACAACGGCTCGCGAACCATCGCTTCATGGTCTATGGCGATGCGCTGAGCGCACGCCTTTGGTCTATGGCGATACGCTGAGCGCACGCCTTTTGCGCTACGGGCGCTCGGGCAAGAAGCGCAGGGGGTTCTTCGGGACTTGGCCCTGCCTGACTTCGAAGTGGAGGTGGGGCGCCGTCGCGTGGCCGGTCTTCCCTACCCGCGCGATGATCTGTCCGCCGCGCACCCGATCGCCCTTTTTTACCAGCATCACCGAGGTATGCGCGTACGCGGTCAGCAGATCGCCATCGTGCGAGAGCACCACCATGTTGCCGTAGCCTTTCACGGCGTCCGAGGCGTAGAGCACGACGCCGTCCTTGGCAGCGTAAATGGGCGTTCCAATCGGCGCTGCCAGATCGATCCCTTCGTGCTGGCGGCCCCAGCGACGCCCATAGACCGACGAGACGCGAGCTTCCCGGAGCGGCCAGGCCAGCAACGCGGTGTTGGCCGGCGGCGGCTCGTCATCGAGGTCGGGCGGCAGGGGCGGCTCGAGATCGGCGACGGCCGTCGGCACGCCTGCCTCGGGGGCGAGCACGAAGATGACTTGCCCGGGCTCGACCCGCGCACCCGGCTCAAGGCCGTTGATCTCCGCCAGGTCTTCCAGCGGAATGCCGTGCTTCTTCGCGATATCGCTCAGCGTCTCGACGCCGACGATGATGAACGAACCAGCGGGGCCCGACGCGTGCAGCGGTGCCCGGTGCGCGCAGCCAACCAGGGAGAGCCAGCCGACCAGCAAGAGCCGGATCCTCGACCGGCCCGCCGCACAGGAGCGATTCGCCAGCGCCACGCCTCAGCCTCCCGGAGGCTTGGATCCTTGAGGACCGGGCCCTTGCTCCAGCACCGTCCGTTCCGCCACGCCATGTTGCTGTCGCCAGCCAGTGATCGGCCACGAAGCCAAGGTCGGTATGAACGATCGATTGGACAGCTCGAGCGAGACCGGGCAGAGCGAGACGCGGCCTGCCCGGATCGCACTCATGTCCGAGCCGGGCACATCGATGCCTTCGGCCTCCGGCCCGCCAATCCAGTAATACGATCGGCCGCGCAGGTCCTGCCTGACGTCGACGAGATCGCGATAGATGCGCTTGCCGAGGAACGTGACCTCGTAGTCGCTGGTCGGTAGCGCCGGCAGATTGACGTTGAGAATGCCCGGCGCCGGCAGCGCCTCGAAACCGCGCGCGACGATGGTCCCGATGAGCGCGCTCACGAACGCGATGGCGGGGCTGTAATCCTGCGGCTGCCGTCGTTCGAGCGACAGGGCGATCCCAGGAACTCCGCGTAGGGCGCCTTCGACGGCGGCGGCCACGGTGCCCGAATAGAAGATGTCGGAACCAAGGTTGTAGCCGTGATTGATGCCCGAGACGACCAGATCGGGACGTCGTGGGCAGAGGTGCAAAAGCGCCAGGTAGACGCAATCGACCGGAGTCCCGTCGATGGCAAAGACACCGGGACGAACCTCCTCGGTGCGCAGTGGCCGGTCGAGACTGATGGAATGCGACGTCGCGCTTCGCTCGCGATCCGGCGCCGCGATGATCACGTCGCCATGCGGGGTGAGCGCCTGCTCGGCGGCACGCAGGCCGGCGGCATTCACACCGTCATCGTTCGAGAGCAGAAAGAGCGGGCGGGTTGCGGCTGGCGTCTGCAAGAACGCGGGACCCTACCATATCGTCGTCCGTGCTCCGGCGAGGCGGTCAGCGGGGCGGCCACGCGGGAACATCGGTCTTGACGCCAGCGGACCCTCTCGGTGAACTACGCCCCGGCTGGCCGGCCGCGGCCAAATCGTGGTCGCAAGAGCCTGGCGCCCAGGTCGAGCGAACGCAAAGGCAAGAGGACGATGAAGATGATCTCGCCAAATCGGTTCCGTTTGCCCCTGGCCTCGGCGGCCCTCGCGCTCCTCTCGCTGGCCCCTGCCCGTAATCTTTACGCGCAGCCGTCCGCACCCGCCTGTCAGCCTCCCTGCACCGGGGGTCAAATCTGCGTGCAAGGGGCCTGCGTCTTGCCAACCCCACGCCCGCCCCTGCCACCGCCACCGGATCGTTTGCCCGGTTACCCCTATCGCCCGCCGGGCTCGACCACGCCGCCGACGCCCTCGCAGCCGCCGTCGGCACAGTCGCCTGGCGCCGTGCCCCCCGCCCCCGCTGCGCCGGGAGCGCCCACGCCCGCCGCCCCCCGCCCGTCTCCGACGCCCCCCCCCGCATCGAGCAGCTATCCGCCTCCCGGCCCAGGCGGCGCTTATCCGCCCGCCAACCCTGCTGGGAACTCGCCATCTTCGCCGAGCGGCTATGCCCCTGCGGGTCCTGGTGGTTATCCGACGGCGCCGCAGGCGTACCCACCTCCTGGTCAACCCGGCTACGGGCAGCAACCGGGAGGTTATCCCCCCCCCGCCGCCGGAGGCTACGGCGCGCCCACCGGGACCTATCCGCCGCCCTATCCAACCGCCGGTTATCAATCGGGCCGAGGGGGTTACCCGCCGGGTCCTCCGCAGGCCCAAGCGAGTGTCGAGCCACAGCGAGCGCCCAAGACCTTCCTGGTCTCGGGCTTCGTCGGCTCACAGGTCTGGACGCGAAAGTCCGAGCGTGACGCCCTCGGCCCCGGTCTGCGGCTGGGCGGTCTATTCGGCTTCCGCGCCAAGGACTTCCTCTCGTTCAACGGCGAGCTGCTGATCGAAGTGCCGAGCGCCAAGAAGAAGGGGGCGTTCAGCGCCAGCGCCGCCGCCGTTGTCTTCGCATTCAGCCCCTTCTTTCACCTGCCGACCGGTTCGTTCGAGCTTCTCGTCGGTCCCAAGGTGGGCTTCGGTGGCCTCGCGCTCAACCACAAACAGGGGAACACGGAGCTCGGAACCACGACCTTGCACCAGCTCGTCTACGGGGCGAACTTCGGCGGCTTCGCGGCGGTGGGGACCACCCTCTCGATCGGCGCCATGTTCAGCTTTGAGTTCCGCAAAGACTGGCAGGTCTGCGCAAAGGCGGCCGGGCTCGCCGAGACTTGTTCCAAGAATGGGCTCGACAGCGCGCGCCCTGTCTTCGGCGGCGGCCTGGGAGTGCTCTTCTAGGTCCGAAGGTCGGGTCCGTGTGGTTTTCCGGAGCCCGCGCGGCGGTGTCCGGCAGACGAATTGAATGGTGGCGCCCTGCCGAAATAGGGTATGCACGCGTTTCATGGCACCACCGCGGCAGGGTTCCTCGATGCGATCGTTCGGACGAGCGACGGCAGTGACTGGCCGCCTCGCTCGTGGCCTTCGCTTCGGCGCGCTCATGGGGACGATCGCGTTCACCGCTTCCGCCTGTACGGAGGTATCGAACCGTTGCGTGCCAGGGGCCGAGCGCTGCTCGTGCGCGCCCAACAATGCGTGTCTGACGGGCCTCACCTGTCTGTCGAACGTCTGCGTCGCCGCACAGGCTCCTTCCAGCGAGCCCGCCAAGCCCGATGCCGGCTCCAGTCAGCCGTCTCCGGTCGGCGTGGATGCCCTGCCCGAGACGGGGCCCTCGGCGCGAACCGACGTCTCGGCCATCGTGCCTGACGTC
>JANNNO010000179.1:0-10597 GCA_031398585.1 Myxococcales bacterium | reverse complement strand
CCCGCTTGCCCTGCGCCACCAGGTGCCCGACCAGGTTGGCGATGGTGTGGCTCTTGCCGGTGCCCGGCGGTCCCTGCACCAGCACCGCCTGGTGCTGGGCCAGCGCGCGCACGATCTCGATCTGCTCGGCGTTGGCCGGCTTGCTGAGGAGGACGTCGGGGTCGGCGGCGACAGCCCGCGCCGCCGGCTCGACGCCCACGATGCGGGACAGCCCCGCCGGCAGCGGGTCGTCCCCGCCCAGGTGTTCGAGGACGCGATCGAAGGCGGCGGCGAAGCCGGCGGCGCGGTCGCGCGCCAGCAGGCACGGATCCCGCACGATCACCGGACCGTCGTGTCCCGCCGCCTCGTCCAGGGTCTCCTTGACCACGCCGGCCGGCCCCAGGCGCGACACCACCCGGCGCAGGAAGGTGCTGGTCTCCTCGCCGGCCAGTGGGTGAAAGCCCCCCGTCTCCAGGTCGGTGCGCAGCTCGTTCAGCTTCTCGCCCGACAGCGTCCCGCCCGCCAGCAAGAGGGGGCCGTTCAGCTCGGGGGCGCGATCGGAGTCGACCACCCGGAACTCGGGCACGTCGGGATCGAAGACCAGATCCACACGCTGGAGCAGCACGGGGTGATCGATCGGTCCTTCGGGACCCTTGAACTTCAGGCGGCCATCGCCGAGCAGCAGCTCGATGCGCTCACCTTCGCGGCCGATGTCGCCATGAAGCGTATAGAGCGCTTCAAAGATTCGCATCGCCTCGCGCGCGGGGCGCTCGGATTCCGCCCAGGCTTTCCAGAGGCGCGTCCAGCCAGCGAGCGCCCGCGCGCGGGTCGGCTCGTCAGCGAAACGCTCCGCGATCAGCTTGCCGCCGCGGGTGCGCCGGTTGCGCACGCTCCAGACCGCGATCTTGCCGTCGGGTCGCTCCCAGCCCTTCTGGATCCAGTCGTGCAGACTCTCGGGTGGCGGTGGCGCCTTGCTCAGGGTCGGGCGGCGCACGCGCAAGAGCGGCTCGGCGGTGCGCGCATCGTCATCCTCTTCGACCACGGCACGCGTGCCCGGGTTGGTGGCACCGCGCAGGCTCACCGTGCCGAGCTTCACCGCGGGATGCGCCGGCAGATCGCTCAGCCGCAACTTGCGCGTAACCTCGCCGAGCGTGCGCGCGGTCGGCACGCGGCGTTCGGAAAACGCGCGGAGAAAACCGAACACCCGCCGAACCCGACGGCGGGCCTCTTCGTTGTCGTGCGACGACTCTGTCACATGCCACCTACCTGGCGCCGATCCGCTCGTGCGCGAATCAACTGGGGGAACTGGGGGCCCCTGCGCTCCCAGAGCGCGCGAAAAACGTCACGCACCCTGGCGTCACCCGCGTGGGGGACATCGCGAAGGACGAGACTTGCCCGAAGCGGGCGGGGCGGTCAAGCCGGGTGGCTGCGGGCCGACCGGCGCGAACCGGCTTGCACGACTCGCTGTCGGCCGTGAGTGTGGGACGCTTCCTACCCGGGCCACGGCTTGCAACGCTCCCGGAATCGGCTCATCCTCGGCGTCGTGGGGGGCGGGGATCTGGGGCGGTTACCGACGACTCGCAGGGTGCGAATCCTGGCACTCGCGACACTCACGATCGGTTACGCCGTTGCGGCGCGGGTTGGCCTCGGCATCGACGCCGTCAGCGGCTTCGCGACGGTGGTCTGGCCACCCACCGGCATCGCCCTAGGTGCTTTGGTGCTGGGAGGGCTGTCGCTCTGGCCTGGGATCTTCGTCGGGGCATTTTTCGTGAACCTCGCCATGGGGGCGCCGGCTCTTGCGGCCATCGGCATCGCTTGTGGCAACACGCTCGAGGCGGTGCTGGCCGCGGTGCTGCTTGGCCGTGTCGGCTTCTCGATCACGATGGGTCGCGTGCGCGACGTGATCGCCCTCGTCGTGGTGGGTGCGCTCGGGAGCACCATCGTCAGCAGCGCGGTCGGGGTTCTCAGCCTTTCGCTCGCCGGCATCGTACCCGCGGCTGCCGTGGCGCGCACCTTCGCGGCCTGGTGGATCGGCGATCTCAACGGCGCCTTGGTGGTGGGACCCTTGCTCCTCGCGTTCGCGCCTCGCGCGCGATCGACGCCACCATCCGATGCCGGCGTGGCCGAGGGGGCCGCCGCTGGCTGCGTGACCGCGGCGGTGGGCGTGCTGGTCTTCGGCTTGCGATGGCACGAATCGGTCGACGCCATGTTGCAGCCCTTCCTGCTTTTTCCTCCGTTGATCTGGATCGCGTTGCGCTTCGGCCCGCGTGGCGTCGCCGTCGGCAATGCCCTCGTGGCGACCCTCGCGATCATCGGAACTTCCGCCGGTCGGGGCCCCTTCGTTCCCGGCCTCGGGCAACCGCTACATGAGAGCCTCGCGACGCTGCAACTGTTCATGGCGGTGCTGGCGCTCAGCATGCTGATCCTCGGCGCCGCGGTCGCCGAACGAGCGGCATCGGACGCCAACGTGCGGGAGAGCTATGCGCTCTTGCGCGCGATGCTCGACGGCTCGCCCGCGCCGGTCTTCGCCAAGGATCGTCGCGGTCGTTACCTGCTGGTGAACCACGCTGCCGCCGAGATCCTGGGTCGCCCCGCCAGCGAGGTGATCGGTCGGGACGATCAGGCCATCGCCGGGACGCCGCGGGCTCGCGCCAACGCCTTGCTCGACGCCGAGCTGCTGCGCACTGGCCAAGCTCGGACCAGTGAGGAGACTTTCGATCTGCACGGCCGGGGCCCGCGCACCTTGCTCTGGACCAAAGGTCCTTATCGCGACTCCGGGGGCGAAATTCTCGGCCTCTTCGGCATGGCCCGCGACATCACCGATCAGAAGCAGGCGCAAAAGGCCCTAGAAGACGCGGTAACGGCTCGCGACGAGTTTCTCTTCATCGCTGGTCACGAGCTGCGCACGCCGCTGTGTAGCCTCACCCTCGAGCTCGGGCGCCTCGAACGCTTCTGCCAGCGGACGGGCGGCGATCCCGGCATCGTCGAGCGCGTCGGCAAGCTGTTGCGCCAGACCGATCGCCTCAACCACCTCATCTCGAGCGTGCTCGAGGTCTCGAACCTCTCCACGGGAAGGCTTACGCTCCGCCCTGAAGAGGTCGAGCTCGGTGAGCTGGTCCGCGAGGTGGCCGACCGCTTCACCGAGACCGCAGCGCGCAGCGGATGCAACTTGATGATCGAGGCCGCAAGAGAGATCCGCGGGCGATGGGACCGCCTACGGCTCGAGCAGATTGTGACCAACCTGATCTCGAACGCGCTCAAATACGGAGCCGGCAAGCCGATCGAAATCGCCCTCGCCGAAAGCGGCGGCGTCGCCACCATCGCCGTGCGCGACCACGGCGTCGGCGTGGCGCCCGAGGACGTCGATCGCATCTTCGGGCCCTTCGAACGTGCGGTCTCCGCTCGCCACTACGGCGGCCTCGGCCTCGGCCTCTTCATCAGCCGTCAGATTGCCGAGGCCCATGGTGGCGCCATCCGGGTAGGCAGCGCCGGCGAAGACGGCGCCACGTTCACGGTCGAGCTGCCCGGCACGCTGCAGGGCGCGACTGCCGAAACGCCCGCTGCGGCAGCACCGTCAGAGGGCTCCACGGGACGTCGTGTCCCCGAAACGTCGACGAAGGAAGCTGTGAACGACGCCCTCACGGCGTGAGCCGCGGCCTTGAAACGCCAACGGCCGTGAGGCGATGTTCCTCACGGCCGTTGCCGGCTCGCTGTCGGCGAGGCTCGTGTGCTCTGTTTGCGCTCAGACCTTGCGAGCGCGGAACGCCGAGGCGCCCGGATAGATGGCCGAGCTGCCGAGCTCGAGCTCGATCTTGAGCAGTCGGTTGTACTTGGCCACGCGATCGGTGCGAGCGAGCGAGCCGGTCTTGATCTGACCGGCGCGGGTGGCGACCGAGAGATCCGCGATGAAGGTGTCTTCGGTCTCACCCGAGCGATGTGAGGTGACCGTGGTCCAACCGACCCGGTGGGCGGCTTCCACGGCTTCCAGCGTCTCGGTGATCGAGCCGATCTGATTGACCTTCACCAGCACGCTGTTGGCGCTGCCGCGACGAATGCCTTCCTTGATCTTCTCCGGGTTGGTGACGAAGAGATCGTCGCCGACCATCTGCGCGCGCGTGCCGAGCTCGTCGGTGAGCTTCTTCCAGCCGTCCCAATCGTTCTCGGCCATGCCGTCCTCGATCGAGACGACGTGGAACTTTTCCACCAGGCTGCGGTAAAGCCCGATGAGGCCCGCGTGGTCGAACTCCTTCTTCTCTTTCTTGAAGATGTACTTGCCCGTGCCCTTGTCGAAGAGCTCACTCGATGCCACGTCGAGCGCGAGGGCCACGTCTTTGCCGGGCGTGTAGCCAGCCTTCTTGATCGCCTCGACGATCACCTCACAGGCCGCCTCGGCGCCGTTGAGATCGGGCGCGAAGCCACCTTCGTCGCCGACCGCGGTCGAGAACTTGCGGTCGTTCAGGATCTTCTTGAGGTTGTGGAAAACCTCGGCGCCGGCACGCAGCGCCTCTTTGAAGCTCGGCAGGCCGAGCGGAACGATCATGAACTCCTGGAAATCGAGCGCGTTGTTCGCGTGGGCGCCGCCGTTGATGATGTTCATCAGGGGCACCGGCAGAACGCGCGCGTTGGGGCCGCCGAGGTATTTGTAGAGCGGCAGATCCAGCGCCGTGGCAGCCACGCGGGCCGCCGCCATCGAGACGCCGAGGATGGCGTTGGCTCCCGCCTTGGCCTTGTTGGGGGTGCCGTCGGCCGCGAGCATCGCCGCGTCGAGGCCGGCCTGATCGAAGGCGTCTCTGCCGATGATGGCGGGCGCGAGCACCTTGGTGACGTTCTCGACCGCCTTGAGGACGCCCTTGCCGAGGTAGCGGCTCTTGTCGCCGTCGCGCAACTCGAGCGCCTCGTGCTCGCCGGTCGACGCGCCCGAGGGCACGGCCGCGGCGGCGATGATGCCGCTTTCGAGCTCGATCTCGGCCTCGACAGTCGGATTGCCGCGGGAATCGAGAATCTCGCGCGCCGACACCTTCTTGATGATCGCTTTGTTCATGGCGGGCGCAGATTCGCATGCGCGACCTGCGCCCCGGAAGGAACAAATGCGGCGCAGTCCGTGATGTTTCGAGACGAACACGGCGGCGGGCGGCCCAAGGCGTCATGAGGTCATCGGCGGTGGGGCGACGCGAGTCCGCGGGTCCGTTTTGCCCCCCTGGCGCATCCTCGGGGCCGGTGGGAAAATAGCCGCCATGAGGGCCTACCCGCGCCACGGCGACCGTCAACTGCCGACCCCGCGGGAAATTTTTCAGCACCTCGACCGCTACGTCATCGGGCAGGAGCGGGCCAAGCGCACCATCGCGATCGCCGCTTACAACCACCTCAAGCGCTGCCAGCAGCCGCGCATCGATGGCAAGCGCCTGCTGCGCAAATCCAACGTGCTCATGATCGGGCCGACTGGATCAGGGAAAACGCATATCGCGCGCACCCTGGCCGAGCTGCTCGAGGTGCCGTTCACCGTCACCGACGCCACCGAGTACACGGAGGCGGGCTATCACGGCAAGGACGTCGAGGTGATGATCGGCGAGCTGCTCTATCGGGCGGATCAGAACGTGGAGCGGGCGCAGCGAGGCATCGTCTTCATCGACGAGATCGACAAGATCGCCCGCCGCAGTCCCGGCGCCCGGACGGGCACGGGGCGGGACATCGGCGGCGAGGGCGTGCAGCAGTCGCTGCTGAAGATCCTGGAGGGGCGCGAGCTCTTCGTTCCGCTCAACGTGACCCAGCACTGGAACAAACACGACTTCGTCGTGGTCGACACGCAAGACATCCTCTTTCTGGCGGCGGGGACCTTTTCGGATCTGTCGCCTTACGAAGAGACGCGCGGGCTCGGGTTCGGATCGGGACAGGGGAGCCGCCGTCGTCGGCCGGTGACGGAAAAGGATTTGCTCGACTACGGACTGCTCGCTGAATTCCTGGGGCGGCTGCCGGTGCGGGTGGAGCTGGATCCCCTCGACGAGCAGCAGCTTTACCAGGTGCTGGTCGAGCCTCCCGACTCGGCGGTGCGCGAGTACAAGGCGCTCTTGCGGCTCGACGGCATCGAGCTCGACTTTACCGAGGGGGCGCTGCGGACGGTGGCGCGCTTCGCCCACGATCGGGCCACGGGCGCACGCGCGTTGCGCGGGTTCATCGAGGAGATCTGCCACGAGATCATGTTCGAAGCGCCCGAGCGGCGAGGCGAGACCATCGTCATCGACGAGGCGATGGCGGGCGCTCACCTCGAACGCTTCGGCGCCGGTGTGGCCGCCCGCGACGGTCACTGACGCGCTTTTTTCGTCGGGCCGGGGCACTCGCGGATAGTCTGCGCGGCCATGCGCTCGCGGATTCTTCGCCCTTTCGCCGCCTGCCTCCTGATCGCTACGATGACGGCCCCGCTGGTCGTCCCGCTGGATGCAGAGGCTGCGCCCCCCGCGGGCACGACCCCGGGACTCACGCTCTGGTACGACAGACCGGCCAAGCAGTGGGAGCAAGCGCTGCCGATCGGCAACGGTCGTCTGGGCGCGATGATCTGGGGCGGCGTCGAGAGCGAGCAGATCTCGCTCAACGAAGATTCGCTCTATTCCGGTGAGCCACCCGCCGACCTGCGCAGCCTCGACATCCGCAAGACGCGCGCGCAGGTGACGGAGATGATCCGCGCCGGCAAACACGCGGAGGTCGACAAGTTCGTCGCCAAGCACTGGCTCGGCCGCAACCAGCAGTGTTACCAGCCGCTGGGAGATCTGAAGCTGACGTTCGGCGCGGCGGGCACCGTATCGGGCTACCAGCGCTGGCTCGACATCGCGATGGCGACCGCGGGGGTGAGCTACCGCGACGGCAACGGGGTGACGTTCACGCGCGAGGTTCTCGCCAGCCATCCTGACGGCGTCATCGCCGTGCGCCTGCGAGCCGACAAGCCGGGCGCGTTGTCGTTCACCGCGACGCTGGAATCGATTCACCCGACGGCGAAGGCGATCGTGGCCGACGGCCAGCTGGCGTTGACCGGACAGCTGCCCGGCTTCGTCGCGCGCCGCCCGATGAAGACCATTGAGGAGTGGGGCGACCAGCACAAGTACCCCGAGATCTACGGGCGCGATGGCCAGCGTCTGCCGCACGCCAAGCAGGTTCTGTACGGCGCCGAGATCGGCGGCAAGGGCATGTTCTTCGAGGGACGTCTCGCGGTGCGGACCGACGGCAAGGTCGCGGCCGAGGCAAGCGGCGTAAAGGTCGAAGGCGCGAGTGAGGCGTTGTTGCTACTGGCGGCGGCAAGCAGCTTCGATGGTCCGAAGAAGAGCCCGTCGGGGCCATCGAAAGGCGTGGCCATGGCGCGCGCCTCCGCGCGGGCGAAGAAGGACCTGCGCGCGGCGGGACGGCACGAGTGGACGGTCTTGCGAGAGCGTCACGTCGCGGATCACCGCAAGCTCTTCGACCGCGTTGCCCTCGATCTGGGCGGCGACGCGGGCAAACGCAATCTGCCGACCGACCAGCGCCTGATCGGCTTTCGCAAGAGCGGCGACCCAGACCTGGCGGCGCTGCTGTTTCAGTACGGCCGTTACCTGCTCATCGCTGGCTCACGCCCCGGGACGCAGCCGCTCAACCTGCAGGGGATCTGGAACAAGGACGTGGTGCCACCCTGGGCTTCGGCCTACACGGTGAACATCAACGCGCAGATGAACTACTGGCCGGCAGAGCTGACCAACCTGTCGGAGTTGCACGAGCCGCTCTTCCGCATGGTCTCCGAGATTGCGGCCGATGGCGGTCGCATCGCCGCGCGCAAGATGTACGGCAACCGCGGCTGGGTCCTGCACCACAACACCACCATCTGGCGAGACGCGTTCCCGGTCGATGGCAACGCGCGCGCAGCCTTCTGGAACCTGGCGGGCGGCTGGTTCGCGAGTCACTTCTGGGAGCGGTACCTCTTCACTGGCGACCGCAAGTTCCTCGCCCAGGCCGCCTATCCCCTCATGAAGGGCGCCGCCGAGTTCTACGCCGACTGGTTGAGTGACGCGGGCGACGGCACCCTCATCACCCCGGTGAGCACCTCGCCCGAGAATCGCTTCGTCTCGCCCGGTGGCGGTGAGGCCGCGACCAGTGAAGGCGCGACGATGGACCAGGCCATCATCCGCGAGCTCTTCACCCGGACCATCGCCGCGGCCAAGCTGCTGGGCAAGGACGCGAAGTTGCAGAAGGAGCTGCAGGACAAGCTGGCGCGGCTGGCGCCCTATCGGATCGGGGCGCGCGGTCAGCTGCAAGAATGGCGGGAGGACTTCGCCGAGGCGGAGCCCAAACATCGCCATCTGTCGCATCTTTACGGCCTGCACCCGGGGGATCAGATCAACCCGGACGCGACGCCCGAGCTGTTTCGTGCGGTCGCGCGCACGCTCGAGCTGCGCGGTGACGAGGCGACCGGCTGGTCGATGGGCTGGAAGATCAACTTCTGGGCGCGCATGCGCGACGGCGATCATGCGTACGCCATCATCCGCAACCTCTTCAATCCCGTCGGCACGTCAGAAGTCGTGATGGGGGGCGGCGGCCTTTACCCCAATCTCTTCGATGCGCACCCGCCCTTCCAGATCGACGGCAACTTCGGCTACACGGCTGGCGTCGCCGAGCTGCTGGTGCAGAGCCACGCCGGTGCAGTCCATCTGCTACCCGCCCTGCCCTCGGTCTGGCCGGCGGGACAGGTGCGTGGGCTGAAAGCGCGCGGCGGTTTCGAGATCGATCTCGTCTGGGCGGGCGGCAAGCTGGCGCAAGCGACCGTGAGGTCGGCGCTGGGAGGAAATCTGCGGCTCAAGACTGCGGCGCCCGTGAACGTGGTTTCGGGCGACGGCAAGGCGATGTCGCCGGTAGCCGCCCAGGGAGACAATCCCAATGCATTGTTGCGGGTGACGCCGGCGGGCACGCCGCAAAAGGCTGCGGGACCGGCGCTCCCGGCGTTGAACCTGACTCCGACCGAGACGGTCGACCTGCCAACCGAGCCCGGTGGCAGCTACTCCATCACGCTGCGCTGAGCGCGGTGCCGGCGGACCCCGCGTCTTTAGACCGGCAGGCCGACCAGCTTCATCAGCGCCAGGGCGTTGCCGCGTTCGACGACGCCCGTGCGCAGCTTGTAGTCGAACTTGATCAGGCCTTCGCTGATCACGTCTTCGAAGTGCACGTTGCGTGCGGCCGGGCCGATCTCGTCGACGATGCGGGCCAAAGCCAGATCGTGAGTCGTGCAGAGGCCAATCGCGCCTCGTTCGACCAGGCGGCGAACCAGCGCACCGCCACCGGCCAGGCGATCCTCGGAGTTGGTCCCGTGCAGGATCTCGTCGAGAAGAAAGAGCGACAGCGGCGTCTCCTCGCACAGGGTGACGATCGTCCGCAGCCGGTTGATCTCGGCAAAGAAGCGCGAGACCCCCGCTTGCAGCGAATCCGACGTGCGCAGCGAAGCACCGATCTGCAGGCGAGAGAGGCGTAGCGACGACGCCACCACAGGGGCTCCTGCCAGCGCGAGCACGGCGTTGACGCCAATGGTGCGTAGGTAGGTGCTCTTGCCGGACATATTGGAGCCGGTTACCAGCATCAGCCGGTGGGACGGATCCAGCGTGACGTCGTTGGCCACCCGGGTCTTGGGGGGCAAGAGCGGGTGAGCGACCGCGCGGCCGTGAAACAGGGGGCCTTCGTCGTCGGGCGCGATCTCGGGAAAGGGCAGGCTCGGGTGCTCGAAGGCAAAGGTCGCCAGCGAGGCCAGGGCCTCGAGCTCGCCGATAGCCTTGAGCCAGGCGGCGGCCACGGCGCCGTGCCGCGCGCGCCACGCTTCGATCGCGAAGGCCATCTGGGTGCCGAAGAGCGTGGGCGCGGTCAGCAGCGCAAAGAAGGGATTGCGCCGCGACTCGAACCAACCTATCCGGCGTTGCAGCGCCGTGACCACCGCGTGGGCGGACTGGCCTTCCGACCCGAGTGCGCGTTTGAGCACGACGAGCCGCGGGCTGGTGAACGAGGAGCGCTCGACGAGCGCGGCCAGCGCGGCCACGGCATCGAGCTCGTCGGCGCGGCTCTGCGCCGCATGGCCGACGTTGGCGACCTGCGCCCGGAACCGCCGCGCCACCAGGGCCACCGCGCCGAGACCGAGCAGGGCGGGGGCGAGCATCCCCGCCATGAGGGCCAAGACGGCGCCCAGCCCGAGCAGGCCAACGGCGAAGACACCGAGCCGCGTGGCGGTCGAGACCGGCCGTGCGGGCGACGACAACCAGGCCTCGAGCGCGGAGGACTTCACGTCGCGACCGACGGCACCAGCGGCACGCCAGAGCTCCTCGCGCAGCTCGACCGCGGCCCCGAGCTCGGCCACGGCCACCTGCCGGGCGAGAACCTCGTCACGGTCGGCGGCCGCCAGCAACCAAGCAGCGACGGTGCCCTGCCCGGCCGAGGTGCGCGCCATGTTGACCAGCGCAAAGAGCGACTGCGGGCCAAACAGATCGAGATCCGAGGCGAAGGCATGCTCCGGCGGCTCAAACGACCGGCCATCGGGCGCATCGGGGGCGATGCGGCCGGCCAGCCGCTCCATGCCCGCCTGGTAGTAGCTCTCGGCGTCGGCCGCGCGCGCGAGGCGGCGCGCCGC
>JANNNO010000163.1:0-9131 GCA_031398585.1 Myxococcales bacterium | reverse complement strand
AGTCGCGTTTGGTGTTGGTGCCGGCCAACGTCGGGTAACGCACGGCCGAGTTCAGGCCGTGGAGCGCGTGGCCGAACTCGTGAAACATGGTGACGGCGTCGTCCCACGAGATGAGGACCGCGCCTTCGGCCTTCACGAAGTTGGAGTTGTTCGACACGATGGGGGCCACCGGCTCCCTGTCCGGCAGCGCTTCCTGCGTGCGGTATTCACTCATCCAGGCGCCCGACTGTTTGCCGTCGCGCGCGTAGGGATCGAAGTACCAGAGGCCCACGTGCTGGCCTTGGCGGGTGACCTGATAGACCGTGACGTCGGGGTGGATGACCGGCACGTCCTTCAATGCCCGGAAGGCGAGGCCATATAGCTGCTCGGCCGCCCACATCATGGCGTCGCGCATTTTGTCGAGCTGCAGGAACTGCTTCACCTCGTCGGCGTCGAGGTCGTACTTCGCCTTGCGAACCTTCTCAGCATAAAACCGGTAGTCCCAGGGCTCGATCTTCACCTTGCCGGTGGCGTCGCCGTTTTGGTCGGCAACCGCCTGCATGTCGGCAACCTCTTCGCGCACACGCGCCACCGCCGCCTTCCAGACCTTGAGCGCGAGCGCCATCGCGGCGTCGGGCGTCTTGGCCATGTTGTCGGCGATGGCCCAGTGGGCGTGGCTCGGGAACCCGAGCAGTTTGGCCCTCTCTTCGCGCAGCTTCAGGATCTCGGTGATGATCGGCTTGTTGTCGTGAGCGCCGGCGTTGTCGCCGCGGCTCATCCACATGCGCCACGCTCGCTCGCGAAGATCGCGCCGGGTGGAATTGACCAAGAAGGGCTCGACCGACGATCGCGTGTTGGTGATCGCCCACTTGCCTGTGTGACCCTTGGCTTCCGCCGCCGCTTTCGCCCCTTGCTTGACGCTGTCGGGGAGTCCGGCGAGGTCGGCCTCGGCGTCGAGCAGCAGCGCGCCCGTCTCTTCATCGTGCAGCTCGTTCTGCGAGAACTTGGTGTAGAGCGACGCGAGCTGGCCGTTGATTGCCTTGAGGCGCACCTTGCCGGCCCCATCGAGGGCGGCGCCGTTACGCGCGAACATCTCGTAAATCGTCTCGACGAGACGAAGCTCGTCGGGTGCCAGGTTGGCTGCGTGACGCCCGTCGTGCACCGCCTTGATGCGGTCAAACAGTGGCTCGTTCTGGATGATCTCGTCGCTGAAGGCCGCCAGGATAGGCGCCATCTCCTCTTCCAGCGCCTGCATCGGCTTGTCGTTCATCGTCGAGCGGTAGATGCCAAAGACGTTCGTCGCGCGGGCGAACGGGCGCCCGGCGTTTTCCAAGGCCGCGATGGTGTTGGCGAACGTGGGCGCCTGCTCCCGACCTGCAATGGCGGCAATCTCCGCGCGGTGCAGATCCATCGCCTTCGTCAAAGCCGGCTTGATGTCGGCGGCGGCGATTTCGTCGAAGCGTGGGAAGCCCCCGTAAGGACCGGTCCAGGGGGCGAGCAGGGGATCTGACGTGACGACGGGAGTCTCGTTGGCAGTTGGCACACGCTGACGATAGCGCGACCGCTGCTTTCGGTGCAGTTCATCGTGTTTCCGGCGACCACAGCGGCTTCGAGCAGCAAGCCGTTGAGTTCGCCGCGACCCTGCACCAAGCGATCACGAATGCCTGACGGTTCGCCTTCTGAAGTTCGACGACGCACGCCAAAGCTGACAATACGCTGTCAACGCGCTGTCGCATCGTGCTTGCGAGAGGAGAGCGACATGACCAACGTTTTGAGAGGCAAGTGTCACTGCGGTGCCGTCGAGTTCGAGGTGAGCGCGCGGCCCGAGCAGGTCACCCGTTGTACCTGCACCTTCTGCTCGAAGCGGGGCGCCCTGTGGGCGTACTACAAACCCGAGCAATTCCAGCTGCTGAAAGCCGGCGAGGGCGTCGCGTACAGCACCAACCCGAAGGATCATAAGCACTACCACTGCGCCAACTGCGGCTGCAGCACCTTCAGCGACACGCCGTCATACGTGAGCCCCGACCAGCCCCCCGTCGGCCGCCACGTCCCGGTCAACGCGCGCCTGTTCGAAGACTTCGATCTCGACGCCGTGCCGGTGCGGGTGATTGACGGACGCAACCTCTGGTAATGGAGGCAGCGTCTCGCAGGGACGCCGCTTCCGGACGGCCGATGCCTCGATCAGGCATCGGCCCCGGTCGCGCGCGCGCCGCCGCCTCTATTTGCTCTGCGTCTCGCCGAACTTCAGCAGGGTGGGGGCTTCCTTCTGGCTTTCGTAGTCGAGCTTGGCCCAGCCGAGGGTGCGCACGACCTGCATCACGCGCGCTTCGTCGAGCATGCCGTCCCACTGGCGGCGGCCGCCGAGCGCCTGCGTCTGGTTGCCGATGCCGAGGGGATGCGCGCCCTTGTTCCAGGGGCCGGCGTTGGCCATCGAGTTGAGCTTGCCGTTGATGTAGACCTTCATACTCGGCTCCTGCAGCACGACCATGAAGTGCAGCCACTGCTTGGTCACGAGCCCCTGGCCGCCGAAGTTGTAAGCGCAGAGGTGGTAGCCGGGCGTGCGCACGCAGCACTGATAGCCCTGGCCGCTCGAATACCGCACCCGCTGCAGCGACCACGAGGTGTCGCCCTTCGACATGATCGTTTCATAGCTAGTGATGGGATAGGAATTGCCGAGAGCCCAGATCGAGAACGTGATCGGCGGGCCCGGGTTGAACTGCGCGGCCTTCTCGCCTCCCACGCTGATCCAGCGCGCGGTGTTCTGCCCCATCGGATTCTCGAGGTGGACTCCCTTTCCCACGCGGCCGGGGACCCGCGATCCGGCGACCATGCCGACGCCGGTGCCGTGCGCTTCCTGATCGCTTGCGTCCTTGTACCCGTCGGCCGTGGTGTTGCCGTCCTCGTCAAGGTGCCAGACGCCCACGAAGCCGTTCTCCTTCTTGAAGACGGCCTTCGAGTCGCTGGTGCTCGGAGCGCTGCCGTGGCCCCACTTCATGACGATCGACTGGTCCTTGCTGTTGCCTTTGACCACGTCGAGCAGAACCCAGATCGCCGCCGTCTCGCCCGCCTTGTCCCATAGCTCGATCGCGTGGGGCAGCGCCTTGCCGGCGGCGTCGAAGAATCGGATGTCCGCGCCGTTGGCCTGCGCCTGGCTGAAGTCGAAGCGGCTCTTGTCCAGCATCACCGCGACCGGATACTTCTGCACGTCCTCCATCACCGCGGCGCCGGTCGCCGTCGTGTCGATGGTGATCGTCTTCGAGTGCACCCAGTCGGTGCCGGTCGGGCCACCACTGGCGGGAGCATCGCCAGGAGTCGAGGCGGCGTCGCTACCACCCGCGCCGCCGGATCCAGGATTGCCACCGCTACCCGGGGCGCCGCCGCTGCCACCGGGTGCCCCACCACTTGCGGGGGTGCCCCCCGATCCGGGAGCCCCGCCGGTCGCCGATCCCATGCCACCGCCGGAACCTCCGCTGGTGGCGGACCTGCCGCCTGTGCCGGGCTTGGAGCCTCCCGTCTGTTCGCCGCCGTTGCCGGCCGGGCTTGAGGGCTTCGCTTCACACGCGAGTAGGACGAAGCAGGTCGAGAGGATCGTGAGGGCAGGGCGACGATGAAGGATCTTCATAGGAAAACCTCTAGGCAAAGGCAGCTTGTGGGCCGGGGCGACCAACGATAGTGGCCTCGTCGGGGGTGTGAGCGCCAAGTGGCGCGCCGGAGAGTGAATTTGCACATCTCGTTCGGTTGGCCATCCGCGGTGCCGGCGCGCGCTGCGTTCAACGGCCCTTACGGGCTGCGTCTCACGTTTGGGCACCGTGTTGCCGATGGCTAGTCCCGTCACGAGATAGAGAACTACCGAGAAGGGGTCGCGCTCTCATGGGCACAGGTGGACGGCTTTGGGGGATGGGTCTGGTGCTGGGGGCAGCGTTGCTCGGGGCGTGCGGTGGCACGACCGATCGAAGCGCCGAGTGCCTCGTCGACGGCGGGACGGGCGACGGTGCGCCGCCGCCCGAAGAGAACGCGACCTACACACCCACGACCAGCGTGAAGCTGCCGGCGGAGTTCGAGATCGCCGAGGGGCTCTCCATCGTGGTGCCCGCGTCGGGCAGTTGGAAGCAGTCCAACAAATTGCCCGGCTACGTGGATAACCATCTGCAGGGTGAGCTGCAGGTGGTGACGCCCTTTTACACGTTCACGTTGGGCCACGCCTCGCTGTCCATCAAAGTCGAGAAGTACCGGCTGCAGAGTCTTTCGGGGACCGCCAAGGTCGTCATGCCGGCGCTTCATACCTTCTCGGGGCTTGGCCTCGAGGGGGGGCCGTTGTCGGCCAGCTTCGGCTACGACACGGGCGCGCATCTCGCGTCGCTCGGGTTGCCGCTCGCCAAGGACCGCAAGTACCTCTATTACACGACCACCACGGGGTACAAAGGGTCGTTCGCGACGGGATCCTTCACCGCGGCGGCCGACACCTCGATGACCAAGACAATCGTCGTCGATCCGATGGACCCTGCCATCCTCATCGCGGGCCCCATGGGTGACGTCGAAGCGATCGGGCTTTCGGAAAAATCGCTCATCCCCTTCACCGCCGAGACGACCTGGGGCTTCGAGCAACCCGGCGAGGAGTTCCCGACGTTCGGGGGGCAGGGCTTCATCGCCGGCAACATCCCGCTCGAGGAGTTCCCGGTCACGATCAACGGCAACGTCACCACCAAGTTCATCGGCTGGGACGGTCAGACCTCGTTCGAAAAGGGCCTCTTCGAAAAGGCGATCGGCGTGAACGGCTACTTCAACCTCGGGTGGCAGGCGCTCGATGGCGTCTTCACCTTCGAGATCCCGGTGGCGCAAGCGTCGCTCTATATCGAATCGAGCGCGCGTCCCTACAAGGCCACGGCCGCGTTCAGCGGAACCGCCAAGTCGCTCACTTTCCTGCCGCCGTGGCTGCCCATCGACCTGACGTCCAATGCCGCGCTCGCCGCTTACGTCGACACCGCCGACGTCTCTCGGAACCACCTCGACGGCGCCAGCGCCCTCAAGATCCAGACCAACACGCTCGGCAAGGCGATCGGTCTCAACATGAACGACATCACCCTGGCAGCCGCCGACTTCCACCTGGATCGCTTGGGATTCAAAGTCAGCGGACGCGCCAAGCTCGAGATTCCACCGCACCTCGTTTCAGCGAACGCCAAGATCACCGCGTGCTTCGGCGGCGACACCCAAGCCTGCATGGACGCCAATCCCGCGGGGGTCCCGGTCATGGGCTCGAAAGACTGGCTCATTCACGCGCGGGGATCGGCCACCGTGGGCGGCGTGCCGTTGGCGTCGATGACCAGCACCATCAACGACAAGGGATTTGCCATCGAGGCGACTTTCAAGACGCAGAAGCAGTCGGTCACCATGAAGGGGAGCGTTGCCCCGGGTGATCACGTCAACCTGGGGGGCAATGCGACTCTCGCTTTCAACCTCGAGGCCGGTAACGAAGTCTTGAAGGCGGTCACCGACGGAGCCAAGTGCGGCTACAAAATCGTGACCAGCGCCGCCATGTGTGGCGAGGACACGCTCGACTTCAGCGACGAGTTCCATTGCGGCAAACCGCACTGCAAATGGTCCTGGAAACATGGTCTGCGCTGCAGCGGATTTTCTTGCAGCATCAAGGTGCCGAAGACCTGCAGGAATCTCGACGCACCCAAGACCTGCGTGCCGAAACCCGACAAAGAGTTCAATCTCGGGCGGGTCGAAGGCACGGTCGGCCTCAAGATCACGAATGACGGCATCGACGGCGAGTTGAGCGGAACCTTCTGCTTCGCGGGCGGCGGGTGCCAGTCCCTCTCGAAGGTCGGGAAGCTCGATTTCTCGCACGTCACCGCGCCCGAGTTCTGCATCCACTCGCACGAGATCGCGCCTTCGCCGATTCTTCCCAACGGGAAGTTCTGTGTCGAGTTCTGATCGGCGGCGACGCATGTACACGCGGATGCTGGCGCTTCTCCTCGGCGCCAGTGCCTGCTCCGCGTCGGCCGACAAACCCGCTGCGCGCATCGGCATCGTGATCGGTGCTCCTGGCACCAAGTCGAGCGCGCTGAGGCCGGTCTACGACTGGGCCATGGCTGCGGTCAACGAAGCCGGGGGCGCCGGCGGTCGTCGCCTCGAGGCCAAGTACTTCGAGCTCACCCACGAGCTGCTCGCGTCTGCCAGCGGGCAAGAGGCACTCGCCTCGCAGATTCTGGCCGAGCCCGATTTGGTGGCGACAGCTGGGCTCTTCTCGTTTGCGATGGCGCCCAAGTTCGTGGCCGCCAAGATCCCGTACATCACGCCCGAGACCGCCGACGACGACGTCTTTCGCGCGTTCCACGAGGGCGGCTTCGTCTGGCGGACGCTCGAGTCGGAAAGCACGATGCTCTGGTTCTTTCTCGCCGAGGCGAAAGGCCGCGGGGAGAAGGCCCAGCAGACCAAGACCAAGGTCGCCCTCATCACGAGCACCGATCCCTACGGCGCAACCTTCTTCGACTGGTACGGCTTTCACGCGACCGAGCTCGGCCTGGCCGCCTTCTCGCCCGTGCACTACGACCAGGACAACGAGACCTGCGAGGGCGCGGTCGGCGACGTGCTCGCCCAGGGCGTGCCTGACTTTCTCATCGCGGTGCCGAGCGGAAGCGATCCGGTGGCTCAGGCGACCTGCATCGTGCGGCTGATGAAGGCGCGCGGGGCCAAGTCCCAGATCATGCTGGCCGATTCCGTGCGGGTGCCGGCCCTGCTCACGGCGCTCGGCCCCGACGCCGAGGGGTTGGTCGGCTACCACGCGGAGCCCGACCCCACCAGCGGCTTTGCGGAAGCATTCACGAAGAAGACCCAGCAGCCACAGCCACCCGAGAACGCCGCCAACGCCATCGATGCCATCGCGCTGCTCGCTTATGGCCTCGAGAAATCTGCGGGCGCCGGGGGCAAGGCGCTCGACACCGGCATGCGTGCGGCGGTCGATGGGCGCGGTGCCAAGACCCGCTGGGATGAGCTCGCTGCCACGCTCAAGGCGATCCGCGCGGGCGAAAGTCCCGACATCTCGGGTGCCTCGGGGCCGCTGTCGTTCGACGGCCAGGTCTATACCGATCCGACGGCGTCGTTCTACGGACGCTGGATCGTGGAAGGCGGCGCGTTCAAGACCACGCATCACGTAACCACCGAAACGGAAGGCAGCGCCAACGTCTCGTCGCGCGCCGCCATCACGCGCGGCCTCAAGACGCTGAGCCTGGAGCCCCTGCCGACGGGCGGTGGCAGCGCCAACTTGCCGCCCTTGCGCGAGAACTGGGCGCTGATCATCGCCACATCGGCCACCTGGCAGAACTATCGCCACCAGGCGGACGCTCTCGCGCACTATCAGGCGCTCAAGGCGAACGGCTTCGACGACGAGCACATCGTGCTCATCACGGCCGATGATCTCGCGACCGCGGTCCAGAATCCCACGCAAGGCGAGGTCATCAATCAGGCCGATGGCCCCAACGTGCGAGCGGGCGCGCTGGCCGACTACAAGGGCGTGTCGCTGACCCCGGCGCAGCTGATGACGGTGCTGGAAGGGGGGCAGGACCCCAGCTTGCCCGCGGTCCTGCGCAGCGAGGCTGGCGACAACGTCTACGTGTTCATGGTCGGACACGGTGGGGTCGAGGGGCCATACCTTGGTCTCGATGGGCGCGCCGCTGATGACGTCGACGAGAACGAGTTCCTCTCGCCCGAGCTCTTCGCCGGCACCGTTGCGCGCATGAAGAAGAACGGCAAGTTTCGCCGCATGTTCATCGCGGTGGACGCCTGCCACTCGGGCGTCATCGGTCCCGCGTTCGAGGCTCTCTCCATCCCCGACGTGATCGTGTTCGCCGGGGCCGCCGATACCGAAAGCTCGTTCTCGGCGAACTACGCCAGCCGACTCAAGATCTGGACCGCCGACCAGTTCGCGTTTGGCCTGCGCGACAGCGTCACCCGGCCTGCCGTCTCGATCCACGACCTCTACACCCAGCTCTACCGGCAGGTCGCCGGCTCTCACGTGCAGATCGCGAACCAGGCGCACTTCGGCGACGCCACCCAGATCCAGCTCGGCGAGTTCGTCACCCGCCAGGCGCGCTGAGCCGCTCGAGGCGCGCTGGCCGCTTCTCGTAGATAGGCGGATCGCCCCGGCGGCGGGGTGAAAGCAGCAACGTCATCGCGGGCTGAGCCAGTCCTCGAGGACGAGGTTTGGCACGCCCGCCATGTGCCTCACGTTTGCGCTCACGAGAGTGGCCGCGTTGGCGATGGCGTGGGCCGCGATTGCGGCGTCGAAGTCCTCGATCGGCCGTCCTTTGCGCTCGAGCCGTGCCTTGATGTCTCCGAAGGCCGTGCTCACCGCATCGGTCCATTCGATTCGCTCGAATGTTTCCGCGACCACCCCGAAGCGCTCCTCGAGCAGGTGTCGTCGCCTGGACCTTGGTAGCCGCGCGATGCCGTAGGCGATCTCCGCCATGACTGGCTGCGGTACCAGTATGTCGCGCCGGTTCGATTCCTTCAGCCGCTTGAGCACCCCGGCATCCGACTTCATGACCGCGGAGACCGTGTTGGTGTCCAGGACGTACTTCATAACTTCGGCGGCCCCTTCGACTTCCGCCCCGCGCTGATGGCTTTCGACATGTCGTCCACTGCGCTCACGAGCTCGGCATCCACCGTGGCCAGCTTGTCGAAGAATCCTGGTGGCCAATCTGCGCCCGCAGTTACCTCGCGCTCCAACGCCTGGACAATCAGCTTGTTTCTGCTGACTTTCAGCGCTCGAGCACGCCTGTCAACGGCGTCGAGGAGAGGTTTCGGGATATGGACGCTCGTCGCCATGAATATATTTTAGAGTATACGCGAGCGAACACCATCGCATTCGACGTTGGTGAGACGTCCGGCCGTTCCCCCTCGCGCCCAGGCTGGCGGATGGCTAGTCTCTTCTGGTGAGCCAAGGGACCAGCAACCGGCCGGCGTGTGGCCATGGGTAAAGCGACGCGCCAGCTGCAGCAAGCGCGCCGCGCCCATACCGAGCAGGTGCAGGCGCTCGAACGTTTGCAGGGCCAGCGGACCTTGTTCGAGCCGGCCGCCGCGCAGGTCGTGCAGGCAGCCCTGGCGGGGGCGAGCCTCGACGGTGGCAGGGGGCCGGTGATCGAGATCGG
>JANNNO010000161.1:0-27201 GCA_031398585.1 Myxococcales bacterium | reverse complement strand
GCGTCACGTCGATCTGCCCGAGCACCGGCAGCTCGAGGCCACGGACGAGGACCGTATCGCCGCGCTGGGAGACGATCACGTTGACGATCACGACCGTGAGCGCCAGCGTGAGCCCGTAGCGCAGCGGCGCCAGCGTCGGTGCTCGAGCAGATGGGCGACTTGCAGCGGGTGGGTCGCTTCCCATGGGTTGTGGGTCTCGATCTCCGGCACCAGGAGACGCACGCGATCCTCGAGCCGCAGTCGCCCCGCCTCGACCAACCTCAGGATGCCAAGTGCAATGAACGGCTTCGAGAGCGAACCGACGCGAAACAGAGCCCGATCGTCCATCGGGCGCCCCGGCCCGGCCTGTCCAAATCCCGCGGTGAAGAGCTGCCCTGAGCGATCGACGACGGCGATGGCCGCGCCCGGGCTGCCGCTGTCGGCGACGACTTTTTCGATCCGACGGGTCAGTTGGGCAGTCTCGCTGGGTAGCGCGGGCACGGCGGCCGCCACGCCATCCGCTTTGGCCAAGACGGCGAGACCGGCCAGCTCACGCCGCGGATCCAGCGGCCAGACCGTGGATCGCGGGGGCCCGTTCTCGGCGCTGTAGGGCGCGACTTCCCGGCCGCTCGCCGGCGCGGCGGCGGCGACGGTCAGGAGGCAAGTGCCGAACGCTGCAAGCCGATTCACCGGTTCCCCCCTCCGCGAGCTCGGAATGTTCCCACGAATGGCGCTACAGGCAAACCGCCCGCGTCGCGAGGGTGGATTTTCTTCTTACGCGCGAGGACTTCATGGGTACTGCGGAGCCGCCGATGAGACATGACAATCCCCATTGGGCCTCATGAAGTTCTCACCCCCCCTTTCGCCCAGCCTCTTCGCGCTCGCGCTTCTCCTCGCGTGTGGTCCCTCGTCACCCGCCGATCGTGTCCGCGTCGACGCGGGCGGGGATCAGGCGGCAACGGAAGGGGGCGCAGGCGGCAATCCAGGGGGCGAGGGCGGCCAAGGTGGTGGCGAGGCCGGCCAGGGCGGGACGGGCCAGGGAGGCGCCGGCGGGGACCAGACCGGTGGCGCCGGCGGTTCACCAGGGGGCACGGGCGGGATCCCCGCCACGGGGGGGGCGCCCGCGACCGGAGGCGCGGGCGGGGCCGGCACCGGTGGTGTTCCTGCGACCGGGGGTCAGGGCGGCTCGCCCGACGTGAGCGGTCCCGATACTTCGCAGGCGGTCGATACCAGCATGCCGCGAAAAGCGGTGATCGTGGTCGGCAACGCGGGCGCTCCGACGGCGGGCGATCTTCGCTTGGCGCAGATCCTCGAGGGGCGCGGCTTCACTGTCAGCTTCCGTGAGGACGACGACGGTGTGGTGCAGACCGCTGCTTTCGACCTCGTGGTCCTGGCATCGACATCGGTCTCGCAGACCCTGGGGGCGAAGTATCGCGATCTGGCGGTTCCGTTGATCAACCTCGAGGCCTCTGTGCTCGACGATCTAAAGATGACCGGGCCGCTCAAGACGACCGACTACGACGAAGACAGCGAAACGCGTATCACGATGATCGGGGCGCAGTCCGCTCACCCTCTGGCCGCCGGTCTCAGCGGCACGGTTTCGGTCAGCACCGGCGGCGCCGCGGACTGTTGCGGCATCAACTGGGGCGTGCCCGCCAGCACGGCCATCGCCATCGCGAGCTTCGGCGTCGGCGGCAGCAACCGGGTCAGCGTCTTCGCCTACGACACGGGCGTTCGCATGATCGACGGCTTGCGGGCTCCACACCGACGCGTGGCGATCTTCGCCGCCGACACCACCGCCGCGACCTTGTCCTCACAGGGGCGCCAGGTGATCGAGGCCGCGATGGACTGGGCGGCACCCAAGTAAAGGGCGCGGGGGCGTCACGGCGTCAGCCCTTGACGCAGACCACTTGTCGCAAGGTGTGCACGATCTCCACGAGATCACGTTGCGCAGCCATGACGCTCTCGATGGACTTGTAAGCCATCGGCGTCTCGTCGATGACGTCGGCGTCTTTGCGGCATTCCACCCCTAGGGTGGCCTGTACGTGATCCGCCAGCGAGAAGCGGCGCTTGGCCTCGCCTCGCGACATGGCTCGGCCGGCGCCGTGACTACAAGAGTGGAAGCTTTCCGGGTTGCCTCGTCCGCGGACGATGTACGAGCGCGCGCCCATGCTGCCCGGAATGATGCCGAGCTCGCCCCGCTGCGCTCGTACGGCTCCCTTGCGCGTGACCAGCACGTCTTTGCCGAAGTGGTGCTCGCGCGCCACGTAGTTGTGGTGGCAGTTCACCGCGGTGACGTCAGCCGTGAACGCAGGCAGGCCAGATTTGTGAAGCGCGCCGAGCACGGCCTTCATCATCAGCTCGCGGTTGATCCGTGCGTACTCTTGCGCCCAGTGCACCGCCTGCACGTAATCATCGAAATGGTCACTGCCCTCGCGTAAGTAAGCCAGATCTGCGTCGGGCAAGTTGGCGATGTGGCCCCGCATGTCGTCCTTGGCCAGCTGGATGAAGTGACCGCCGATCCGGTTGCCGACCCCGCGCGATCCGCTGTGCAACATCACCCAGACGCCGTCCTGCTCGTCGAGACAGAGCTCGATGAAGTGGTTGCCCGATCCCAGCGTTCCCAGCTGCTGGATGTGCGCGCCGCGATCGAGGGCGGGATGTTTGGCGACGATCTGGTCGTAGCCGGCGCGCAGGTCGACCCAGGCGCTCTGCTGCGCGGAGGGCGGCGTTTTCCAGGCCCCGCGATCATTGCGGCCGCCGCGATCGGTGCGCCCATGCGGAACCGCCGACTCGATGGCGCCTCTGACACCGCGCAGATTGTCGGGCAACGAGGCGGCCGTGAGGCTGGTCTTGACCGCCATCATCCCGCACCCGATGTCGACCCCGACGGCGGCGGGGATGATCGCGCCATCACTCGCGATGACGCTGCCGACGGTGGCTCCGATGCCGAGATGGACGTCGGGCATGACCGCGACATGGCGATGAATGAAAGGCAGTCTCGCGATCCGCTCGACCTGAGCGCGGGCGTCCGGCTCGAAAGGAACCCCGACGGTCCAGGCCTTGATGGCTTTGCCGCCCTCGACGGGCATCACCTCGAACCCAGGAGAGGGCGACGGGAGTCCAGCTTGCTTCGACACGAGAGCCAAGTGTAAGCACCGGCCGCCCGAGGAAAAGTCCCTTGGGCGAGGCGTCCCAACGGGTGTGCTTAGAGGAACGTGAGGACCAGCGTCGCCTCGGTCAGCGTGTCGATCTTGTCGGCGAAGGGCTGAAACGATGGCGCGAACGTCGCGCCTTTTGCCGCGGACGGCAGGGGGCGTGGAGCGGGGTTCTGGTCGTATTTCACCGTGACGCCGAAGCCAAAGCTGAGGTTGCGCCAGAGCTTGGTATTGAGGCCGAGCTTGCCGAGAAGGCGCGTGTCTTTGAGAGGCGCCACCTCTCGTTTGCTCGGGTCCGAAGCGTCGAGGGCGTCTTCTTCGTTGAGGTTTACCAGTGCCTCGAGACCAGCAGTCAACGACGTCGCCTCGCTCAACGTGAGCTGCTCGCCAAGGAAGAAGCGCGCCGAGTGAATCTGGACCGGGTCCGCGGTCTTGCCCGGCGTCTCGACGTAGCGTTCGTAGGAAAAGTCGTAACCGAGCTCGGCGACGAGGGCATGCCGCTCGCCCTTGAGCAGGTGGCGGCTGTAACCGAGTTGCGCGCCGCCGCCGAGAGCCTTTCCTGCGATCTCGTCCGACGCGACCTGCGCGAGCAAATAACCCGCATCCCGCTCCGAGAAGAAGCGGTCCTGTCGCACGCGCGCCTGCCACTGCCGCGTGGTGGTCTCATCACGACGATCGAGGCCGACAATCTGCAGTGGGTTGGCCGGATCGGTCTGTGGCACGACCACCGACGATGTCCCGTAGGCCACCTGCGCCTCGAGCATCGAACGATCCTTGCCCGCCTGTCGCGCGCCCAGAAAGCCGAGCACGCCGTTGCGGCTCCGCGAATTGCCGGTCGTCACGAGCAGACTGCCCTTGGCCTGCGCTGTCAGCTTCGGAGCATCCTCCGCGGGTGGTGTGGGCGTCTCGAACTTCGGCGGCGGTAAGTTCTGTGCGAATGCTGGGGCGGTCACGCAGGCCATCCCGGCGATCACGAGAGAGAGGATGGCGTCGTTGAGAGGGGTGCGGCGCTGCCCCAGCATTCGTCGCTCCATAGAAGAGCTACTTGAAGAGGCCGCCGAGGTTGCCCAGAACCGATCCTGCCCCGCCCTGGCCACCGGTGAGGTTCGCCAGGAACGGCGCCGCGGCCAGCAGCTTGCCCAGCACGCCATCGCCGACGCGTCCTTTGAGGAAGGTGAGCACGATCGGCACGAGCTTGCCGACGGCATCGGCGCCGAGGCCCGACTTCGACAGCGACGTGATCAGCGCAGGTAGCCCTGCGGCCCCGCCGCCCAATCCGCCCAATGCCGAGCCAAGGGCCCCGCCGAGGCCACCCGAAAGTCCGCCAGCGAGACCGCCGAGACTACCGGCGATATCCCCGAGGCCACCGCCATCGGGCGCATCCGCAGCTGGCGCGGCCGCCATCCATTTGGCCGACTCGGGCACTTTCTGCTCGACCTCTGCGAAAGCGTCGGCAGGCGCCTGCTGCTTGAGGAGCTTGAACAAGCTACCGACGGCGCCTTCGGCCGCAGGCGGGGCGATACCCAGAGCCGATGTGACGTTGCTGATGAGATCCATGGCGAGTCCTCCGGGCAGACCTTCACGCCCAGCCATGGGATATGTCAACAAGCGTCTTGCGTACTCCACATCGGTGACGAGATCGTTGCCCTAGCAACGACGAGACCCAGCAACGATCCTTTCGCTCAGCGGGAAGGCAGAGGCGTGGAGCTGGTGCCCGCCAGCCAGACCGCGGAGCCCCCCGGCAGCCGTGCCGGCAGCGCCCCCTGCAAAGCCGGGTCGCTGGCCAGCAGAACGGAGACGTTGCTCAGGCTCGGCAAGCGATTTTCGATCGGCACGGCCTCTTCGCCGGTATTGAACAGCAGCACCCGAACGTCATTGCCCTTCCAACGCCTGACCGCCAGCAGCGCTCCGTCGGTGTCGGTGTCGAGCCGTTGTCGCTGACCATCGGACAAAACGGAGTCCGTCCGACGTAGCTTGAGGCAACTTCGGTAAAAGGCGAGCACGTCCTTGTGCACAGGCAAACTGCGTTCGTCCCAGTCGAGCCTCGACCGCGTGAAGGTCTCGTTGGCTTGCGGATCGGGGATGCGCTCACGCACGTTGGGATCCGCGAACGACGTGAAGCGTTTGAACTCTTCGCGGCGTCCCTCGGTAACCAACCTCCCGAGCTCGGGATCGTGATCGGTGAAATACAGGAACGGCGCCGACGCCGCCCATTCCTGTCCCATGAACAGCATGGGCGTCATCGGCAAGAAGAGCAGCACCATCGACGCCGCCTGATAGAGCTCGGGCCGCATGCCGTGGTGAAGGCGATCCCCAAAAGCGCGGTTGCCGACCTGATCGTGGTTCTGGATGCAGTAGACGAAGGCCTCAGCGGGCAGCGCGCCGGCCTTCTTTCCCCGCGGCCGCCCGGTGAGCGGATAGTTCTGCCCCTCGAAAAGCCAGCCCTGCCGAATCGTGCTCGCGATGGTCTCGGCGCCCGGCTTGTAAGCGGCGAAGTATCCGTCACGCTGTCCGGTCAAGGTCACCCGTAAGGCGTGATGGAAGTCATCGGCCCAGAGGCCGTCGAGTCCGGTGCTGGTGACCAGGCCAGGGTCGTTGCGATCATCCTCGGCGATGAGGAGCTTGGCCGGCCTCAGTCCCTGCACCAGATCGGCGAGCTCCGACAGGATGTGGCGGGGCGACGGGTCCGCGATGGTGTGGGTGGCATCGAGCCTGAGACCGTCGAAGCGAAGCTCATTGAGCCAGTAGGACGCGTTGTCGAGCACGTGCCGACGCATCGGCGGATACTCGAAGTTGGGAGCATCCCCCCAGGCGTTGCGAAACTTGTTGGTGAAGAAGTCGGGGCGCAACGCCGAGAGGAAGTTGCCGGCGGCGCCGAAGTGGTTGTAGACGACATCGAGGAAGACCGAGAGGCCAAGACCGTGAGCCGCATCGATGAAGGTGGCGAGCTCTTCCACGGTTCCATAGGGGGCGAAGGGCGCAAAGTGAGCGACGCCGTCGTAGCCCCAGCCTCGACTGCCAGCAAACGCCGCCAGCGGCATGAGCTCAATCGCCGTGACTCCCAGCTCGGCCAGTGCCGGTAGCCGCTCCTGGGCCGCCGCGTAGGTCCCCTGCTTCGTGAAGGTCCCGACGTGCAGCTCGTAGATGACGTGCTCGCGCAAAGGGCGCGCGACGGCCTGGTGTTTCCACGTCCGTTCGGTCGACACGACCATCGCCGGACCCATCACCCCTTGCGGGAGGAAGCGCGCGTAAGGATCGGGAAGCTCCTTTTCCTCGGGCGTCCCCGGCTCGAGCACGAGCTTGTAGAGCGCGCCCACTGCCACCCCCGGCACGTGAACGGCGAACTCGTCTCGCCCCTCGACCGGCGCCAGAAGGTGCGTCCCCAGCTGACTGCCCCGAGGGTCGAAGAGGCGCACAGCCACCGTCTTGCCGCCACCACAAACGGTGCGGAACCAGGTTCCCCGTTCATCGGCCCGGGCGCCGAGCGGCGGGGGCATCCGTTCACTTTCGATCTGGTGCTTCGCGAGCGGTGACATTGGCATCCAACAGCTTGATAAGTGGGTCCTTTATCCGCGTCTGGCCACCGAGTCGCACGCTTCGGTCAGATCGAGTAGCGCCACGGGAAGATGAGCGAAAATCTCGTCCAACGCGACCACCGTGCGCTCGCCTCGGGTCTGGGTGGCCAAGGTACGCCCGGTGAAGATTTCGCGCGCGTTGTGGCCCGAGAATCCCTTCGGCAGGACCACCTCGGTCTTCTCCCAGCACTTACCCACGGGCGCCGTGCCAGCAGCGGTATGCAAACGGGTGAAGAAGCGTCCCACCACCGCGACGGCAGCGCGCCCGCGGCCTCCCTCGCGAACACATCGCGAGAACGCGATCGCCTCGTCCTTGCGCGCCCCGGTGATCTCGTTGGGCTCATAGTTCCCGTTGCAGAACAGCTCGCGCTGCGCTCGGCGGTGGCGCAGGGCGCGGGCGGTTACCAGCAGCTTGAGTCTCCCGTCGCCAGGTGATGCGAACAGGTCGCGCCAGATCCCGACCGGATCGCTCTCGGCCTGCCCGAGTAGCTCACCCAGTGTCTTGGCTCGACGGGAAAAGTCGATCGGTCGCCGGTTGTCAGGGTCCACCAGGTTGAACGCCCACGATTCGGTGCCCTGATAGAAATCGGGAACACCCGGCGCCGCGATCTTGATCACCGTCTGGGAAAGCGCGTTCCAGAGGCCAGCGTTTTCGATCCGTCGGACGAAGGCCGCCGCCGAAGTGAGGAAGGGGCGGCTCCGTTTCGGATCGAGAGCCCCCGCAACGAAGGCGTCGACCGCTTCGTCGTAAGCGCGGCTCGGGTTGATCCAGCTGGTATGGCGTTTCGCCTCGTGGATCGCCTTGCGCATGTATTCGGCAAGCCGCCTCGGCAGCTCGCCGTTCGGGATCTCGACGCCGAAAGGCCAGACGCCGATGAGGCTCTGGTAGAAAAGATATTCGTCCGCGGCGTCGGGAGCCGCGTGATGCGGCAGCTGAGTCACGAGTCCCCGGTTGAGCTCTCGCCACTGCGCCACCGCGCGCTCCCAGTCAGGCGCGAGCTCCGAGAGCACACAGAGCCGCGCGCGCACGTCCTCGCTGCGCTTGGCATCGTGCGTGTCGGTGGCGCAAAGGCTGTGGGGCAGGGCCGCGGCCCGGTCGGCAAGCTGGCGATGAAACGCGCCCACCGACGTGTCCGCTGATTCCGGATGGCCGCCGACTTCGTCGAGCGCGGCCAGAGGAAAGTAGCGATAGAAAGCCGTGTCTTCGATGCCCTTGGCCATCACGGGGCTGGTCAGCTGCTGGAAACGCATGACGAAGTGGCGCCGCTCGGCCTTCTGTACGTCGTCGATGGCCGGCGGATCCTCGAGCAGCAGAACCGCCCTCACGAAGTCGAAGACCGTCTCGTGGATCACCGGGTTGCGGCGACGGGCCTCCTTCATCGCGTGCTCGATCATGGCGCGATCGGGATTGCCGACGATCTCGTGATCGCTGCGCACGTAGGTCCGGTAGACCGGGAAGCAGGCGATGACTTCGGTCAGCGCCTCCTGCAAGCTGATGCGGGTGAAGTCGCGGGTATAGACGTGTTGCTCGGAGATGCGGTCCAGACGTCGGGCCAGCACGGTCAGCTCGGCTGCGAGGCTCGATTCGAGGATGAGCTTCTTGCAGTCGTAGGCGATCTCCGCGAACGGGCGGACCTCACCGGTGAGGTTCCGCGACTGTTGCTGCAGCGACGCGAGCCCTTTTTCGTCGACGAGAATCCCGGTGCAGAGGTTCATGAACTCGTAGCCGGTGGTCCCGGCCACGGGCCAGTTGACCGGCAGCTTCTCGTCGTGGCCGAGGATCTTTTCCACGACGACGTAACCGGTCTGCTCGCCGCGCGGGTCAGCGACCGCAGCGGACTCGGGTGCCGTGACCTCGCCGTTGCTGATGGCGGCCTGGGTCCTGGTGCTCTCGGCCCAGGCGTGCTGCAGATCGCGCAGATAGCGCACGGGATCATGGAGCCCATCGACGTGATCGATGCGCAGCCCGGTGACCAGCCCCTGCTCGACCAAGCGCAAGGGCAGGGCATGCACCGCCGCGAAGACGACGGGGTCCTCGACCTTGATCGCGCCGAGATCGTTGATGTCGAAGAAGCGCCGATAGTTGATCTCGTGCGAGGCGACCCGCCATGACGAGAGCCGAAAGGCCTGGTCGGTCAGGAGCGCCGACAGCGGGGCAAAGCTCTGAGGTTCGTCCTTGTCCCCGACCAACTGTTCCAGGGTGTCCGCGAGGGCCTTGCGAAAATCGGCGCTCCGTTCGTGAAGAGTCGCCAGCCGCGCCTTGATGATCGGTAGCTCGTGCCGGCGCTCGCGCAACCGGGCGGGCGCCGTGTCGGTTCGTGCCGGCAACTGATGAAGCGCGCGCAAGATGCTCTCCAGCTCGAGCACGTCGGTGGTCTCGCCCCCGATCGCTGTCGCCAGCTGAGCCAGTGCGGGGGTCAAGATGCGAACCCAGGACTTCGGAGCCAGCGGCAGCTGCGAGCCACCGTAGGCGACAGCGAAACCACTCGGTCGATAGTGCACGGTGAGCTCGCCGGACTCGACGACGCGTCCGAACTGATCCGGCAAGATCGGCAACAGGACCTTGGCAACGAGCTCGGGTTTGGGCGGATTCCAATCGATATCGAAGAACCGTGCCGATGCCGCCGACGGGCCGTTCTCGAGCACGTCCATCCATCGCGCGTTTCCGTCGCCGGCCACGCACATGTGGTTGGGCACGATGTCGAGGACAAAGCCCATTCCGCGGGCCTTGAGGTCGGCGCCCAGGCTGGCCAGCGCCGCCTCGCCACCGATCTCGGGGTTCACCTGCGTGTGGTCGAGGACGTCGTAGCCGTGACCGCTTCCAGGCCGCGCGTGCGAAATCGGCGAGGCGTAGAGGTCGGTGATTCCTAGCTGTTCGAGGTAGGGCAGAGCGGCCTGAGCGTCGGCCAGGGTGAACTCGCGGTTGAGCTGAAAACGATAGGTCGTGGTGGGTATACGCATGGGGGACCAGAGGCAAGGGGTGGGGCTGGGCTGGGAGCGATCGCGGGGCTGACGCCGAGGTGGGCGGCGTCCTGCGGGAGCGCCGCCGTCCAAGGGCGGCGGGCGCGCGAGAAGACGGGTGGCAAGACGGGTGGGAAGACGGGTGGAAGGTAGGTCCGGATCGCCGGCTTGCCGGGCCGCGAATCGAGCAACGACCAGCTGGTGCGACGCAATACGTGAGCGGCGTCTGCGCCTCGCTCAACGTCCGGGCTCCGACCTCGGTAGGGCGGACATGCGCGTCGTCGCCATCATCGCCCTGTTCGTTCTCGCCGTCACGGCGATCGTGGAGGGCGCCGTCATCGCACGGCTCTCGTCCCGGGTCGACCAGCTCGCCGAGGAGGTGGCACGACGACGGCCGCACGGGTCCGCGGGATCTTCCGACCTCTCCGGTCCGACCGGCATCGCGACGGCGAGGGTGGCACCTGCTTCGGCGCCCCTCCCTCGGTTGGTTGCTCCCCCGGTGCCGTCCGGGGAATCGCCTCCGGCTGTCGCCGTGCTCGAGCAGGCTCTCTCCACACCCACCGGCCGACAACACCTGCAGACCGCGATGGAGACTTTGCGCGAGGAGGCCCGGCAAGAACGCCTGGCCCGCAACGTGGAGGAAGACGTCAGCCGGGAGCAGCGCCGCCGCGAGACCATGGTCCGGGTGCTGGGGCTCTCGTCGGCCGAGCAAAACCGCGTGCAGCAGCTACACACCCAGATGCAGACCGGCCGGCAGCGCGTGATCGAGGAGATGAAGGCCGGTCTCAAAAACGCCGAGACCGCGGACGACGAGATCGATGCCCTCGAAGACGAGACCGACCGGCAGGTCAACGCCTTGCTAGGGGAGGAGCGTCAACGCAAGCTGCGCGAGGCGCGACGTGCCGAGCGACGGCGCGACAGGGAAGGATCGCCGACGGGCGGCGGCGGGGCAGGGCCTCCGAGTACCGCGCCAGCCCATCCTGGTGCCGCACCGCCCCCCCCTGGGGCACCCGCACCAAACGCCGGCCAATAAGGTGACCGACGGGTGCCGGGGCGCACCACTTCCCATTAGATAGTCTCTATCCGATGGGGGGCCCATGATGCTTCGTACCCTGCGCTTGGTCTCGCTTCTCAGCGCCCCGTGGCTGGCCATGGCCTGCACGGGCGCCATCAACGGTGAAGGCGGCGCTGCGCCCGGCTCGCCGGAACCAGGCGCGATGCCTTCGGGCCCCGGCGGTACCGGCGGCCCGGCGGGTCCGGGTGCGGGCGGTCCCAGTGGTCCGGCGGGTCCCAGTGGCCCCGGTGGCCCCAGCGGGCTGCAACCTCTGTCCGATGAAAAGAGCGTTCCGGGGCCCGCACCCATCCGTCGCCTGACCAAGGTGGAATACGACAATACCCTGCGGGATCTGCTGGGCGTGCAGATGGCGGTCAGCCAATCGCCAGGCTTTCTCGCCGACACCGAATCGCAAACGGCTGGCTTCGTCCGCGGTGGCAACATCACGGGCGGCGACGACGCTCGCAACCTGATGGCGGCCTCGAGCACCGCGGTCGACTCCATCAAGGGCAAACTGCCCGGGTTGCTTCCCTGCTCCCCGATTTCAACCGGCGCCGCAGAGCAGGCCGCCTGTGCCAAGAGCTTCATCACCCAGTTCGGCAAGCGCGCGTTCCGGCGGCCGCTGACTGCGCGCGAGGTGGAGCTGGCCGAAAAGCTCTTCGCCACGCAACGGGGCCCCGAAGTGGGGGCATCGTTCGAAGATGCGATTGGCGATCTGGTGGCGGCCTTCATCCAGGCCCCGCAGTTTCTCTATCATTGGGAGCTCGGCACGGCCGCGCCCCAGCGCGAGGGGGCGCTCGTCAAATACAACTCCTACGAGATCGCGTCGCGCCTCTCCTACCTGTTTTGGGCGACGATGCCTGACCAGGGGCTCTTCGCCGCGGCCGATGCGAACGCGCTGCAGACCCCCGAGCAGATCGCGAGGGAGGCACGTCGGCTGCTTGCCGACGATCGCGCCAAACAGGGACTCACCGACTTTCACCTGCAGTTCCTCGAGGTCGGCGCGCTCACGCAGCTGCCCAAGGACGACTCGGTCAAGGACTTCTCCCCGGCGGTTGCGCAGTCGATGCTCAACGAAACGCGGGACTTCGTCGCCAGCGTGTTCAAAGGCGCAAAGGCCACCGCGAGCCTCGAGACGCTGCTGACGGCACCCTTTACCGTCGCGGATCCCAGCGTCGCCAAGATCTACGGCGTGACCGACATGAGAGGCACGGGGCCGCAGGAGATCGCGCTCGATCCCAAGCAGCGCGCGGGGCTCTTCACGCAGCTGGCCTTCCTCACCTCGCACGCCGACACGGGTGATTCGCACCCCGTCAAGCGCGGCGATGCGGTCTTGCGCCGCCTGCTCTGTGTCGAGCTGGTGGTGCCCCCGTCGCTGATGATTCCGCCGGTCGCCGAAGCGACCCCCGGCGGCGCCACGACTCGCCAGCGCTTCGAGGAGCACATGGCCGAGCCGTGCGTCGGCTGCCACAAGATGATCGATCCGGTCGGCTTCGCCTTCGAGGGCTACGACACCGTCGGCGCCTACCGAACCACCGACCAGAACAAGACCATCAACACCGCGGGCGAGGTGACCCTACCGACGACCGGCACCAAGATCGCCTTTCAGAACGCGATCGAGCTCACCGCGAAGCTCGCCAAGCTGCCCGAGGTTCAGGACTGCGTGGCGACGCAGTGGATGCGCTACATGCTCGGTCGCCGCGAGGTCGACAGCGAGAAGGCGTCGATCACTGTCGCGCTGGATCTGTTCCGCAAGACCAACTTCGATTTCCGCGAGCTCTTGGTCGGCATGACCCGGACGCGATCCTTCACCCACCGGTCGCCCTCTGCCGGGGAGGTTATCCAATGAAGAACTGGCACCTCGCTCGAAGAGAGCTGCTGCGAAGCCTCGGCATCGGCGCGGCCTGCTTGCCGCTGCTCTCGGCGCGCAAATCGTGGGGGCAAGGGCCCGGCACTCGCAAGCATCTGATGGTGCTGCAGATGTCCGAGGGCTACCGGCAGCAGTACTGGAAGCCGGCCACCGGGCCGCTCGGAACTCTGCCGCCGACGCTGGTGCCGCTCGAGGCGCACAAGACCGAGATGATCGTCATGCCCGACATGAGCAACCCCGGCATCAGCGCCGGTGGTCACGGCTCGTACGGCGTCATCTACTACGGCAAGGGCGCTACCGGCGGGGGCCAGTACAAGGAGCCGACCGGCCCGACGTTCGATCAGGTGGCGGCCAACGGCTTGCCCAAGACCTCGTCGGGCCGCAAATCGATGCATGCCTGGGTGCAGATGCACCTGCCGCCGCTGCCCACGACCTCGTCGGGCGGGACCAAGTGCTTCTGGACCGGCCAGGGCCAGCCGATCAATCCGATCGGCGATCCCTACGCCATCTACAAAGAGATCTTCGCAGGCGGCGACTTCAACACCACGGCGGATCCCGCCGCGGTCAAGCGGCTGATGGCGCGCAAGAAGAGCGTGCTCGATTTCGTCGGCGCCAACCTGGAAGACTTCCGCAAGCGAGTCGGCACCGAGGATCGCGCGGCGATGGATTCGCACTTCGGAGCGATTCGCGAGCTGGAGACGCAGCTGCAGTCGGCAGCCAGCGGCAACGGTGGGGGAGGGGCCTGCGCGGTCGCCCCCAACATGCTCGACATCAACGATCGCACGCAGTACCCGCACATCCAGAAGGCACACCAGAATCTGATGGTCGCCGCCTTGAAGTGTGGAGTCACCAACGTGGTCACGCTCCAGCACGGCGACTCATCGGGCAACAGCATCAACTTCGGGTCCTTCGTGCAGGGGCTGCCGTTGATGTCGAAGAACAACTACAAGAGCCCCTGGCGCAACTGGCACGACCTCGGGCACAGCCCGATCATGGACGGAGTCGATCACAAGAAGCTGGTCGACACCTGGTTCATGACCCGGTTCGCCGAGCTCTTCGCGCAGATGAAGGGCACGCCGGTCGATGGCGGTACCCTCTTCGATCACACCATCGTCGTCATCGGCAATCACATGCAGGAGGGTGCCAACCACGACGCCCAGAAGAACCCGATGATGGTCCTCGCCGGCAAGAACATGCGCCTCGCCACCGGGCAGTGCGTGGCGAGCGGCGGAAAGCCCGTGGCGTCGCTCTACGCCGACGTGCTCGCGGCGCTTGGTGTGCAGCACTCGTACACCGGCAGCCTCGGCCTCGTAAAAGGTTGATTCACCGGATGACCCTGAGCGATCGCCCCGGCGGTCGCTCGGGCGGTTGCGTCTTCCTCCGCATTCAGGGGCGGCATCGGTTGTCGCTCCGCGAATGCACCCCATAGTGCACGGCACAGGAGGACAAGAACCATGGCAACCACGGTGAACTACGAAAGCAAAGCGGCCGAACAGACGGTCGATACCCTGAATTCCTTTCTCAGAGGCGAGATCTCGGCCGTCGAGACCTATCGTCAGGCGATCGAGAAGATCGACGATCCCTCGCTACGGGCTCTGCTGCAGGAGTGCAGCCGGTCGCATGAAGAGCGGGTGGCCAAGCTGCAACAGCGGGTGACCTTGCTGGGCGGATCCCCATCGGAGGGCTCGGGCGTCTGGGGCGGCTTTGCCAAGGTCGTCGAGGCCGGCGCCAAGATCTTCGGCGTGAAGGCCGCCCTCAGCGCTCTCGAAGAGGGCGAGGATCACGGCTTGCGGCTCTACAAGGACGAGATGGATAAGCTCGATCCCTCTACCCGGACGTTCGTGACCAGCGAGTTGCTACCCGCGCAGCAGCGCAGCCACGACACCATGAGCAACCTCAAGCATTCGATTCACTGACGATCGGGACACATCCCGTCTCGGGCGCCGTCTCAGGTGCAAGGCCCGCCGGTCTACTCCGGTGGGCCTTTTTTTAGATCCCCGCCAGCCGCCGTTCGGCATCCCCGAATCGTGGCAGTGACACACCCATGCGGTCCATCAGCGACAGGTAGAGGCTGCTGATCCTCCGGTTGTCGTCGCCCTTGTCGAGGTAGTCGAGCACGCGGCCTGTCGCGAGGGCGCCATCGAGACCGCCGACGGTGATCACCGGCAGCTTGCTGTTGTCGTGTTTGTAGCCTGACCACATGTTCGACAAGAAGAGCAGGCACGAGCGATCGAGCACACTCTTGTCGCCCTCTTTCATACCGTCGAGCTTGCTTGCCAGGCGCCCGAGCTGGCTGCAGTAAAAACTCGTCACGCGTTCGTAGTCGTCGGTGAGATCGCGGTGCGAAGCCGGGTGGTGGGCATCGCGCACGTCGAGGAACGGGTAGAAGAGTCCGGAGAGATCGCGGCAGAGCAGCAGCGAAGCGATGCGGGTCTTGTCGGTCTGGAAGGCCAGCGCCACGATGTCGACCATCATCTGCATGTGCAGCCGGATGTCGTCGGGCAGTCCTGGCCCCGGCCGGCTCATGGAGAACCCGCGAGGCTTTTCGCCCGCCGGCTCGTCGCCGCGCGGGGCCGCGTCCTGCCCGTTCGCCACGCGCGTTCGTTCCACCTGCTTTTCGATCTCACGCACGCTGGCGAGGTATTCGCCCAGCTTGGTTCGATCGTCTGCGCTCGCTCGCCGCGCCAGCCCTTCGGCCTGTTCGCGCACCCGATCGAGGATGCTCTGCGTGCGGCGGCTGCCGCGGTTCTCGAACAGACTGTCGAACGCGAGCGACGGGTAGACCTCCATCGGCACCGGCGAGCTCGGCGTCGACCAGGAGATGTGCGAGCTGTACGCCATCGAGAAGTTGGTCTCGTGGTAGCCGGTGTTGGGCTGCTCGCACCCCAGCACCAACGACGACTGCATCGTCTCCTGCCCGACCGCGTTCGCCAGCACCTGGTCGAAGCTGATGCCGCCCTTGAGGACGGCGCCCTTCTGCAACGGCACGCCCGACAAGATGCCGCCGGTCTGCCCCGGATGGATGCCGACACCGGTCGAGGGTTTGTTGTAAAGGCCGCTGATGAAGTTCAGCTTCGTCTTCCAGGCCGCGACGGGAGCCAGGCTCTTGCCGAGCTCCATCTGATCACCTCTGCCCTTGGCCCACCAGTGGTTGCCGTTGATCCCGTTGCCCATGAAGAGCACCGCGAGACGTTTGGGGAACACCGGCGCTGCCTTGCCGGCTGCGGTCGCGGTCGCCGCGAACGACGGGAGCGATTCCAGGAACGGCAGCGCCATCGTGACGCCCGCGCCGCGCAGGAAGAGGCGGCGGCCGACACGGGCGCGGGCCTCGGCCTTGGCACGGGCGCGGGCTTCGGGGGATCCGGGATGGATGACGTCGTTGGCTTTCATATGGCTTGTCTCCCCGTCCGTCCTAGTTGGCCTGCAGGGCGAGTGCGCCGGGGCGTTTGTTGAGGAACTGCGGCGTCTTCACGATCGCTTCGACCAGCGCCGAGAAGCGTTGCTCGCGCTCGGCGAGGCTGGCGCGCAGCTCGGCGACCGTCGAGTCGTCCGAGAGCATGAGGCTGCGGCCGAGCGCGTAAGCGAGCAGCTTGCGGGTGAAGTTGTCGAGAAAGTCGTCCCGACGATGTTTGCCGAGGTAGCTGCGTAGACCGTCGACGCCGACACCGTCGACGGCTCCCTTGCCGAGGGGAAATTCGGCACGCGCATCGACTGGCCGCCCGCCGAGGTCGCGCTGTCGCCGCTCGCCCACCGGCCCATAACCCTCGAAGGCGAGACCGAAGGAGTCGAACTTCGCGTGGCAGCCCGCGCAGCTCGGATCCTCGCGGTGTTTGGCCAGCGCCTGTCGCACAGTCAGCTGACCCATCTTGCTTTCGTCGTTCGGCAAGTCGGGCACCTGAGCAGGCGGCGGCGGGATCGGCACGCCCAGCACGCGACGCACCACCCAGTAACCCCGCTTGACCGGACTCGTGCGCAGGCCGGGCGCATTCTTGGTGAGAAAGGCGGCCATCGGGAGAATCCCGCCGCGACCGTAACGATCGGCGTCGTCCACGCGCACCCACGCGTCGGCGCCGAGGCTGGCGTCGGGAAGGGGCATTCCGTAGTGCTTGGCCAGTGATGCGTTCACAAAGGTGTGTCGGCCATCGATGAAAGAGAGCACCGACCGGTCCTGTTTGACCACGTCGGCAAAGAAGTGGATTGGCTCCTCGTACATCGCTCGTCGCAGATCCCCGTCGAAGCTCGGGAAGCGTTTGCGATCCACGCCGTTGTGCTCTTCGAACCGGCGATGCTCGAGCCACTGGCCGCCGAACTCGATCGCCAGGGCCCGCGCCCGATCGTCGGCCAGCAGGCGCCGCGCCTCTGCGGCCAGCACCTCCGGATTGCGTAGCTGTCCCGCACGCGCCTTTGCCAGCAAAGCGGCGTCCGGCAGGCTCGACCAGAGGAAGTAAGAGAGTCGGCTCGCCAGCGCGTGGTCGGGTAGGGGGCGAGCGCCGCCCGGGCGAGCGGGCCGGGTGCGCGCCCCGGTCGTCGTATCAGCGACGAGATCGACGCGATAGAGGTAGTTGGGCGAGACCAGCACGCTCGCGATGGTGTCCCGGATCGCGTCTTCGTGGGACAGCCCGTCCTCGTGCCGCCCCTTGCGATAGAAGGCGGCAAGCTGGGTGCGTTCCCGCGCTTGCAGGGGGCGACGATAGGCCCGTTCGGCAAACGCGATCACGTCGCGCACGTGAGCGGTCTCGGCCTGCCGTCGGTCCCGCTCCACTCGCCGCAGGTTGCGGTCGACTCCGGCGAAGTACTGCTCCAGCACCGGAATGCCGTGTTTGTCGCCGCCGAACTCGCGCAGATGCTGCTTGGCCTTGGCGATGTAGATCTGACTCATGCGGCGGACCATCGCCGAGCTGGTCGCGTTCTTGTCTTCCGAGCGGACGAAGTCGAACTCGGGCCCCTTGATGGTTCGCGGCGGCTCGGCCCGTTCGTAGAAGATGAAGTCCGCGTGCTGTCGAGTGGGCGCGTCGGTGATGAAGTCGAGCTCGCGCCAGAGTCGGTCGAGCTCCTTGCGGCCGGCTTCGTCCAGGATCAGCTCGCAAAGCGGGCGATCATCGCGGAAAAACCCGAACATGTTGTGAAAGCCGGCCGTGAGAAAGCGGCCCTTGTCCTGCAGTTCCTTGGGCCGGTCGAGGTGGGCGCGCCCGCGCTCGGAGACGAGGAACGCGTCAGGGAAGATCTGCGCGAATCGCGTGAAGGCCGCTTCGTAGCGACGGCGGGCCTCCGCGCCCGGCGGGATCGCCAGGTCGGGGTCGGGCTTCGCGTAAGTGGCGATGAAGTGTCGGTAGAAATCGAGTGGCGCGGCAGCGACGCTGCTCGCCCCGAGGGGACCGAGCGCGCGCATGTTGGTTGCCACCAAGGTCGCAATCCCTTCGGCGCGTCGAGCGATCTCGTCGGTGCCTTCGGCGTCGTTCGCCACCCACAGCTTGCCCGGATCGAAGGCGCGGCGGTGAGTGGCGTATTGAGTGTTCTTCCACAGAATGAAGGGTTGCGCGCCGGTGGCGACCGCCTTGAGCTGGATGTTCTTCCAGGTGGGAACCGTCCGTTCGCGCACCCGCACGATGAAATCGCGCATCTGCTCGGCGCCCTGGCGGACGGCAGCCAGCTCGGCGGCGCTCGGCTTTTCACCGGTCGGAGCCGGTAGCGCCGCAAAACGAGCCTGCACCTTGGCCATCGGGCCTTCGGGCTCCGGCGTGAACAGAGCCTGTGCGACTGTCGCCAGGTAGCGCGGGCTCACCTTCATGGCGGCGGCCACACCCGCAAGCGCCTCGTCGGGCCGGCCGAGCCGGGCGCGGTGGTGATAGCGCCAGGCGGCTTCGAAGTAAGCGGCGAGGTCAGTCGGCTGTCGTTTGTAAAACTCGATGATCCGCAGGACGGCGTACTTGTCGCGATCGATGTCGGTCACCACGGGGTGGGGCGAAAAGCGCAGCCCGTCCGGGGTCAGAACCACGTGTTCGGAGACCGTGCGTGCCGCCGCCAGGTACTTGCGCATCAGTGCCGGCGACATCGCGAGCGACTCGCCCGAGTTGTCGAAGCCGGCCTCGTTGGCCGGATCGACGGGAAACTCACGGGTCGGGCGGATATCGACGCCGGTCAGGTCGCGCACGGTGTAGTCGTACTCCGCGTTCGACAGTCGCCGCGCCAGGACCAGCCCCGGGTCGCCGGCATGGCGGTCGGCTTCGTAACTTCGCAGATCCTTGAGCCACGCAACGATTTCGGCCCGCGCCTCGGGCGAAGGCTGCTTGGCCTTGCGCGGGGGCATCTCCCCGCCCTCGAGCACCTCCAGCACCGTCTGCCATTGCCGATGCTGGGCGACCACGGACGGCAGGTCGGCGAAACGCGCCAGATCGAGGTCGGCCTTGGGCTTGTCGGCGCCGTGGCAAGAGAGGCAGTGCTCGGCGACGAACGGTCTGACTTTGTTATGCCAGCCGGTGACGAGCGCTTCGTGCCTGCGCAGGTCGACGCCAGGCTCGATGGCATTCACGCCACCTGACGGCTCCGCGGCGAGCGCCGCTCCGGGCATCGCCATCGCGAGCAGAAGAGAAACGCAGAGGCGAAGGGCGGGTTCCGGCATACCATCTCCAAGGCGAAGCCCGGGCATAACATATGCAGTGGTCCACCGACCCCGGCGCCGGGTAAAATCTAAACACAGTCGGATTCGCGATTCGTGAGACCGTTTGCACGCGCGCGCCACCGAGGGTGCTACCCACGCCTCGCTCCTGATCTCTCCCGTGGGTCGCGCGCGCCCTGGCCGTCACAACGCGTACAATGGGGTGCCCAAAGGAGGCCGAGATCGCATGAAGTTGGTGGTGCCGATCGAAGTTCGTCCCGCCGAGCGCCGTGCCGCCGCGACGCCGGAATCCGCTGCTCGTCTCTGCAAGCTCGGCTTCGATGTCCACATCGAGACGGGCGCCGGCAAGGGAGCTGCCTTCTCGGACGAGGACTACGCCGCGGCCGGCGCCAAGATCGTCGCCGACACACGTGAGCTCTACGCGGGAGCCAACGTCGTGCTGAAGGTCCAGCCCCCGATGATGCATGCCGGGCTCGGGGTTCACGAAGCCGATCTGCTCGAGCCAGGCGCGACGCTCATCAGCTTCCTCTGGCCGGGAAAAAACCAAGAGCTCATCGCGCGCCTGGCCGCCCGCAAGATCACCGCGCTCGCGATTGATCAGGTGCCGCGCATCACCCGTGCGCAGAAGATC
This sequence comes from Myxococcales bacterium, assembly GCA_031398585.1. Taxonomy (GTDB): domain Bacteria; phylum Myxococcota_A; class Polyangia; order Fen-1088; family Fen-1088; genus JANNNO01. The sequence continues at coordinate 7,357 of JANNNO010000161.1, read as the reverse complement.
GATGCGCTCTCGTCGATGGCCAACATCGCCGGCTACCGCGCCGTGATCGAGGCCGCCAGCTTCTACGGCCGCTTCTTTACCGGGCAGATGACCGCGGCAGGCCGCGTGCCGGCTGCCAAGGTGCTGGTCATCGGCGCCGGCGTCGCGGGGCTCGCCGCCATCGGCGCCGCACGCGGCCTTGGCGCCATCGTGCGCGCGTTCGACACGCGACCCTCGGTCAAGGACCAGGTCCGCAGCATGGGGGCGGACTTCATCGAGCTGCAGGTCGCCGAGGAGGGCGAGGGGGCCGGCGGTTACGCCAAGGAGATGAGCCCCGCTTTCATCCAGGCCGAGATGGCGATGTTCGCAGCGCAGGCCAGAGAGGTCGACATCATCATCACGACCGCGCTCATCCCCAACAAGCCCGCGCCGGTGCTGATCACCGAGGGCATGGTGAAGAGCATGAAACGCGGCTCGGTGATCGTGGATCTCGCGGCCGAGAACGGCGGGAACTGCGCGCTCACGGAACCGGGCGCCGTGGTGGAGAAGCACGGGGTGCACATCATCGGTTACGTCGATCTGCCAAGTCGGCTGGCGCCCACGGCGACCCAGCTCTACGGCTCGAACCTCGCGCATCTGCTGGCCGAGATGGGCGGCGCCAAGAGCTTTCACGTCGATCTCGACGACGAGATGGTGCGCGGCGCGCTGGTCTTGCTGGATGGCAAGACGATGTGGCCGCCGCCGCGCAAAGAGGTCACGGCCAAAAACGCCGAAAAAATGCGGGCGACGCCGCCGCCGATGGCAGCCGTCAAGTCGCCCGTGCCCGCCAAGCCGCCCGCTTCTCGCGGTGTTGGAGTCGCCATCGCGCTGACCATCTTGGTGGCGGGGCTGGTCGCGCTGGGCCTGGTCGCGCCTGCCAGCTTCCTCACTCACCTCACGGTCTTCGCTCTTTCGTGTGTCATCGGGTGGCAGGTGATCTGGAACGTGACGCCCGCGCTTCACACCCCGCTCATGAGCGTGACCAACGCGGTCAGCGGCATCATCGTCATCGGCGGTATGCTCCAGGTCTCGGGGCCCATCCGATCCCCGGTGGTCATGCTCGGCGCCGTCGCCATCTTGCTCGCCGCGATCAACGTCGCCGGCGGCTTTCTCGTCACCCAGCGCATGCTGCGCATGTTCCGGAGGTAGCGGTCATGCCACAGAGCCTCGTCACGCTGGCTTACCTGGGCGCGGGTCTCCTCTTCATCTTCAGCCTCTCGGGTCTGTCGGCCCAGAAAACCGCCGCGCGCGGCAACTGGCTCGGCATCATCGGGATGGCGCTCGCCATCGTCGCCACCACGCTGGGCCCCAAAGTGGAGAGCTACGGCGTTCTGCTCGCGGCTCTCGGTACGGGCGGCGTGATTGGCGCCGCGCTCGCGGCCCGCGTCGCCATGACGGCGATGCCACAGCTGGTGGCGATCCTGCACAGCTTCGTCGGCGCGGCCGCCGTGCTGGTCGGCTTCGCCAGCTACCTCGATCCCAACAGCCACCTAACCGGCATCGAAGCAACGATCCACGAGGTGGAGATCTTCGTCGGAACCTTCGTCGGCGCGTTGACCTTCACCGGTTCGTTGGTTGCTTTTGGCAAGCTGCAGGGGCTCATCGGATCGCGGCCGGTGTTGATCCCCGGGCGTCATCTCGTGAACCTCGCCGCCGTCGTGGTTTGCGTCGCCATGGGCGCCGATTTCGTCGCTGCCGACGCGCACGCGGGTGTGCAGCCTCTCGTGGTCAACGCCGCCCTCGCTGCCCTGCTTGGCATTCACATCGTGATGGCCATCGGCGGCGCCGACATGCCGGTCGTGGTCTCGATGCTCAACAGCTACTCGGGCTGGGCGGCCGCCGCTGCCGGCTTCATGCTGGCCAACGATCTGCTCATCATCACGGGTGCACTGGTCGGATCGTCGGGCGCGATCCTCAGCTACATCATGTGCAAAGCGATGAACCGATCCTTCCTCAGCGTCATCCTGGGAGGTTTTGGCGCTGACGAGGGGGCTGCACCCGCCAAGGGCACGGCCGCCGCCCCGGCGGGAGAGGTCCGCAGCATCACCGCGCCCGAGACTGCCGGCCTGCTGCGCGATTCCAAGAAGATCGTCATCGTGCCCGGCTACGGCATGGCCGTGGCGCAAGCGCAGTATCCCCTTTACGAAGTGACCAAGATCCTGCGGGATCACGGCGCCGAGGTCCGCTTCGCCATCCACCCGGTCGCCGGCCGCCTGCCCGGGCACATGAACGTGCTGCTGGCCGAGGCCAAGGTGCCCTACGACATCGTGCTCGAGATGGAAGAGATCAACGACGACTTCCCCGAGACCGACGCGGTCATCGTCATCGGCGCCAACGACATCGTGAACCCGGGCGCGCTCGACGATCCGGGCAGCCCGATCTACGGCATGCCAATCCTCGAGGTCTGGAAGGCCAAGACCTGCGTGGTCATGAAGCGCAGCATGGCGAGCGGCTACGCGGGCGTGGACAATCCGCTCTTCTACAAGAGCAACACGCTGATGCTGTTCGGTGACGCCAAGAAGAACATCGACGCCATCTTGGCCGAGCTTGGCCGCGAACGCGCCGCGGCCGAGTGAGCCGGCGCGGGGGGGCTCGCCGATGGCCCCGCCACCTAACGTTTGCGCAAGTTCGCTTTGAGCCAGGCGATGCGGTCGACGATCCAGTCGTGTAGCCGCTCGATCTCCGCATCGTAGCCGCCCGCTGGCTGGCTCCCGGTCCAGCGAGCGATGTGCCGCGGCTGCGCAGCTTTCAGCTCGGCGACCATTCCGTTGATGATCGGCGCGATCACGTCAGCCCGCAGGAGCGTGCCAAGCAGCTCCTCCCAGCGTTTCCAGTAACGCTCCTCGAACGCGGGATCGCGAAAAAGATCCGCCCACCAGGGCGCCGCAAAGACGTCGGTACCATTGGTCGCCGAGAAATCCTCCGGCGCCATGACTCGCACGTCGTCGGCGCCCGCCGAACGATCGAGATCCCACATCGGCCCGGCCTTCACCTTGCCGCCGCGATCTTTGTGAAAATAGGCCGACAGGCGCAGCGAATCCGCGTTCTTGGCAAAGACATTGAGGATGTGAAAATCGATCCACGAGTCGACGTCGATGAGCGCGCTGTAATGTTGCCCGGTGCGCGGGTTCACGCCACCCGGCGCGGCCAACGCCGCCGCGAAGTCATTCACCGTGTCGGTCAGATAGCCGAGCTGTTCGGCTGTCACCTCGTCGGGATCGGGGTCCGCCAGCTCCATGGTCAGGCCGCCGGCCACGAAGGGGATCTCGTCAGGAGCGAAGTTGTCGTCGACCTTGAAGATGTACCCGCCGGTCAGGGCCGGCAGCGCAATGTCGCTCTTGCGGAGTTTGGTGATGTTCACGCGCTGCGGATCGCGTTTCACCTTCTCCATCAGCGTGTAGATGCCGCGGTAACTCCCGAAGGTGATCGGCCGGCCTTCGCTCTCGGCAAAGACCTCGACGAAGCGGGTTCGCGGCGCCCAGTGCCCCGCCCTGCGGGTCAGCTCCATGAACAGGGCGTTGCGCAGCAGCGACCGATCGATGTGTGCGGGCCCGTGCAAGACCCAATCGGACTGCTTGGGCATCCCCAGCACCGGCAAGTCGAGATCGTCGCCGTCGACGGTCCCCCACAGCTCGACCGCGAAGCTGCGCTGATCGAAATTGCGTGAGGTTCGTCCTCGGACTTTCCAGCCCACTCGTGAGGCCACATCGAGGGGCCCGGTGGCGCGCGCCACCCCGGCCTCGGGCCGGGCCAGCAGCATCGCGGCTGGCGTGTTCGTGAAGTGCGTCCGGGGTGGTTCCACTTCATTCAGCGAGTGCAGAAAGACCAGCGGCAGGTTGGAGGAAAACGCCGCGACATCGGCCCCGATCGGAAAATAGACCGCCGAGTGGACCTCCTGCCGCGCCCCTTCGATCGCCAGCACTCGCAAAGTCATCGGCCGATCCACGGCGATGGGCCCCGCGATGGTCGGTGAGCTCGTCGTGGGCACCGTTCCGTCGACGGTGCAATGAAGCGCGACCCCGGGCAGCGTCGCCGTCACGACCACCGCGGTCGGCGCGGTGAACGCCTGGCTCCCGGGCGTGAGCGTGACCAACGTGGCGGGCGGTGGCGGTGGTGGCGGAGCCAGATCGACGGCGGGCGGGGGCGCCATATCGACAGGTGCGGGAGGGGGCGCGGCGGCGTCTTGGGTGGAGGGTGGAACCGATGCGTCGGCCATCGACGGCCCCACGTCCTCGCCGCCCGCTTGGCCGTCACCACCGGCGGGACCGGTGTCCTGCGGCTCTTTGGGCTCGCCGGCGTCGAGCGCGCCTTGAGGCTCGCCAGTGTCCTCGGCCGTGGCAACGTCGGTCTGGCCAGCGTCTTCCTGAACGCTGCCGGCGTCGACCTCGTCGCCCGTGCCCGCGTCACTCTGCAGGGGCCCAGGCGCAACCTCCGTCGGGCCGAGATCGCCGCCGTTGCAAGGCCCATCACAGCGAAGGCTTTGGATCGGACCCGCCGGTTGGCCGTCCTCGCAGGCAGCCGCGCCAAGTGCCGTGGAGAGTAAGAAAAGCTTCAGAAATAGCGAGCGTGACAACACCGCAACAGTACGACACCGGAGCAACTTCAGCACACGCAAACGTAGTCCTACATACGCACACACCAACGCAAGAAGATCCGCATTCCGCCTGGGCCTGGCCGGCCCTCTGTCACGGACGATCGGGGGGCGGCGTCAGAGCGGGCAACGGCCGTGGTGGGTCTTGCCGCGGCGCTTGAGAAGCATCTTACCGAGGATCTCACTGGCGACGCCTCGTCCCGCTTCGAGGCCAGCTTGGTTGCTGAACTCGAAGTGGATGCCGCCCAGCACCCGCGAGCGCCCGGCCTCGGCAGCGGCCGCCGAGAAGCTGCGGAACCTCCGCGCCTCCCCACCAAGGGACGAATCGGAGACGTGCGAGAAGGCAATCTCGTCCTGACAGAAGAAGCCGGCCAGGACGGTGGCGGCCGCGGCGCTAAAGGAGCTATGGCCTGAGATGTGTTCGGGCGAGCTGCCGGCGGTCCCCGCGCGCGGCGACCATTTGGGATTCGCCTCGGTCTCGGGATTCTGATCGTCGGCCGCCGCCCGGATGGCGGTGAGCGGTCGCCATGACGAGTACGTGAGCTTGGTGGTCACCGTTGGCGCGACGGTGTCGGCCAGCGCCATCGCGACCAGAGCAAAGAGGCGCACCTTGTCCTCGAGATCGATTGCACGCGCCTCCGTAACGGTGATGGCGATCTTCATCCACTCGCCGGGCGGCTGCGCGGTCCCTGCCGACAGGCTCCAGTATTGATAGATGGCGGCCTTGTCGGCATCGACCAGCGCGGCGCTGCCGATCACTTTGACCTCGGCGAAGGCGGCGGCGTAGTCGACGCTCTCCAGCGCCGGAGGGCCGCCCGTGACGTATTCAGCTGGGTTCGCGATCGCGAAAGGCTTGAGGTTGCGATACTGGATGCCGGCAAAGGCGCCGGTGAACTGACCTACGCCGTAGCCAGGCGGACCGACCTGCACCGGAGACGATCCGTCGTTGCTCCTGGCAGCGACGACCTGCGCGCCGATGCTCGAGCCATAGATCCGCCCCGCGTTGACCGAGCTGCGACCGGGCAGGGCCTTGAGATCGGCGGCGAGCTGCGCGGCGAAGCGAGCGGCGTTTTCGGGAAAGAGCCGTTCCAGCACCGCGTGGGCGGCCGCGGAAGCCGCTGCGTATTCGTTGCCGTCCGAAGGGGCGCGGTCGGGCGGCACCAGCGCATGGGTTCGGTCCGCGCGGCCACAGCCCGTCGAGAGATTGTTGACGGCGTCGTACATGGCCACGTTGACCAAAGCAGCCAAGCGGGCGATGTCGGCGTCCGAAGCCCGGCGGGCGCGCGCACTCTCGAGCGCGATCTGATTCCAGACCTTCACGGGGTCTGGCTTCGCCGTGTGGCTGGCGCGCGCGGGCTGCGACCCGGCGGGGATGAGCTGCATGAACAGGACGACCAGGAGAGGTCGCCACCGAGATGGTGAGGCGAGCGACATGGACCCTGGCGCATCGACGCTTTTGCGTCTCGGATTGAGTCGTGAAAAGTAGTTTTAGTTACTAATTTTATCCAGCTTTGTGTCAAGGCGGCGGCTTCCCGGGGTTTCCTCATCCTGCCGGGCGCTACTGATTCTCCCCTCTTGTAGATATTGAGAATGAATGTCACATTCGCTGCATGGCACCCAAGGACGAGCCGGCGGAACGGGCATGGCCCGGTCCAGGAGCCGCCGATCTCGCCACCTTCGAGCCGACGCCCGCGGGTGTCACCGAGATGCCAGCGGCGCCGGACTGCCAGCCCGAAGCCGTGGTCGCCAAGCCGACCGCACCTGTTCCTCTGTCCGACGGCGCCGGCACCGCGCCCGGGGCCACGGCTGTCTTCGCGGGTTTTCTCGCTGATCGCTGTCATCCGGATCGCTCGCGCCTGGCGCGAAGATTGACCTCCGCGGGCTCGCTCGCGTTGCATGCGGGCGTGCTCGCTTTCGCCTTTGCGCGCTCGGGATGGCACGTAGAAGAGCTCTCGCCGCCCCGGGTGGCGGTCAGCTTTCTCTCCCTCAGTCCCGGACTTCCTCCCTTGGGACCCGACAAGGTCGCGCGCGCTCGTTCCGCGGCGCCCCCCAAACGGGTGGCCATGCCGCAGCCCGATCGCAAGCCGATGCGGCGGCCGGCGGTGGTCCCACCACCAGAAGCAGCCGCCCCAGCGCCGAGTGAGACCGCCGACGTTCCCGCCGTCGCGGGCTCCAGCGCCGGTGCCCCTGGTTCCACGGGGCAGGGCGGCGTGGGACGCGTCCTTCCCGAAGCCGAACGCATGGCTCTCACCGGCCAGTACCTCAACCAGATCTTGCGCCCGCGCGTGGCGGCCCACTTCGAGTATCCCCCCGAAGCGGAGCGCCTCGGCGCCGAGGGCACAGTGATCGTCGAGCTCACTCTCGATGGGCGCGGTCAGCTGCTCGGCGTTCGCACCCGCGGAGCCTGCCGCGAAGAGCTGCTCTGCGAAGCCGCTCTGCGGACCGTGCGCGCCGCTTCTCCCTTTCCGCCGCCCCCGCCAGCCCTGGCAGGCGGGCTGGTCGTCGAAGTTCCGCTGACGTACAAGCTGCAGCCGTGAGCCGCTGACCCGCTGAGCTCGTAACGACCGGGCGAGCGGGCGACCGGCGGGGCTCGCCTCGTTGCACGCACAGGTGGGCCGCGAAAAAAGAAGCGGGCGAGATAGACGTCTAACCCCACCCTCGCTATACGGCTTTAACGCACAGCTCTATCGTTTGGGTGTGGCGCGCCCCCCCACCGGTCGCCCCCGGGGCGAGCTCGGTGGGTGGGAC
>JANNNO010000139.1:0-15207 GCA_031398585.1 Myxococcales bacterium | reverse complement strand
AACAAGATCGTCTCGCAGTTCCTCGACTATGCGCGGCCCTATCGCGGCGATCCCAAACCGCTCGACGTGAACGAGGTGGTGCGGCGGACGTTGCAGCTTCTGGAAAAGGCGGTCGAGGGATCGCACACGGTCAAGATCTCGACTGCGCTCGTCGAGGGGCTGCCCCAGGTCAGAGCGGACGCGGAACAGCTGCGGCAGGTCTTCCTCAACCTGTCACTCAACGCGATCCAGGCGATGCACGAGGGTGGCAAGCTTCAGGTCTCCAGCAGCTTGCGGCGCTCGACACGCCGGGGAGCGACGGCTGCTTTTCTCGAGGTGCGTTTTCGCGACACAGGGCCCGGGATCCCGGCCGGCGACCTCAAGAACCTGTTCATCCCGTTCTTCACCACAAAGGAGAAGGGAACCGGCCTCGGGTTGCCGATCAGCCAGCGCATCATCGAGAATCACGGCGGCACGATCGAGGTTCGTTCCAAGCCGGGAGCGGGGTCGACCTTCACCGTTCTGCTCCCCATCGAGGCGGACGTCTTCGCCTCCTACGCCGAGACCAAGAAGCGGCCGCCGCCCTTGCCCGAAGAGTCGCGCCTCACTCCTCTCGTGCTCACCGACACCGCGGAATCCGAACCGATCGAGATCGCTCCGCCGCCGCGACCGGCGTCATAGCCGCGCCGAGGGCCCCCGCAGCCACCTTTGCCGGGTCGACAGGGGAGCGGCCGCGACCGGCAGGAGAGGCCCGACGGTGATACATTCCTGCCGTGCCTGAAGTCGAAGCCAAGCGCGTCCTCATCGCAGACGACGAGCTCAACATTCGTCGCGTGCTCGAGGCGATCCTCAAGCGCGATGGCTACGACGTCGTGACGGCGGCCAACGGCGAAGAGGCGCTGGCACGCATGGGCCGGGGCATCCACACCGTCATCACGGATCTCAAGATGCCGGGCATCGACGGCATGGCGCTGCTGCGCAAGTTGTCGGTCGATCACCCCGACGTGCCGGTGGTCATGATCACGGCGCACGGTTCGGTCGAGAACGCGGTCGAGGCGGTCAAGCTGGGGGCGTTCGACTACGTCGAGAAGCCCTTCGACCAAGAGCAGATCCGGCAGATCATCGCCAAAGCGCTCAAGACCCACGCGTTGTCGCGCCGGGATCCCAGCCCCGAGGAGGCCGGGACGCGCGGGCGCTTTCGCCTGGTCGGTGATTCGCCTGCGATTCGACAGATCTTCGCGATCATCGAGAAGGTGGCCAACACCCCTTCGACGGTGCTCATCACGGGCGAATCGGGCACCGGCAAGGAGCTCATCGCGCGGGCGCTGCACGAAAACTCGTCGCGCCACGGCGGTCCGTTCATCAAGATCAACTGCGCCGCGATTCCCAAGACCTTGATGGAATCGGAGCTCTTCGGTTACGAGAAGGGCGCCTTCACGGGCGCGGTCGGCGCCAAGCCGGGTCGGTTCGAGCTGGCGCATGGCGGGACGCTGTTTCTCGACGAGATCGGAGAGATCCCGGTCGAGATGCAAGTCAAGCTGCTGCGCGTGCTGCAGGAATCGGAGTTCGAGCGCGTCGGTGGCATCAAGACCATCAAGGTCGACGTGCGGCTCGTGACGGCCACCAACCGCGATCTCGCGGCCGAGATCATCACCGGCGGGTTCCGCGAGGACCTCTACTACCGCCTCAACGTGGTGCCGATTCACCTGCCCCCGCTGCGGGACCGGCGCGAGGACATTCCCCTTCTGGTCAGCCACTTCATCACCAAGTTCAACGATCGGCTGCGCAAGGAGATCACCCACATCGAGCCGCACGCGGTGGAGCGGCTGGTCTCGTACAACTGGCCGGGGAACATCCTCGAGCACGAGAACGTCATCGAGCGGACCATGCTCTTTTGCGAGGGTTCGGTGATCCGGCTTGGGAACCTGCCGGGCGAGCTTTCGGGTGGCGTCACGATTGACGAGCGGGTGCCGCCGGCGCCCGGCATGGGCACGACCGCCCCGTCGTCACCTTCGGCAGCGCCCGCGCCAGCATCAGCGCCATCGCCAAGCCAGCCGAGTCTGCCTGCGGTGATTCACGCCCCCAGTCACGGCAGCTTGCCGGCGGTAGCAGCGGTTGGATCGCCAGAAGCTGTCGGCTCGCTCAAGGAAGCCGTCAAAGCAGAGACCGAGCGAGTCGAGCGAGAGCTCATCCAGCGGGCGCTCGATGAGACCGGCGGCAATGTTACGCAGGCGGCGCGGAAACTGAAAATCTCGCGCAAGAGCCTGCAGACGAAGATGAAAGAGCTCGGGCTGCGCGATCGCGAGTAATCACCCCGCCCCGGCTGCGATCCCGCCTTCCCCCCCCAGTTATGATCCCGGCGCCCGCGCCGGCTGCGTCCCGGCGCCCCGAAAGCTGCGTCCCGGCGCCCCGAAGGCGGTCACGGGCGGTTGCTGAGACTGAGCACGAGGGGGTAGATCTCCTTGCGCGGACGGTTGGTCTCGGCGGCCAAGATGTCAGCGACGTCGCGGGCGCTGTAGTTGGCCGCCAGCAGGCGGCGCGCGCGCTCGGTCAGCTCTGGCGAGGCGGTGGGGCCCGCGGCCTCGTCGGGGTCGGGCGCACCCGCGACCAGCAGCGTGATCTCACCAAGGGGGCGCTCGCTTTCGTAGCGAGCGGTGAGCGCGCCGAGCGGCAGGCGAACCAGCTCCTCGTGGGTCTTGGTCAGCTCGCGCGCGAGGCAAGCGGCCCTGTCGGCGCCGAACGACGTCGCGAGATCGGCGAGTGTCTCGGCGGTGCGGTGGGGTGATTCGTAAAGCACGATGGTGGCGGGCAGATCGCGCAGGCGGTCGAAGAGCGCCCGGCGAGCTCCCGGTTTTCGCGGGGGAAATCCCACGAAAAAGAAGCGATCGGTGGGTAGGCCCGAAGCGACGAGGCCAGCGAGCACCGCCGATGGCCCCGGGATGGGGACGACCCGCGCACCCGCGTCGATTGCGGCTCGTACGACCCGGAAGCCGGGATCGGAGACCGCGGGCGTGCCGGCTTCCGACAAGAGCGCAAGACGCTGGCCTTGGCGCAGAAGGGCGACCGCCTCGACTGCACGCTCGTCCTCGTTGCCGTCGAAGCAGGAACGCAAAGCCGGGTTGATCCCGTGCGCCTCGCAGAGCCGACGGGCGGTGCGTGTGTCCTCGGCGAACACGAGGTCCGCGGTGCCCAGCGTCTCGACCGCCCGGGGCGACAGATCTGCGGGATTTCCCAGGTGGGAGGCGACGACGTAAAGCACGCCCGGCAACGCCGGCGGCCCGGACCTGGCTTCGTGCTGCTCGAGCCGGCTCGGCTGGTCAGGCTTACTCGGCTTGTCAGGCTTGCTCGGCTTGTTCGAGTCGCCACCGGGATCGCTCACGAGCGACCGCACAGGCTGGGAGCGGATCCCCGTGACGTGGCCAGATTGCCTTGGGGCCGCTCGGGTTGGCGCTCGATGGTCGCGGAGGTATGACGGCGTCGGGCACGGCGGCGGCCCAGGGCGCAACCGAACCCGGCGAGGAGCATGAGCCCCGCGAGACCTGCGACCCCGCCACCACCGGCCCGCCTGCTCGCTCCGACGCGACAGCCGCAGCCCTCGTCGCCGTTGGCATTGGCAACACCGCCGTCAACGACCACGCCACCATCCGTGCCGCCGGTTGGTTCGGGGGGAACGACCTCGGCGCGACATTCAGTCGTCGGCTCGAAGATACCCACCTCGTCGATGGCCGCCTCGATGACCGGGCGCACCGACTGCGTGTTCTCCTCGGCAACGAAGCGGAGCTTCACGTCCTTGGCCCCTGCCAGCGCGGCGCCGAGCTTGCCGGTGAGAGGGATCACGCGGCGACGCCAGCCCGTCGCCATGCCGGTCATGCGATCGACCTCGATGTACGTAGCGCCGCCATCGATCGAGGCCTGCACGAGCAGCACACCCGTGGGCGACGGCACGAGGACCTCCTGCGAGAACTCGGCGGCGACGAAGTAGACCTGGTACGACAGGATCGGGGCGACGAGACCGGCAACGGGCAACCCCGGCGATTCCAGCGTGGTTCGCCCCTCGACATTGTCGATTTCCATGCTGCTGAGGCCGGTGGCAAAGGCGCCTTCCCCCGAGAACGCCGCCCCGGGCTGCAAGGTGTAGTCGAAAGCGACAGCGCGCATCGGTTTTCCCCAGGCCCAGCGACCCGCCTCGCCGCTGTCGGTACCGGCGGGATTCACGCGCCAGCCGGCCGGAGCGGCTGCACCCTCGAACGATTCGACCACCTTGGGTGCCAGGCCGACGACGACGTCGCGAAAGTCGCGCGACGGGGCCTTGCCGACCGCGATGCGCAGATCGACGGTGATCGGCTGGCCGCAGGTAACGTTGGCCGCCACGCGTCCCTGCAGGGGCACGACCCTGGTTTCGCCCGCTGCAATGATCGGCGGCGCTGCCAACGGCGAGAAGGTCAAACCGGGCGCAGTTGCGACGATGGCGGCGGGGCCAGGCTCATCACCGGTGTTGGTGATCTCGACCGAGAGGACGAAAGGCTCGCCCCGGCCAGGGACACCGTCGGCGGTGGCTGCCCCCGGACCTTCATCCAAGGTCGCGGTGCCAAACGCGAAGGCGGGGCCGCGGCAGGGACGAAGGAGGTTGGTGCAGACGCGGCCACGGCCACCACCGGCGGTGTTGTAGAACATCGTCCAGCGGCTCCGGGTGTTGTCGATCTGAAACGCTTCCCCGACGAGGTTCCCGATGTCGTCACCGGGCAGGCCGAGCAGGATCACCCCCATGCGCAGCTCCTGAGCCACGGCGTCGATCTCCGGATCGCGCGGGCCGACGGCGCGAATGATGTCCTCGATGCCGAGATCGATCTTGGTGCCACGAAAACGACCCGCGGCGCCGAGGGGGCCCGCCGGTATCGCCGTCCCGGCCTCGTCGGTGAGGTTCTCGAGCAAGTAGAACTTCGGCACCTCGGCGGCCTTTCGCAGCCCCATGCCGTACTGGTCGAGGATGCCGTAGCGGAAGTTGCGCTTGCCCGGGGTGAAGGTCCCGTCGCCATTGTCCTTCCAGTCGTAGCCTTCGAGGATCGAGCCTTGCGCCTCGACCCCACGCGACCAGTGTGCGTTCTGTCGCCCGAGCAGACCATCGTTGGGTTTGGCATCGCCGGCCCGCTGGTAGGTGAAGTGGACCAACCAGCGATGGGCGGCCTCTTGCGCCCAGACCGGGTAAAGGCCGTTGTCGGGATCGCCGGCGGCATCGCGCCCGTAGAGGTTGATGCGCTTCATGTTGAGCACGGTCTGCAGGCGTCCCTTGGACCCGAAGCGGGCGCTGTGATTGAAGAGACCAAGGCCGATGCCACGCACGTCGTTGGTGACGCCTTGCTGGTAGGCGAGCGCATTGGGCGAGAGGCGATCCGGGAAGGCGAGAAAGACCGCGAGCTGGTCGTAGTCGTCGCCGAAAGCCTCGACGAATCGGGTCGCCAAGTTGGCGAGGTTTTCGAAGGGGGTGATGCCCCAGCCGGTGTCCTTGCGGGTGATCATGCTCGGCTCGGCGGCGAGAACCGCGACCGAACCTACGATCATGAAGCCGTTGAGGCCGCTGGTGTCGTTGGCCCCCACCGGCGCGCGCAGCACTTCGGGTGCAGGCGGGTTGTTGAGCAGATCGCGTACGGCACGTTTGGCGGCAACGCCGTCGAAGTCGAAGCCATTCGTGTGGCGCCCCTCGAGGTCGACCGAGTGCGGCTCGGGGGGAAACCAAGCCCGGAGCGCCCCCGAAGGATCGCCGAGCAGCTGCGGCACGAAGAGCAGCGGCAGCCCGACCACGGCGACGCGCACGGGTCGGAAGAATCGTGGCGACGACGACGGCCTCGGGTTGCGCGAACGACTTTCAAAAACCACAGTAGCCTGCCAGTTTACTCCAGCAAGGCGTCCGCCGATCGGGAGTGAAGTGCCACGCTCCATCGCGTAGGTGCCCCCCAGACACCGGTGGAAATCGGGGACGAACCGGGGCCCTCTGCTATCATTCGGCCGTATGGATCTGCTCGACGATCCTTCGAAGCCCCCTTCATCCTCGGAGCTGCCTATGCGTCGTTTTCGAAAGGCGTTCATCTTCGCCGGGGCATGCGCCCTCGCGCTGTTCCTGTCGGTGCGCCACCGCGGAGAGGATCTGCAGGTCGAGGCAAACGCGCCGCTGCGAGCCGCCGTGAGGCAAACGGCTGGCAACTACGATCTCGCTCAGCTGCCCGTCATCACGAAGACGCTGTTCCACGTACGTGAGAACTACTTCGACAAGTCACGCTTCGACCACCGCCGCATGCTGGTCGGCGCGCTCGACTTCTTGCAGCGCGACGTCCCCGAGATTCTGATCGACCGCTATCCCGAGCGCGACCCCAAACAGGTCAAGGTCAGGGTGGGGGGCCAGGAGCAGACTTTCAGCATCGAGCGGGTCGACTCGCCCTGGACGATGCGCGGGGTCCTGCAGGACATCTTCAAGTTCATCCAGCCGAACCTGCAGCCGGTAGCGGCCAAGGACGAGGCGCGTCGGCTGCTGGACGTCGAGGTCGCGGCTGCCAATGGCCTTCTCTATACGCTCGACCCGCACTCGGTGCTGCTCGATGTCGAGAGCTTCAAGGACATGCGGACCCAGACGCAGGGCAAGTTCGGCGGCCTGGGCATCGTGATCGGCATGGACCGCAAAGGTCGCATCATCGTGCGCAAGCCGATGCCGCTGACCCCCGCCGAGAAAATCGGCATCAAAGCCAAGGATCACATCGCGCGCATCAACAACGAGTCGACGGTCAACATGACGTTGACCGAGGCGGTGGACCGACTGCGCGGCGACGTGGGCGCCCCGGTCGACGTTTACATCGAGCGGGCTGGCGTCGACGGGCTCAAGAAGTTCACCATCGTACGCGATTCGATCCGTCCGCCCGCGCTCGATCCTTATCCGGGGCGCGTGCTGCAGAGCTCGGCCGGTCCGGGCCAGCCGCCGGTCAAGATCGGTTATTTCCGCATCGGGAACTTCAGCGCCAACACCGAGCGCGACGTCCTTGAAGCGATGGCGATGTTCGAACGAGAGAAGATCAAGGGCGTGATCATGGATCTACGCCGCGATCCCGGTGGTCTTTACGACCAGGCGATGAAGGTCGCCGACTACTTCATCGATTCGGGCGTCTTGGTTTCGATGGTCGGGGTGGGCGGGTCGCAGCGCAAGGACGAGCCTGCCTCTCGTAACGGCAACACCAAGCTGCCGCTGGCGGTCCTCGTCGATCAGAACTCGGCGAGCGCTTCGGAGATCGTGGCAGGCGCGGTCAAGAACCTCGACCGCGGGGTCGTCATTGGTGAGACCACCTTCGGCAAGGGCTCTGTGCAGATGCTCTTCGACATCGCTTCGCCGGTGAACGTGAACGGCAAGGGCGAAGACGATCGCCTGGGGCTCAAGCTGACGACGGCGCAGTACCTGACCCCCGGAGATGTGTCGATCCAGGGTGTGGGCGTCACGCCTGACATCGAGCTGGTGCCGTTGCGGGTCGACAAGATTCAGGACCGCAGCATCATCAACCTGCAGAAGTCGACGCGACGGCGGCAGGAATCGGACTACGAGTGGCACCTCGACCACCCGAGCGCGCAGAAGGGCTCGCGTCCTTCCGAGACGGTGTCGTACCTCTACGTGCCGCCGCCTGGGCAGGAGCGTCGCCTGCAGGACGAGGACGAGACCGCCGGGACCGATGGCGAAGGCGAGCCGGAGCCTGAGGAGATCGAAGAGCCCGACGAGAACGCGACCGACTACCCGATGGAGTTCGCGCGGGATCTGCTTGCCCAGTCGAAGTCAGCGCGTCGCAAGGAGATGCTCCAGCAGAGCAAGGCATTCTTCGAAAAGGCGCGCGCCGACGAGGATCGCAAGCTGGCGCAGGCGCTGGAGAAGCTGGGCGTCGACTGGAGCCCGGGGCCGGCCACACCGGCCGCTGGTGAAGTTCAGTTCGCGCTGATCGCGCCGGGAACCGACGGCAAGATCGCGGCCGGCCAGACCGTGAAGATCCGCGGCACGGTCAAGAACACAGGCAGCGGCCCGGTTCACCGTGTGCGCGCGGTGCTCAAGAGCGAGAACCCGTACTTCGACGAGAACGAGATGATCTTCGGCAAGATCGCGCCCGGCGAATCCAAGTCGTTCGATCTCGTGGTGAAGGTGGCGCGGGGCATGCTCACACGCAGCGATGTCATCCGGGCGTCGTTGGCCGCGCAAGGGCCCCTCAAGTCCAACAACCCCGAGCTCAACCTTCACGTCGAGGGCAAGGCGCGGCCGCTGTTCGCCTACAACTATCAGACCGTCGACGACGTGAAGGGCAACCAGGACGGTCAGGTCCAGATGGGCGAGAAAGTTCGCCTGCTGGTCAAGGTGAAGAACCTCGGCGCGGGCGCGGCGGTCAAGACCGAAGCGATCCTGCGCAACGGTCCCGGCCAGGAGGGGCTGCTCATCAGCAAAGGCCGCTTCGAGAGCAAGGAGCTGGCGGCGGGGGCGACCAAGACCTTCTCGTTCGTGTACGAGATCGGCCCGGAGTTCCGCGGCAACGAATACACGCTGGAGCTGATGGTCGCCGATCCGATCTTGGGTGAGTCGGTCACCGACAAGATCAACATCAAGATGGCGCCCACCGCGGTCGAGATCAGCCCGGCTTCGGGCACGGTCGTCGGCAAGGGTGAGGTCTCTTTGCGGGAAGCTCCCAACGCCGGAGCTCTGCTGGTCGGCAAGGTGCCCGCGGGGGCTTCCTTCAAGTTGACCGGAAAGGCGAAGGCCGGCGGCAGCGACTTTTATCGTGTCGAGATCGAGCCCGAGCATCCCGTCTTCGTGGCGGCAGACGAGGTGAAGGAAGGCAGCGGAGGCAAGGCGCCCTCGGTGCAACCGATCTGGCAGGTCACGCCGCCGGTGTTGGCGGTCACCGCTCCAACCACGGTCACCACGCCTTCGGTCACCATCAAGGGCGTCGCCAGCGACGACGTGCAGGTCAAAGACCTCTTCGTTCGGGTCTACAACCGCGATTCCAAGATGCCGGCCAAGAAGGTCTTCTATCTGCCCAACCGGGGGACGAAGAACAAGCTGCCGTTCCAGACCGACGTGCCCTTGTGGCCGGGCAGCAACATCGTGCAGGTGTTCGCCCGCGAGACCAACGAAGTGCAGACCGTGGCGACGCTGGTCGTCCTTCACAAGCCGGCCTCTGGACTGGCCGAGCGCGCGGGCGTCGGGGCGAAGCTTGCGCCTGGTGTCGCGCCTGGTGTCGACGACCGCAGCGGCAAGACCGTCACGCACTGACGCGCGTTCACGGTGGTTGCTGTCGCCGGCCCACGGCCGATATTCGGTCGCGAGCCGGGACAGCGCGGAAAACCTGACGACGGCGCAATCGACGGCGGCTCGCTCGGCGTCGATTCGGTATAAACGTCGGCGTGGAGTTGATCGATCTCGACAAGCCGCGTGCTGCGGGTGCGGCGCCGGCGCGTTTTTCGCGTGAGGTGCTGGCGACCGAGCTGAACGCGGGGCAGCTGGACGCCGTCGTGTTTCCGCCCAAGCCGCTGTTGGTGGTGGCGGGCGCGGGTTCGGGCAAGACGCGCGTCATCACGTACCGCCTGGCGAGACTGCTGGCGAGCGGCGCCGATCCGCGGCGGATCATGGTGGTTACCTTCACCAACAAGGCGGCCAAGGAGCTGCGTGATCGGGCCGGCCGTCTGCTCGGCATTCCGGAGCGCGGGGTCGGCGGCCTCTGGATCGGCACGTTCCATGGCCTCTGCGCGCGGCTTTTGCGACGTTACGGCGAGGCGATCGGCCTGCGGCGCGACTTCGTCATCTATGACGACGACGATCAGAAGCGGCTGCTGGCCAAGGTCCTGGCGGATCTCAACGTGCCCGAACGAATGTTCCCGGTACGGCAGGTTCTGTCGGCGATCGATCGCGCGCGCAACAACGGCACGACCTCGGCGGGCTTTGCGGCGAACGACTACTTCGAAGACGTCATCGGCAAGGCATACGCTGGCTACGAGGAGCGTCTGCGTTCGGCGAACGCGACCGACTTCGGTGGGTTGCTGCTCGAAGCGCTCAAGCTCTGCTCGACCGAATCCCCCGCGGCGGCGGATCTCGCCACGCGCTTCGATCACGTCCTGGTCGACGAGTTTCAGGACACCAACAGCGTGCAGTACCGGCTGGTGCGCTTCTTGTCGCACAAGACCCGAAGCATCACGGTGGTCGGCGACGAGGATCAGTCGATCTACAAATGGCGGGGCGCGGACATCCGCAACATTCTCGACTTCGAGCGTGACCATCCGGGCGCCGGCGTCGTCAAGCTCGAGCAGAACTACCGGTCGACCGGCAACATCTTGCGCGCAGCCAATGCGGTCATCGCGCGCAACACGGAGCGGCGGGAAAAGCGCCTCTTCACCAACGCGCCATCAGGCGAGCCGATCGTGATGTTCGAGGGCGAGACCGAGCGAGACGAGGCGGAGTTCGTCGCTGCCGGGATCTCGAGTGCGCTTGGGGAAGACGCGGCTCCGCGCGACTTCGCGGTCTTCTATCGGACCAACGGACAGTCGCGCGTGCTGGAAGAGGCGCTGCGCCTGCGCGACATCCCCTATCTGGTGGTGGGCGGGACACGCTTTTACGACCGCGCCGAAATCAAAGACCTGATCGCCTATTTGCGGGTCATTCAGAACCCCGCCGACGAAATCGCCCTTCTTCGCATCGTCAACGTGCCGGCGCGGGGGATCGGTGACACGACCCTCGAGAAGATCGGAAACTTCGCCCGGGAGAAGAAGCTGGGCGCATGGGAGGCGTTGCGCACGGCCGCCGCCGACGAGGCCTCCGTGGCATTGGGCAGCGGGCCGCGCAAGAAGCTGGCGGCGTTTTTCACGATGATGGACGAGCTGCGCGAAACCGACGCCATTGGGATCGCGGCGCTGGCCGAGAAGGTCATGGAGGACAGCGGGTACCGGGACGCGCTGGCGGCCGAGGCGACGCTGGAAGCCGAAGGGCGCATGGAGAACCTGCTCGAGCTCGTGGCGCAGATGCGCGAATACGAACGCGAAGCCGAGGAGCCGAGCCTGGCGGGTTTTCTCGAGCGGGTGGCGCTGGTCGCCGATGTCGACAGCTACGATCCGGATAAGGGAGCGGTCTCGCTGATGACCGTGCATACGGCCAAGGGGCTCGAATTCCCGTGGGTTTTTCTCACGGGCCTGGAAGAGAACATCTTTCCCCACGCCCGAAGCGTCGATGACGACAGCGCCGTCGAGGAGGAGCGGCGGCTCTGCTACGTCGCTGTCACGCGCGCGATGAAGCGCCTCTTTCTCACGCGTGTGCGACGGCGACGGCTCTCGGGGCAAGAGCTGGGCGGCGTGCCGAGCCGCTTTTTACGCGACATGCCCGAGGATGTGGTCGAGAGCATCGTGCAGCCGCGACCTGCCTATCTGAGCGTCGACACGCAGAACGCAGGTCCCTGGGGCGGACGCTGGAACCGTGGCGCGGGCATTGAAGATCGCGTGGGGGCTGGACGCGGGCGGGCGCCTTTCCGCGGGCAGCAGCCGAACCGAGGGGACGAGGACGCCGGGCCGCGGCGGTCGATGACGCCGAAGACCGCCGGTACGGTCACCGTGCATTACGACGAAGACGAGTCGGCGGGAAGCAACAGCCTCGGGCTCCGGATCGGCGCGAAGCTACGCCACCCGCAGTTCGGGCTCGGCGAAGTCCGCGGCTGGCAGTCGTCGGGCGCGGATCTGAGGGTGACGATGAAGTTCGACAAGGTGGGACTCAAGACCATCCTCGCGCGCTTTTTGACGCGGCCCTGACGGACCGCAGCGACGGCGGCTCAATCAAGGCGGCAATCCTGCCGATCCTTGGGATGACCAGTGCCGTCCTCTACCCCCACTCCGTTTCCTCCCGAAGGCGAACGTTACGGTCGCTTCGTGTTGCTCGAATGCATCGGCCGCGGCGGCATGGCCGAGGTCTTTCGAGCCGTTGCGCAAGGGGCCGAGGGCTTTCAGCGCGTCTTCGTGGTCAAGCGGATCCAGCGGGACCAGGCCGACAATCCCCAGCTGGTCGACATGTTCGCGAACGAGGCGCGCATCTCTGCGCTGCTCAATCACCCGAACATCGTTCAGGTCTACGACTTCGGGCAGCTCGACGGCTCGTACTTCATCTCGATGGAGTACCTGCGCGGCAAGGATCTGCTGGCGGTCTTGCGACAGCTGCGGGCGGCGGGGCGGTTCATGGCGCCGGGGCTGCTGGCGATGATCGCGCGCGAGGTCGCGACTGGCCTCTCTTACGCACATTCGCTGGCTGCACCGGGGGGCAAGAGCCTCGACATCATTCATCGCGACGTCTCTCCTTCGAACGTGATGCTGCTGCGGGCAGGCGGGGTGAAGCTGCTCGACTTCGGCATCGCCAAGGCGAGCGCGGCGTTGATGGACGGCGGGCGCGGACACACCACCGGGACCGGCGTCGTGAAGGGCAAGCTGTCCTATCTATCGCCCGAGCAGATCAAGCACGAGGCGGTGGACGCGCGGACCGACATCTTCTCGCTCGGCGTGGTGATGTGGGAGTGCCTCACCGGCAAACGACTGTTCCACGATCGGTCCGACTACCACACGATGAACAACGTCTTGCAGAGGCCGATACCGCCGCCGTCCTCGCTCGAGCCAGGCGTGCCGGCGGCGCTCGACGCCATCGTGTTGCATGCGCTCGAGCGCGATCGCTCGAAGCGCACGCAGTCGGCCAAGCAGCTGGCCGACGAGCTGGATCAGTTCCTCGTGACCTTTCCCCTGCCGCCGCGGGCGCAACTACAGCTGCTCAACGAGCTATTCGGTGACGATGGGCACGAGCTCGAGGCGATGCCCGCGGTCGGCTCCGGCGCCCTGCCGGCGGACGCCGAAACACCCGTGCTCACCGCGGTGATGTTGCCCTCGATCACGAGCATCACAGCGGTCTCGGGTGGTACCCCGTCGCGGTCCGATGGTCTGCTGCCGGCGTCGTCGCCGAGCGGCGCGCGCGTGCCCAACCCGAGTTTGCGGTTCTGGCCGTGGGTCGCCGGCGGGGTGCTCGTCGTGGCGGCGTTCTCTGCTGGCCGGCTGGCGCAGCGGAGCGAGGCGCGGGACGAAGCGCGCGACGAAGTGATTGCGTCTGCCGCCGGGCGGTCGACCAAACAGCCGCTGGCGGCCGCGGGGCCCCCCAAGGTGCCGGGTTCGAACGGCCTCGCAAACGGCGGTGCGCCGCCTGCAGGGACATCCGGCGACGGCATCGGCGTGGCAAGCGCTGCCGGGATGCTTGCGGCGGGCGCAAGCGCCGCCGGCGTGGGTGAAGTCGGCAAGGTCGCCGCCGGCGACGGCAAGATCGCCGCCGGTGACGGCAAGGTCGCCGCTGCGATCGAATCGACTGTGTCGTTGCGAGTCGAGTCCGAGCCGAGCGGCGCCGACGTCATCGGCCCCGGCGGTGATCGGCTCGGAACGACGCCATTCGTGACGACCTGGGCCAAGGGTTCGACGCCGGTCACACTGACCATCAGCAAGCCCGGGCATCTCGCCAGCCGACACGCGGTGACGCCGGACCGCGATTTGTCGGCGCTGGTCAGCTTGCGAGCGGAACCTGCACGATCGGTCGGCAAGTCGGCAGAAAAGCCCTCCGCGAGGACCGCGACGAAGAAATCGGGAGCGAGCGTCAGCGCGACCGCCACCGGTCAGGGCCAGGCGGCGAGCCAGGCTCCCAGGAGCCCTGCCCCGGAGAGCCGGGCCATGACAGAGGCGCCCTCCGGCGACGGCAATGAAGGTAGTGGCCAGGAAGGCGCCACAGTCAGTCCGGCTGCGACGGCTGCCGCGCAGGAGTCCACCAAGGAGCCTTCCAAGGAGCCTTCCAAGGAGCCTTCGAAAGAGACCAGCCGGACTTCGGGCACCGAAGGTTCGCCGCCGGCACCGACCGCGGCACCGCCTGCAAGTCCCTGAACGGCAGCCAGCGGGCCCCCACAGGCTTCGCGGGAGTACGCGGCCTGAGCGAGTCTGCCGCAAGGCTTCCCGTCGATAAGGGCGAAACAACCTCGAGTTTCGTCGCTGCGAGGCGAGGTTGAATCGCGCGAGGGCGTGTGACGTCCTAAGATTCGAGGGGCCGCGTTTTGCGACCACCGGAGGAGTGCCCAGTGTCTACCAACCGACGTGTCGTTCCGCTGTTGTTCCTGACCCTCACCGGCCTCGGCGCCTCGGGATGTATGGTTCGGTCGGCGCACCCGGTTTATTACCCCGGCGAGGCCGCTCCCGTGTACGAGCAGGAAGAGGTTGTGATCGCGCAGCCCCCGCCGCCCCCGGTCGCCGAGTACGCGCCGCCGCCCCCTGGACCGGGTTACGTCTGGGTCCAGGGATACTGGGACTGGACAGGTTACGACTGGGCCTGGGTCTCGGGCTATTGGCTGCGGCCTCGTCGCGGTCATGCCTACGTACAGCCGCGCTACTACAACCGCGGGGGCCATTGGGTCTACAACCGTGGCTACTGGCACGATGGCCACGGTCGTCGCGAATACCCGCACGCGCGTCCCCGGCCGCAAGGCGGCTGGCACGGCAGCCCGTCGGCCTCCGGTGGCGGGCGAGCGACGCCGGCGCACCCAGCTTACGGGAACAACCCACAGGTCGCCGGGCCCCAGGGCGGTTATGGCCCTCCGGCCACAGCACCCTCGTCGGGGTCGCAGGGAGGGTGGTCCAACCGACCGCCGGCTTCCAGCGGAGGTGGCGGCTGGACCAGCGGCGGGCCGAGCTCTGGCGTGCCGACGCCGGTGAGACCGCAGCCCACTTCGCCACAGCCGAGCGCGGGAGGCTGGAACGGTCCGGCCGCCCCCACGGCGAACGCGCCGACGCCGATGCCGACGCGCCCACAGCCGGCGCCCTCGCCCCCGCACAGCGGCGGCTGGACCACGACGCCCCCCGCGTCGCGCCCCAACCCAACGTCGCCGGTGCCGAAGCCGCAACCGGCGCCCTCGCAGCCGGCGAACAACCGCGCGCCGATGCCACCTGCCGCCCCGGCTCCGACCCCCGCTCGGCCCATGGAAGGTGGGCAACCGAGCAACCCGCAGCCCGTGCAAGAGCGGCCCGCCAACCAGCGGGTGCCCGCGCCCGTGCCTATGCAGTGACGTGAATTGGGGAGCGCGGCGGGTGGCTCCCGGGCCGGGAGACCCCTCACCCGCCCCGGGCCTTTGGCCCTCGGCGACCTTGTATGTTGAGTTTGGGGTAGGAAGGTTGGGC
>JANNNO010000123.1:0-19921 GCA_031398585.1 Myxococcales bacterium | reverse complement strand
GAACCAGTCGCAGTTCCCGGAGAAGGGTCGGCAGTGGGACGGCTGGCTCGACGAGGCGCGCGTGCTCAACGTGGCCAAAAACGACGACTGGATGAAGCTCGACTACGAGAGTCAGAAGGAAGGCTCGAAGCTGCTGGTCTTCGGCAAGCCCGAGCAGCGCACGCAGAAGTAGCGGCAGCCATGCGCCGCGGTTGCCTGTCGCGGCCGAACAGGGTCGTCGAATATCGCGGTCGAACGTCGCGGTCGACGTCGGTCTTGCGCGCGACGTGAGATGGGCCGTCGGCTAGGCATGGTCGCAGCCGCTGTCGGCGGATCTTGTCTCCTCGCGGGTCGGCATGCTGGCGGCTGCCCCCAGGCGCGTGACCGAGAGGGCGGCGGCGGTGCACGCAAAGCGCGCCGCCGCGGCTATCGGCTGGCCCTCGACGAGAGCGGCAGCGAAAGCGCCGTTCCAGCAGTCCCCGGCCGCGGTGGTGTCTATGGCCGTCACCGCCGGGGCCGGGATCACCTGCTCGCCGTCATCGCCGATGACGAGAGCGCCGCGTGCGCCCGCCTTGATCACCACGCGGCGAGCGCCGGCCGAGCGAAGCCGCGCGCCCGCCGCTGCGAGATCGGCCCAAGGTGCGTCGGCGGCGAGCCCGGGCGCGCCAACGAGCAGACCGAGCTCGCTTTCGTTCGGGGTGACGAAGTCGCAAAGACGCAGCAGGGCCGGGGCGAGCGGCCGCGCTGGCGCTGGGTCCAGAATGACGATGGCGCGCTTTTCTCTCCCCATGCGCGCGGCGGTCTGGACGGTCGGTAAAGGGATCTCGAGCTGCAGGAGCAAGACGTCCGCCGTGGTGAGGACCTCGTGGTGCTGACTCAAGACGCCTGGACTCAGGCGATCGTTGGCACCCGCAACGACCACGATGCGATTTTCGCCGCCGTCTGCCAACGTGATCGCGGCGACGCCGGTCCCGGCTTCGCCATCGCGCCCGAGCGCCGTCACGTCGACCCCCTCCTGCGCGAGGCAAACGTGCGCGAAGTCGCCCTCGTCGTCCCCGCCGATCCTGCCGATGAGGGCGACCTGCGCTAGCGCCGGATCCACGAGCCGCGCGGCGGCCACCGCCTGATTGGCTCCCTTGCCACCGAGGTGACGCGAGAACGCCTGCCCCAGCACGGTCTCGCCCGCGTTGGGCGCTCGCGCCGCGCGCACCACGAGGTCGGTGTTCACGCTGCCGACGACGATGATTCGTTTCATGCTCACTGTCGCCACACCCTACAGTCGGGACGCCGCTCCCCAAGAGCGGATCGCGACCTCGCCGTTTCGAGATCGTCGGCCCGCCGGTACGGTCGTCGTCTGCTGTCATGCGCCAGGCGCTGGCTTCGTGGCGTCGATCCGCGGGTTGGGCTATACAGGAGACTCTGTTTGCCCCTGGTTGGCCCCAGAGGGAGACGTCGATGATCGTTCGTGTTCTTTCGGGTGAAGCAGCCGCGTTCCGGCGTCGCCCGTGGCTCCGTTTCTGGATCGGTCCTTGGACGCGTGTCCTGGCACTGGGCGTAGTGCTGGCAACGCTGATGGCGGCATCGCTGACTACGGTCGCGCTCGGCGCGCCGGCGGCGGTGATCAAAAAAATCGAAGTTCTCAACGGCAAGGCGATCCAGGCGTACGAGGAGGCCGACACCGAGAAGGCCAAGTCGCTGCTGCTCGACGCTGTCGTTCTCGGCAAGATGAACGGCCTCGGCGAAAAGCCCGCGCTGGCGCGCACCTATCTCAACCTGGGGCTGGTGCACGTGGACGGCCTCAAGGACGAGGAGAAGGGGGCGCGGTACTTCAGCCTCGCTCTTCGCGTCGATCCCAAGATCAACCTCAAGCCGGGGCTGGCGAGTCCCGCCGTGGATCGCGTCTTTGCCGCCGCCCGCGTGGAGGCAAAAGCCGCCAGCGAACGTGACGAGCAGGAGAGCGACAGCGCGGAAGCCGCCGCGACCGGGACTGCCGAGGCCAGCGCCGCTGATGGCAAGCGGGCCGAAGCCGAGTCGGCCAAACGTGCCGAAGCCGATGCCAAACGTGCCGAAGCCGAGCTGGAAGCTGCCAAGCGGGCCGAGGCCGATCGTGTGATCACCGAGCGCGCCAACGCCGCTCGTGAGCAGGCCGAGGCGTCTCGTCGGCGCCTGGCCGACGAGAAAGCTTCCAAGCAGCGCGAGCGCGAGGCGCGGGACGAACGCGACAAGATCCTCACCGACCTGGCCGACGCGCGTGAGCGCGAGGCCAAGGAGCAGGCCGCGCGCGACAAGGAAGAGCGCGAGCAGCTTCGTCGCGACGCCGTGGCCGCCAGCCAACGTCACAAGTCGGATCTAGCGACGCTGGCGGATCGCCACAAAAACGACCTCGCGCAGGCCGCGGCGCGATCCAAAGCGCAGGACGCCGACAAGGCCCGTCTCGAACGGGAAAAAGCCCAGCTCATTGCCGAAAAGGCTGCGCTCGGCAACGAGAAGGCAGCTCTGCAAAAGAAGGTCGCCGACCTCGAACGCGCGGCGAAAGAGGCGGCGGACCGGGCGGTCGCGCTGGACAAGAGCAACGCGGGCGAAAAGCAGAAGCTACTGGTCGAAAAGGCCGCAGTGGAAAAGCGCCTCGGCGAGGCCGAGGGACGCGAGAAGAACGAGCGGGCTGCGAAGGACAAATTGATCGAAGAGCAGCGTCTCGCGGTCCTGCGAGCCAAGAAGGAGAAGGAAGAGGCCGCGGCCGAGGCCAAGCGGCTCGTCGAGGAACGCGAGCGGCTCGCCGCTGGACCGGATCTGCCCGCCCAGGTCAGAGAGAAGGTCCACTGCACGACGCCGGACACTCATCCCCCCGGCGTCGACGTCTTCGTTCATTGCATGACGCAGGCACAGGTCAAGTCGGACGAGCTGAACCTCTTTTACCGACCGAGCGGCCAGCCTCGCTACAACTCCGTCGCGATGGAGCGGAACAAGAAGGGCTGGTTCACGGCCGCGATCCCAGCTGCCGTGATCAAAGGCAGCATGCTTCAGTACTACGTGGAAGCGGACGGGGGGCGCGGTCGTGCGCTCGCTAGCAACGGCAAGGCCGGATCGCCCAACGTGATCACGGTGAACCGCTGGCCCGCACCGGTGGCCGACGGCAGCGCGGCCGGGGGCCGTCTGCAGCGCGCGAACGCCCGTCGCCGTTAGCGGTTCTGTTCGTCAGGCGCGCAGGTGCGCGCAAGCGCGACACGCTCCTACGAGTGTGTGACGTCGGTCAGCGTTTTTTTTACGTCGTCTGCAAATGACGCCACCCTCGCCGAGGGTACGTGCACTTTGCGCGACAGGATCGTGTCCACGTTGACAGCAAATGTGGCCGTACCCACTTTGCAGCCGCCTCGCAGGACGCTGCTTACACGAGGGGGGAACGGGATGAACACGTGCGCGCAGATCAGGGACGGTGGCGGGGTCGGGCGTGCGAGCAGCCGCCTCGCCGGGCGCCTTGCGATGACATGTCCGATGCTGACGGTGATGATGGGCCTGCTGGCCTGCTCCCGTTCGGGGCCGATGCCGAACGAGCAGCGCGGCCTCGAATCGAGCGCGGTGGCGATCACGGTCCCCTCGGGGTTCCTCGACGAGATCTACGCTTCGGGGCTCGACGGGGCAACGGCGATGCAGTTCGCGCCCGATGGCCGCCTCTTCGTCACCGAGCAGAGTGGGCGCCTGCGTGTGATCAAGGGCGGCACACTCTTGCCGACGCCAGCGCTGTCACTCTCGGTCGATGACAACGGCGAGCGTGGGCTGCTTGGGATCGCTTTCGATCCGGCCTTCGCGAGCAACGGACACCTCTACGTTTATTACACGACCAGCAGCGGCGGGACGCACAACCGATTGTCGCGCTTCACCGCCAGCGGCGACGTGGTCGCACCCGGAAGCGAGGTCGTGCTGGTCGATTTCGATCGGCTCTCCGGCGCCACCAACCACAACGGCGGTGCGATTCACGTCGGCGTCGACGGCAAGCTCTACGTGGCGGTCGGCGACAATGCCAGCGGCAGCCAGGCGCAGAGTCTGGGCAATCGGCACGGCAAGATGCACCGGCTGAACCTCGATGGCTCGATTCCCAGCGACAATCCCTTCTTCGCGACGGCGACCGGCGCCAACCGGTCGATCTGGGCCCTTGGACTGCGTAACCCCTTCACCTTCGCGATTCAGCCGGGCAGCGGCCGCATCTTCATCAACGACGTGGGCCAGGACACCTGGGAGGAGATCAACCTCGGGCGGGCGGGCGCCAACTACGGCTGGCCCGCGGGCGAAGGGCCCGATCGCAATCGACCAGGCGATTCGGCGCCCATCCATGCCTACAACCACGGCAGCAACCAGTGCTCGATCGCGGGTGGCACCTTCTACAACCCGCCGGTGGTGCAGTTCCCAGCCGGATGGGTCGGACACTACTTCTTCGCGGATTACTGCGCGGGTTGGATCCGTCGGCTGGATCCCGGCAGCGGACAGGTCTCCAATTTCGCCAGCGGCGTCGCTTCACCGGTCGATCTGAAGACCGGGCCCGACGGCGCGCTCTACTACCTGGCGCGCGGCAACGGGCGGGTCGGCCGGGTGCGGGCGGCGGTCAGCGAAGCGCCGCGCATTCTCACTCATCCCGCCAACCAGTCGGTGGCCATCGGACAGACCGCGACGTTCAGCGTGTCGGCGACCGGGACCGCTCCTTTGGCGTATCAGTGGCAGCGCAACGGCGCCGACATCCCAGGCGCCACAGCCGCAAGCTATCAACTGACCAACGCGGCTGCGTCCGATGGTGGCGCCCAGTTCCGCGCGGTGGTTCGCAACGGCGCCGGCAGCGTCACCAGCAACGCTGCGACGTTGACCGTGGTCGACAATCGCCCGCCCACGGGCACCATCACGTCGCCCGGTAACGGCACACTCTACGGGGGCGGCCAGACGATCAGCTATGCCGCCACCGGCAGCGATCCAGAGGACGGCGCTCTGTCCGATGGTGCCTTCACCTGGGAAGTGGTCTTTCACCACGCCACGCACACGCATCCCTTCTTGCCCGCGCGAACCGGCGCGCGTGGATCCTTCGTGATTCCTGATCGGGGTGAGACGGCGACCGACGTCTTTTATCGCGTTCACCTCCGGGTCCGCGACGCGGGGGGGCTCGAGCATCGCAGCTTCGTCGACGTGCGGCCGCGCATCGTTGCGCTCACGATGGCGACGGAACCCGCCGGGTTGGGCGTGTCGATCGATGGGCAGCCGGTCGCGGCGGGTACCACCGTCGAAAGCGTGGTCGGCATCGTGCGCAGCCTCGGCACCACGTCGCCGCAGTCCGTGGGCGGGCGCACCTGGCAATTTTCATCGTGGTCCGACGGTGGAGCCGCCACGCACGAGGTCGTCACGCCGGCGGCCAATGCGACCTACGTGGCTCGTTTCGCCGAGACCGCCAGCACGGGGGGCGGCTTGCGGGCCGAGTACTTCGACGAGATCGGTTTCGGCGCCATGCCGCGGGTGACGCGCGTTGATCCGGTGGTCGACTTCGACTGGCAGCTGGCTTCACCGGATCCCGCGATCGGTGCCGAGACCTTCTCGGTCCGCTGGCAGGGGCGGGTGACGCCCGCCTTCAGCGAGACCTACACCTTTTACAGCCAGGCTGACGACGGGGTTCGCTTGTGGGTCAACGGACAGCTGCTCATCGACGCCTGGTACGACCAGTCGGAGACCGAACGGAGCGGCACCATCACCTTGGTGGGCGGCCAGAGCGTCGACATCCGCTTCGAGTTCTACGAAAACGGCGTCGACGCCGTGGCTCGGCTGCTCTGGTCGAGCGCCCGCACCAGCAAGCAGGTGATCCCATCGTCGCACCTCACCCCAGCGGGAGCTACGCCCGCGCCGAGCGGCACCAAGATCAATTTTCAGGTCGCGGGGGCGGCGATCCCGGCGGGCTACCTCGCCGATACCGGAGCGGTCTATGGCCCGAGGTCGGGAGGACAGAGTTACGGCTGGAACTTCGATCATTCGGATTTCACCCGTGAGCGGGACGAGCATCCGGACCAGCGCCTCGATACCCTCTGTCACTTTCACGCCGGTGGCATCTGGGAGCTGGCGCTACCCAATGGCAGCTATTCCGTCACGGTGAGCGTGGGCGATCCGCACCACGATTCGGTGCACACGATCAACGTCGAGGGTCGCAATTTCTGGAAGGCGCGCGGCCTGGCAGCGGGGCAGTTCCTCCTGTCGACCCAGATCGTAACGGTGAGCGATGGGCGTCTCACCATCGACCAGGGCGCCGGGAGCGAAAAGTCGACGCGAATCAACTACGTCGAGGTCACGCGCTAGCGCGGCATCTCGCGGTCGGGCTGGCGGACGCCCCACGGGGCGGTGATCTGCGATAGAAATCTCGCGATGCTCTCGCCAGCCCGACTCCCTCTACGACCTCGGTTCGCCCTCTCGGACGTTTTGGCCGTTTTGGCCGTGGTGGCTGTCTTTGGCGCCAGTGCCTGTCAGAAAAAGGCGACAGCACCGACCACCACGACCGAGACGACAACGCCGAGCGCGCAGGGGGGCCAGGCCGGCGCTTTGCCGTTGCCACCACCCCCACCTCCGCCCCCGCCTCCGCCCGCGCCCCCGCCTCCGCCCCCACCGGCCCCGCCGCCCGCGCCGCCACCGCCGCCGGATCCAGCTGTCGACAGCGCCCAGTTCCAGGCTTTCGATCGCACGCACCTGGCTCGCCACATGGCGCTGCTCACGTTCGTGCAGAAGACTCGCGCGCGTTTTGACAAGGAAGCCGCGTCTCTCACCGGCGATCCGAAGGCGATGACCAAGATCGAGCGGCTACAGAAGTCTCTTCGGCCTCAGATCGACGCGCACGCCGAGGCCATGCGCAAACGCGATCCGATGGCGGATCGGTCCTACCTCGCGGCGGACTACGACACCGTCTTGCACTACCTGTCGGACGAATACCCGGCCGCGCTGGTCGGTTCGCTCAGCGGCGATCCCGGTCCCATCGCGGAGCTGCGCAGCGAGATGGACAAGACAGAAGCCAAGATCACCGACTACGTGGCCATCCTGCGCGGCCGCAAGTAGATCGACGTGCCCGCGGTCGTCAGGCGGCGCATGGGTCTGCGCCGCCGGCGTCACTGAAACGGGCTGGCTGCGGGGGGGCGCACGTCCACGTCGACGTGAGGATTGAAAGCGGCCTGCTGCAGGCCCATTGGGTCTTCGAAGCGGGGGGCTTCCAGCGCCACCGCACCTCCGCAGTCGACCAGCGATCGAACCGTGCCGTTCTTGCGGGCGCAGCTACGGCGATCGCCGCGTTTGCGGCTTCCGTCGGCCGATTCACAGCAGATCTCGTCACATTCGCCGGCGCTCACGATGCGTGACGTGGGATCGCTCACGTTGCCGCAGTTGCCGCGGCTGCCCCATCCGCGCACGCCGGCTTCGGGGTGATCGCAGCAGACCGGTTGGCACATGCGAACGTCGACCTCGCGGACATGGCTGCCCTCGCAATCGGCGCGCATGCGCATCGAGACGTGGCCGGACTGGTCGCAGCAGACGACGGCGCCCGCAGGATGGCAGGCGTCGTTGTTGCGCTTCTTCCCGCGATGCTCGTGGCACTCTTCGCTGGTGACCCAGGCAGTCTGGCTTTCGCCGGTGCTGGGATCGCGGCGGTACTCGCAGCAGACGTTGTCATTGGAGACCGCGCACTGCTGGTCATCGACCGTGGCTCCCACGCCCCGGCACCATTCGTTCGTGGTCCAGTAGGGAGCGCCTTCACCCCGTCGGCAACAGACCGAACGCGTTTCCTTGGGCATCACGGTGGAGACGGGAGTTGCGGTGGCAATGCGCCGTCGCTTGCCCGCCGTGCCCGATGTGAAGACGTTGGTTCCGGCGACAGGCAGCGCCCCCGGCGAGGGTTGCAGAGGCGGACCGGATCTCCACTCGCTGCGATCGTTCGGGGTGACGAGGCGTGCGTTGCGCGAGGTCGCGGTGGCGCCGACCTCCGAGGGGAAGCGCGGATCGATCCAGCCCGGGGTGAAGTTCGGCCCCGTCGCCGCGGACTGGCTGGGCGTCGTCAGATACCGACCGCCCATTACGACTACGATCATGCCGACGAACGCGAGGAGGATCTCGCGCGCTGTGGCTTGCTCCCGTTTCCTCGACCGCCTCATCGCGATCAAGAAATCGGAGGTTTCGAAATTGTAATGTATCTTGCGCTGCGATAGCTACCGAATCATGCAGGGCGTCGGGGTATGACCGGAGTGGCTGAGGCCCTGAAAGGATTGGGTTTTCCGACGGAAGCTGGCTGCTCGAGAGCCATGTAAAAACGCACGGCCCGCCGCGCTACGCTAAGGCTTTCCCTGAGAGAGGCGCGTTCCAACCCTTTTGAGACGTCGGCGCGCCGGGCCTTGGGCCGCCTTCTAGTGGCCGTGCCCGTGAGCGCCGTGCACGTGTCCGTGCGCGAGCTCTTCGTCGGTCGCGGCCCGCAGCTTGGCGACCTTGACTGCGAAGTGCAGCGTCTTGTCGGCAAGGGGGTGGTTGGCGTCGATAGAGGCGTAATCGCCACTGACCGCGGTGACGAGAACGATCGCCACGCCGTCATCGAGATGTGCGCGGTAGCGGCGCCCCGCCTGCGGATTCTTGTCGGCCAGCTTGCGGACCGGGACCTTGCGCACGAGCTTCGCATCCCGGCGGCCGTAGGCCTCGTCGGGCGAAACAGTGACTTCGATCGATTCGCCCTCGCTCTTGCCAGCGAGCGCTTTTTCCAGACCCGGGATGATGTTGCCCGCGCCGTGGAGATAGTCGAGCGGCTCGCGACCGTCCGAGGTGTCGAGCACCTCGCCGGTTTCGTCCTTGAGGGTGTATTCGATGGAGACGACGGTCTTGGGTCCGATCTGCATGATGGCGCGGCAGCGTAGCAAAAGCCCCGCCCTCGCGCGACGGCGGAAAGGTGACGGGACGTCGAGCGGACGTTCGAGCCGTCGAAGAGCCGACAATGTCGACGAGCTGAGCCGACGATGTCGACGACGCAGCCGACGATGTCGACGACTCAGCCGACACTGTCGACGACTTAGCCGTCGATGTCGGGACCTGTGCGCACCGGCGTGGCATCGCCGTGGACGTCGGCAAAGACTGGGAGCGCGGCGGCCCGACGGTCGTTTGCGTCTCGGCCGACTGGCCGGCTTGCTCTAAAATGCCGAGGTGTCCAGTCCGTCATCGCGCGGGGCGAGAAGGCTTGGGGGGCGGCGACGGGTGTCGGGCGTGGCCTTGTCGCTGAGTCTGCTCACGGGGGTGATCGGGGCCACGGCGGCGGCTCCCGAGGCGGATCCGCTGGCGGGCTATCTGGCGGCGCTCGAGCGCAGCGGTCGCCTGCCGCAGGAGCCCCCCACGCTCGAGACTCTGCGTGAGCGGCTGGCAGTGGCGGAAGAGCAACTGGTGCGAGGCGATTCGCGTTCGTCGGCAGCCGGTCTCTTCGCGCTGGTCGAGGCGCCGCGCTTTTCCTCGTTTCGCGACAGCGTTCCTTTTCAGAATGCCGAGCTGACCTTGGCGCGGGCGTTGTTTCGCGGCGGCGCCCACGCCTCGGCGGAACGCTATCTGCTGCGCGTGCTCGGCCGCGGGCCGCAGGGTCCGTATTGGGTTGCGGCTCACCGCGCCCTGGTCGATCTCGCGATCGAGATCCGCGATCACGATCGGCTCTTGGGGGTGATGGAATCGCTCGCATCGGGCGCTGCCGTGCCGGCCGACAGCGCTTGGGAGAGGGACTACCTGCGCGGGCGTCGCGCCTATGCGGCGGGCGACCTGGCGGCCGCGGCCGAGGCTTTCGCCCGCGTACCAAGAACTTGCCGCTTCTACCCGGGGGCGGCTTACTTCCGCGGTCTCATCGCCACCCGTCGCCGCGCGTTCGGAGATGCCAGAGGTGCCTTCTGCGAGATCTTGCCCCGCAAGGACGGCGACAGCCTCGCTTTCAACGTCGACGGCCGTTACTACATGCTGCAAGACCTCGCGCGTCTCGCACTTGGCCGCGTCGAGCACGAGCAGGATCGCTACGACGCTGCCTACTATTTCTATTTCTCGGTGCCTGAGGATTCCGATCGGCTCGCCGAAGCGCTCTTCGAGGCAGCGTTCTCGATGTACGAAAAGGGCGAGCCCGCCGCCGCACAGGCCTTTGTCGATGCCTTCATGCGCCGGTTTCCCGACGCGCCCGAGCGAGCCGAGATGACTCTGCTGCGCGCTCACCTGGCGGTGCGTTCGTGCGACTTCAACGGCGCCCGGACGCGAGCGGCGGATCTCGTGACGTCGAACGCCGAGGTGGCCAAGTTGGTGGCGCGGGCGGTGACGGATCCCGCGCTGGCGCGGCGGCTTGGCCGGCGGTTGGTCGATCGGCAGGGGGCGCCGCTGGCCACGGGAGACACGGAAGGGCGGCTGCTTTCATTGCTGAAGCTGGATGCGCGCTTCGCCACTTACCTGCAGACGCTGCGCGCGGTGCAGGGCGATCTGGCCGAGGCGGTCGAGACCGAGCAGGCCTGGCAGGCGCTGGGCGATGCAATCGAAGGCCGCTCGACCGTCTATCGCACGGCCGTTTCGCCCGAGGCCGCTCAGCTCTTGACGGATACCGAGGCTCTGGTTCCGCTGCTGGCAGATGCGCCCGAGCTGGCGCCGCGCGTGGAGGCGCTGCTGGTGGAGGCCACGATGCTGGCTCACCCGCCGCGAGACATCGGGCCTTATGCAGCGGAGAGGCGAGAGGCGAGGGCGCTGATCGATCGACTGACCAGCTTGCGTGGGGCGCTGCTAACCGCGGGCGACACCCTCGTCGTCGAATCGCTCCATGAGCTGGATGCGCGGCTGCGCTCGCTGTTCCGTCAGACGCGACTCGTGCACATCGACGCGGTGGTCGGCCGCAAGAAGCGCCTCGAGATCGAGATCGCGAACCTGCGCGCGGGTCGACTCACGGGCGCGCTCTACGCGAAGTTGAAGGGCGAGGGCGCGCTCGGCGACGACGAGGAGTACTGGCCCTTCGAAGGCGAGTACTGGTCGGACGAATACGAGAACTTCCGATGATGACGGTGTCACTCTGGCTAGGGCTCGCCGTGTTGGGTGGGCAGGTCGCGCCCACACCTGAGGCCGCCCTGGATCCGGCGATCGAGGCGGTCATCGTGCAAAAGGAGGGCGAGATCCGGAAGTCCCGCCGTGAGGGGATCGACCTGCTCGAGGCGTTCCTCGCCGATAGCGCCGATTCGCCCGAGACTGCGGAGGCGCTCTTCAAGCTGGCCGAGCTGACGTGGGAAGAGGCACAGGCCGACTATCTGGCGCGCATGGATCGCCACCAGGTGCTGCTGGAGGCGTGCAAGGCCGACCGCGCCCAATGCCAAAAGCTGCCGCCGCGGGCGCCGCGCCTGGATCTGTCACGGTCGCAGTCGACCTATCGGCGCCTGGTCGAGCGTTATCCCGATTTTCGCAAGCTCGACACCGTGCTTTACCTCTATGCCTTTTCGCTGCGCGAAGAGGGCAAGCAGGCGCAGGCCGTGGCGGCTTTCGAGCGCTTGCTCGACAAGTACCCGCGGTCGCGCTTCCGACCCGACGCCTGGATGGCGGTGGCGGAATACCGCTTTTACGAGCAGCGCGATTACACGACGGCTCAGAGTGCTTACGAACGCGTGCTGAAGTATCCCGATTCGCAGCTGGCGGGGTTGGCGCTGTTTCAGACCGCGTTTTGCGCCTGGAAGCGTGGGGCGACTGACGAGGCCGCGCAACGCTGGAAGGCGGTGCTGGATCTGGCCAAACAAAAGGGCGGCTCGGCGGCACAACAGCGACGAGCGGCGGAGCTCTCCGACCAGGCGCTCGACTATCTGGTCGAGCTCTTCACCGAGGATGACAGCAAGACCGCCGAGGACGCCTACGGCTTTTTGAGCCAGATCGGCGGCAAGGAGTACGGCCAACGTGTGATGAGGCGCTTCGCCGACACGGTCTATGATCAGGCGCGCTACGAACGGGCGGCTGAGGCGTATCTCTTTGTCATCTCGCTCGACCCGCGCAGTCCCGAGGCGCCAGGGGCGCAGCGGCGGGTGGTCGAATCGTTCCAGGCGCTGGGCAAGGGTGACAGGGCGGTCGTCGAGATGCGCAAGCTGGCCGTCGACTACGCGCCGGGCAGCGCCTGGGCGAAGGCCAACGCGGATCGCCCGCAGCTGGCGGCGGAGGCACGTTCTGCGGCGGAAGGCTTCATCCGCACGCAGGGCAAGGCACAGCACGCGCGCGCGCAGAAACACGAGAAGGAATCGCGCCACGTCGACAAGACCCTCTATCGACAGGCGGCTGAGACTTACGGCTTCTTCCTGCAGCAGTTTCCCAGCGCGAAGGACGCTCTCGAGGTGCGCTATCTGCGTGCCGACATTCTGTTCTTCAAGCTGGGCGAACTGAAAGAGGCGGGGCACGAGTATCTGCTGGTCGGTCGGAGTCAGCCGGTCACGCCGATGCA
This sequence comes from Myxococcales bacterium, assembly GCA_031398585.1. Classification (GTDB taxonomy): domain Bacteria; phylum Myxococcota_A; class Polyangia; order Fen-1088; family Fen-1088; genus JANNNO01. The sequence continues at coordinate 7,491 of JANNNO010000123.1, read as the reverse complement.
CAAGGATGCGCTTCTCAATGCCATGAACGCATTCGAGCGGCTGCGACCAGCGGTGCCGGCGGGAAGCGAGCGCAAAGTGCGCGCCGTGACCGACGACGATCGTCGCTTCGCCGAGGCGGCGGATCTCTATTCCGCGCTCTTTCCCAAGGATCGCGAGATCGTCACCGTCATCTACAAGAATGGGCTCTTCTTCTTCGATCACGGCGACTACGACGAGGCGGTCAAACGCTTCGGCCTCATCATCGAGCAGCACCCCGGCAGCGAGGTGGCGCCGGCGGCAGGAGATCGCCTGCTCGAGTGTCTGGCCGCCGCCAAGGACTACCGCAACATCATCGATTGGTCGCGTCGTCTGAAGAAGACGCGGGCGTTCGCCGCCAAGAAGGATCAGGATCGCCTCGACGGGCTGATCGCGGGCGCACTGGCCAAGCAGGGCGAGGAGCTGGCCGACAAGGGCGATTGGGTCGGGGCGGCCGCGACGTTCCGCAAGCTGGCGCGCGACTATCCCAACCAGCCGCGCGCCGCCGAGGCCTGGAACAACGCGGCCGCCGCAGCCGAGAAGGGTGGTGAGCTCGGCGCGGCGGTCGATGCCTACAAGAACCTGGCCGACAAGCACGGCCGCTCGCCGCTGGCACCGCGCGGGCTCTTCATCGCGGCACGATTGGAAGAGAGCATCGGGGCTTACGCGCGCGCCGCCACGCTCTACGAACAGGTGGCCCGACGCTACCCGCAGGCCGACGATGCGCCGGCGTCGCTGCGCCAGGCGGGCCTTTTGCGCCAATCGCTGGGGCAACACGATCGCGCCGCCGCGCTCTATGGTGACTACGAAAAGCAGTACCGCGGCCGTCCCGATGCGCAGAAGGTCGCTTTCCAGAAGGGCCTCGTGCTGCTCGAACGCAAAGACTGGAAGGGCGCGGCAGTGGCTTTCGGTGATTACGCGCGGAACTTCGACAAGGATTCGACGGCGGTCGAGGCGCTGGTGAAAAAGGCAACGGCGCACATGAACGCCGGTGATGACGCCGCGGCCAAGGAGACGCTCGCGCGTGCAATTACCCTCGGGCGGCGACACCGGGCGGATGTCGCCAGCTTCGCCGCCGAGGCACGCTTTCGCCAGGGCGAGCTGATTCACCGTGAGTTCGAACGGGTGAAGATTGCCGGGCGTCCACGGCAGCTGCGGCGGGCGCTCGAGGACAAAGCGCGGCTGCTCGACGACGCCCGCAAGATCTACCTCGACGTGCTCTCGTACCGCGATCCCGAATGGGGGACACAGGCACTGCTACGCATCGGGCAGGCGTACGAGGGCTACGGCAAGGCCATGCGCAAGGCCGAGGTGCCGCGTGATCTCAGCGCCGAGGAGAAGCGGATCTACCGCGAGGAGCTGGAAAAGGCGGTGATCGTCATCGAGGACAAGGCGGTCGACGCTTACCGGTCGGGCTACAAGAAGGCGATCGAGATCGGCGTCTACAACCGCCACACGCGCGCTTTGCGCAAGGCACTCTCGGAGCTGGACGGGGGCAGCTATCCGCGTGAAGCGGAAGCGCGCGCGCCGTTGCGGCTGGGCGAGGCGCAGGCGGCGCTGGCACCGATCGTGGAGATCGCGCGGTGAAAGCGCCCCGGGTAATCCTGGTCCTGGGGCTGCTCGGGCTCGGCTGCGGCGGGGCGAAGGTGGCCACGTCCGAAGGCGGTGCGCGGGTGGTGCTGCCGGCTGCGACGCCGAAGGCCCGGGAGCACTTCGAGGCCGGCGTGCGGTCAATGAACACGCCGGCGGGAGCCGAAGCGGCGATGGCTGCCTTCACGGCGGCGGTCGAGGAAGACCCGAAGCTCTTCGAAGCCTGGCACGATCGCGGCGTGGTGGAGGCCCGGCTGGGTCGGAACCAGGCGGCGGCGGTCTCACTCGCGCGCGCACTCGAGATTCAGCCGGGATCACGCGCGACGCTGCTCGCCCTCATGAACGTCTTGTTGAAGGTTCGCCGCGCCGACGACGCCGTGGCCACCATCGAGCGGCACCTGCCCCGGCAGGACGAGGTGGGAGGGCAGGCCGACGAGCTGCGGTTGGCGCACGTGCAGGCGTTGCGTGAGGCCGGCAAGACCAGCCGCGCGCTCGACGAGGTCGGCAAGCTGCTCGCTCGCAACAGCAAGAGCGGCCAGGCATTCAATGCGCTCGGGCTGGTCTACTACCGCGCGGATCGCCCGGCACTGGCAGAGACTGCGCTGTTGCGTGCAGCCGAGCTCGAGCCGAAGAACGCGGAGATCTGGAACAACATCGGCCTGGTCGCACTGGCGCGGGGACGTGATCGCGAAGCCTTTGCGGCTTTCGACAAGGCTGCCGATCTCGACGGGGATTTCGTGGAACCGCGGCTGAACAAGGCGGGCGTGCTGCTCGACTGTGGCGACTACCGGAGCGCACTCGACGAGCTCGACAGGGCCGTGCGTGCGCGCCCCGATGATCCAGATGTACTGGTCGCTCTTGGCGTCGCTCGGCGCGGAGCCGGAAAACCCGAAGACGCACGCCTGGCCTACGAGCGGGCGTTGGCCGTCTCGCCCGAATGGCCCGCGGCGCACTTCAATCTGGGCGTGCTCTACATGGATTTTCTGCCCGACAAGCCGAAGGCCCTGCACCATCTGCGCACCTACCGAAAAGTCGCACCCGAGGGCGATGCGCGGCACAAAGAGGCGGAGTCGCGCCTGAAAGAGCTGCGCTGATGAGCTACCTTCCAACGGGAGACGCCGTCCGGGGAGATCCCCGACCGAACCCGGGCGCCTCACGTCACTGACGGGGCGAGACGGGCCTACGCCAGAGAGTCGTTGTCTGCTTTCGGGTCGTTCTGCCTCCGGGTACCACACGTGATCGTCTTTCGCACAGCTGCCTGCCTTCTGGTCCTGTTCGGCGTCGCTGCGCCGGCATGGGGAAAGAAGCGTCCACGCGTAAACAAGTCCGAACGGAAGGTGGAAGAGGTCGACAAGGCAGAGGCTGGCAAATCCCGACGAAGCGAGCGGCGGGCACCGGCTGCTGAAGCGGGCTCCCCGGGCGTTGCTGCGGGCGCGGCCGCATCGCGCGACGAGAGCGGCGCGAACGGCGAAGGAACCGGGAGAGGGGCGAACGCGGCGGCTACGACCAGCGAGCGCAGCGGACCTGCGCCCAAGGCGCGTGTCTACACCTTCGGTGGACTCGACGTGACCGGCACCTTGAAGGCGCCGCAGATGCTTTATTTTCGTGCACGGGTGCAGCAGGAGCTCGACACGTCGGACCGTGGCAAACGCTCCTTCCTCAAGGAGCTCGAGGGAACGGCTGATGCGAAAGGCTTGTGAGCGCGCGCTCGGCGCATAGGCACTCACATCGGTCATCAACATGAGCGCCGTGCCAACCCTGCAAGTCAGCTACCTCTGGAAGGGCCAGGTGATCGCCTATCGCCTGGTGGGGCGGCGGGATCGGGTGACCATTGGTGATCACAAGAGTGTGGTCTTTGCGACCCCGCGCCTGACCGGATTTCCCGCGCGCTTCCTGTTGCTGCGTCCAGCGAAGGACGGCTTCCGCCTGCGGCTTGGGCCGGGCATGGCGGGTACACTCAAGCTGCGCGGGCAGCGGCGCACGGTCGGCGATGTCCTGCTGGGTCCGGCGCAAAAGCGCTTCCTGCGCGATCCGGGCATGTTCCGCGAGACCGACCTCTACCCCGGGGACAGCGCCACCATCGAGCTCGACGTTGAAAAGCCGGGCAACTTGCAGCTGGTTTTCACCTTTGCGGAGGCGCCTGAAAGGTTGGCACGGCCGCGACTGCTGCCCGAGCCTCTGCTGGTCCGAACGACAGCGGGCACGGCGCTGGCGCTGCTGGCGCTGGTCTTGGTCGCGCGGGTGGTCAGCGACCAGCTGATCGACACCAGCATGCAGGTCTCCGAACGGATCGTGCGCAGGGTGGTGCGACCGCAGGTGGAGATGCCGCCGCCGCCCCGGTCGCCCGAGAAGCTGGCCGAAGCCGAGCGGCGCAAGCAGGATCAGAAGGGCGCCACCGCCAAACGCGCGCGCCACGATCAGGGACGCCTCGGTCGCGATGACGCTCCGGCGCGCCCGACCGAGCTACCCAAGGGACGTGAGGACATCTTGCGCGCCAAGGTTGCCCGGACCGGCATCCTGGCCGCGCTCGGCAACTCACGTGCGCCGGGTTCGGGGCTGGCGCGTCTCTTCGACAATAACGACAGCAACGATCTCGAACAGGCGATGAATGGCCTGGCGGGCGGGCAGCTGGTCGCGGGCAAGGGGGCGGGCGGGCTCGGCGCGGTGGGCACGGGCGTTGGTGGCGGTGGGGTCGGGCTCGGCAGCATCGCGGGCTCGGGCGATCTGAAGGTCGGCGGAGGCGGGCGCGGTCGGGGCAGCAAGGGCCCGGGGCTCGGGCGTGGCAAGGAAAAGGAAGTCTCGGCCGGACTGGTGACGGGCGATCCCAATGCCGAAGGCGGGCTCACGCGCGAGCAGGTGACGCGAGTCGTGCGCGCTCACGCGGCAGCGATCAAGTATTGCTACGAAAAGGAGCTGCAGCGGCAGCCGACGCTTTCGGGCAAGATCGAGGTCTTCTGGATCATTCGTCCCAACGGCAGCGTCGAGCGAACCAAGATCGCCTCGTCGACCGTCGCCAGTCGCGACGTCGAGGGCTGCATCGAGCGCCAGGTGCGCAACTGGCAGTTCCCGCGGTCGGACGCGGACACCATCGTTCAGACCTTTCCCTTCTTCTTCAAGGGTGGCGCCGGGTGATGCGAACGGCCGTCGGTGCGCAGGCCGTGGCGGGTGCCTTCGTCACCTGTGCCTCCTTGTCGCTCGGCGGCTGCAGTCTGAACGAGCCTGACTACCTGCCGTCGCCGGTTCCCATCGAGATCGGTGGCGGTGCCATGGGTGAGCCGTCGGCGGTGATGGAGCTGCTGTTTCGACCGCCGACCGTCGCGGAACGCGCCGAGCTCGACAACGAGAGCGGCCGCCGCGGATTTTCGGTGCCCTGGCTGCGAACCGATAACGTGGCGATATCGTTGCTTTATACAATTACAAATCTAGGGACGGCGCCGGCGGAGGCGCGTCTCGAGATCGACGGATCGAGCGAATTCGCGACCTACGACGTCGTCGCCCTGCGGGCCGCGCAAGCGATGGCCCCGCCGGGTCAGGAGGACGAGACCGAGTACCTGTCGTTGTTAGGGGCGCCGCCCGTGATTCTCGAGCCAGGGGCGCATCTGTCGGGCACCGTCGACGAGGAGGCCTTCGCGGAGGCGGCGCTCGATCTCGATGCGCTGGGGCGCTGGGGCGCGGTGCCGGCGGCCGTGATCTTGAATTCTTCGCGACAGTCGCCCAACGGCCTCGAGCGCGTGCCCGCCAATCACGTGCGGCCGGCGTTCTTCCGCGTGCGCGTGGGGCTGATCGGCAGCGGGCACCTGCGGCTCAATTGGATAGTACGCGTGCGGGACGAGGCGGGACAGCTCATGCTGGATGGGGGAACGCCGTTTGCGCCGACGCCGACTGCGTATGCTCCCATGATGCCGGCGATGCCGTGAGGGTGTGACGATGAGGATCGGATCTCGCGGCAGGATTGCCACTTTTGGGTTGCGGGCCTCCTTGCTCCTGGGGCTCAGCGTTCCGTCGTTATCGGCCCGCGCCCAGATCACCGAAGAGCCGACCGAGCCGTATCCCGACCCGAGCCTCTTTTCCCGCGGTCTTTATCTCGAGGCTGAAGGGGGAGCGACCATCCCGCTGGGGAGCGCGCGTGACGCCATCGATCCGGGGGCCGCCATCGGACTGCGTGTCGGCTACGAGCTCTGGCGGTTTTTCGCCCTCGAGCTGCATGCGCTGTCGTCGCTGCACACGGTGAATCAGGAGGGCGCGCCGCTGAGCGCGCAGCTGTTGCAGATCACGCGGGCCACCGCCGACCTCAAGCTCGCGCTGCCACTGGGGCCGTTTTCAATTTTTGCAGCCGGCGGCGGCGGGCGCGCCCGTTTCTCCACCAACGTGCTCGCCACCACCGGGCATACCGCGCATGGAGTGCGCCTGAGCTGGGTGATGGGTGGTCATCTCGGACTCGACTATCACAGCCGCAGCCGCCACTTTTCCACGGGCGTGACCGGCGGGTTCCACAAGCTCGATCGCCTGGCAACGACCGGCCTGGTCACGGCCGCGGCCTATCTTCGCTACACGTTCTGAGACGATGGTGGTGGGGCGCGGTGCGCGGCACCGCGATTTGTGAACAGGCCTCGACGGGAATGCGGCCCCGCATGTCCGATGCGCCTTGCCGCTTGGGGGGCGGTCAGGCCAGGCGGGCGCTTTTCAGGGCGGTCAGGATCATGCGGGTCGCGGGGGATTGGTTGAGTGTGTAGAAGTGGATGCCGGGGGCGCCGTTGGCCAGCAGCTCCGCGCATTGAGCCGCGGCCTGGGCGACGCCGAGCTGGACGATGGCGGCGGGATCGTCGCGGCGGCGGTCGAGCTCGATGCGCAGGGCGGGGGGGAAGCTGGCGCCGGAGAGGGTGGACATCCGTTCGACCGAGGCCAAGTTCGTGATCGGCATGATGCCGGGTACGATCGGGACTGTGATCCCAGCTTTGCGGGCGCGCGCGACGAATTCGAAGTAGCAGCGGTTGTCGAAGAAGAGCTGCGTGATGATGACGTCGGTCCCGGCCTTCACCTTCTGCACAAGGTGCCCGAGATCGCGATCGAGATCGCGGCACTCGACGTGGCCCTCGGGGTAAGCGGCGCCGGCGAGGCAGAGCTTGCTGCCGTACTGCTCACGCAGGAACGCCGTGAGATCGGACGCGTGGGCGAAGCCGTCGGGCGGCGTCTCGAATGCAGCGGCACCCGTCGGTGGATCGCCGCGCAGGGCGATGATGTTCTCGATGCCACCCGAAATCAGCCGGTCGACAACCGCCGCGATCTCCCCGCGCCCCGCTCCCACGCAGGTGAGGTGCGCCATCGACGTGATGCCGTGCTGTTGCTGGATGCGTGTGACCAGCTCGATGGTGCGATCGCGCGTCGAGCCGCCGGCGCCGTAAGTCATCGAGACGAAGCCGGGGGACAGATCCCGCAGATCGGCGATCGTTCGTTCGAGTGTCTCGAGGCCCTTGTCGGTCTTGGGTGGGAAGAACTCGAAGGAAAAGACACGCGGGGAGCTTTGGTACAGATCGCAGATCTTCATGGAGGGTTCCGGCGCAACGGCCCTCATTCCTACAGCGGTTCTCGCCGCCGATCCATGCCTTTGCCTGCCCCGCAAACCGCGTAAGATGCCGCGGCTGTGCCGGACGAGACGTTGCCCGAGACTCGCTACCAATCGTGCCTCTCCACCTGGATTGCCACCCGGCAGAGGGTGCAGCGGCAGCACGATGCCCTCGCCTGGGCGCGGGTGGCGGCGCTGGTCGCCCTGGCGGTAACCGCTTATGGCCGCTGCAACACCAAGGGAGGGTCCAATGCGCCGGCGCTCCTGTCGTTGGCGGCGGTGATCGGGCTCAGCTTCCTGGTCTCCTGGGCGGCGCGCCGCC
>JANNNO010000063.1:0-5574 GCA_031398585.1 Myxococcales bacterium | reverse complement strand
GGCCGGCACGCCCGCGGCCTCGAACCAGCCGAGCTCACTGTGCAAAGAGACGCCCTGGAACGTGCCGAGATTGCCGGTGTCGGAGCCGGCCAGCAGCTTGACCCCGGCGCCGTGCAGTCGCTGCAGCGTCGGCACGTCGTGCGCGAGACAGCCCTCGGCCTGCCAGCGCACCCAGTGACGGGCCCGGCGGGTGTATTCGTCGTGAGCTCGATAAGCCGCGCGCAGGGTGGGCGGGGTCAGCGCCTCCAGCAGAGGATCGGAGAGCCGCGCGGGCTCGCTGTGCAGGCGCGCCAGATCGCATTGCACCGCCATGGTCGGGATGGAGATCGTGGGGCTTGCCGCCCAGATCGACACCACCCGATCCGGGATCAACGCTTCGTCTTCGAAGTGCGTGATCGCCGCTGCCCGCGCGGCAAGCGCTGCCTCGGCTTCGCGCCAGGCGGCGATGTGCACGACCGCGCGCAGACCGAGTCGCTGCGCTTCATCGACCACCGGCGCCACCGGCCCTGTGGCCGAGATGATCTTGATGAAGTCGGGTTTCTTCGTAGCGACCGCGCGCACGCGCGCGCGCAGCTCGGCCTCGTCATCGGTGCGGGGCACGACCACCGAAGCGACGAAAAGTCGGGCGTGCTGAGGCGAGCCGCGCAGGCGGTCGCGGAGCGCGAGCCGTCCATCGTTGCCGGCGAGATCCAGCACCGCCATGACACCGGCGCGTAGAAAGAGGCGCAGCACGGATTCGCGGCCGCGATCGTCCTCGCCGTTCGCGGTGGGCGAGGGGTTGCCCCAGCCGTGCACGTGCAGATCGACGAGGCCGGGGATGATGAAGGCGCCGCGCACGTCGAGGATTGTCCCCTTGCACGGCATCGCGAGGCCCACCTCGGCGATGATCCCGGCACGGGTGATGACATCGGCCCGCGTGGCCAGGCGGCGTCGCGGGTCGAGAACGGTCCCGCCGTGCAGACAGAGCTCGGCCTTGTCGGGTGCGCCGAGGGCGCGGGAGCTTTGTCCGACGAGGCCGAACGCCGCTGCCAAGCAGCCGACGGCGAGCCGCCTGTGCGATGACGATTGAGGAGGGGCGGAGCGGCGAGGGGACGACCGGGGCATGCGCCGGAGCGACGACGTCGCCCCGGAGGAGAGCTTAACCTACGGCGACGCCGCTCAGTGGCGGCGGCCCCAGACGGCGTCGTCGTCGATCACGGAGAGCGGCGCGCGGGCGACGCGTTTGACCAGTCGACGGCGTGGGGCGACCGCGATCGAGGCGGCGGCAGGCGCTGGCGCGGCCTGGACAATCTCGGGACCCGGGGCGGGAGGCCCGGCCGCGGGGGTGGGGCACAGGGGCGCAGCGGAACCCGCGACGGCCGCGGGGTGCTCTTGCCCGGTCCACGCCCGCTGCACGAACACGCCGGCCAGCACCGCAGCGCTGACCGCAGCGATGAGCAAGCCCCGGTGCGACCGGCGAGGACTGCGTATCGATAGGGTCGGATTTGGCGTCGCGCGCCTCAGTGACGCGCCGAGGGCGATCGGGAAGCTCGCCGTCCCGGGCACCGGCGTGTCGAGCGGGGGCATCGGCGTGCTGGCCCAGCGACCGCGCGCGATGTCGACGGCGTCGATGTCGACCTCCACCGAGACCCGCGGGCCTTGCAGGGTCGGCACCCCGAGCGGGCCCGATGTGGCCAGCGCGACGGCGCGTACGGCCTCCTGCATCTCCTGCGCGTTCTGCCAGCGATCGGCAGGGTGAAAGGAGAGCGCGCGGTCGACCAGGGCGGCGAGCGCCGGATCGACGTCAGGTACGACAGCGGCCAGGGACGGCGCCGCACGGGTGGCGGCGTAGACGAGTTGCTCGTTGGGCGTGGGGGCCTCGTGCACGAGGCGACCCGAGAGCAAGGTGAAGAGAGTCGCTCCCACCGCCCAGAGATCCGTGCGGCCATCGATCTCGTGCGATCGGGCCAGTGCTTGCTCGGGCGCCATGAAGCCGAGAGTGCCGAAAAGCGCGCCGTTGTGTGTGCGCGACATGCCGATCGGTAGATCGACGACGCGCGCGATGCCGAAGTCGAGCACCTTCACCTGGCCCTCGCGGGTGATGAAGACATTGTCGGGTTTGATGTCGCGATGGACGACGCCCTTGCCGTGCGCCGCCGCCAGCACGTCGAGCAGGCTGTAGACGATACCGAGCGCCTCGCCACGAGGCAGGCGCCAGCCCTTGCGCTTGAGCCGCCCATCGAGGCTCTCGCCGACAAGGAGCTCCATCACCAGGTAGACGGCTCCGTCTTCGGCGCGATCGTCGTCGAGCACGCGCACGGCGCCGGGGTGGTCGATCAGGTTGGCGACGTAGCCCTCTTGCTGCAGGCGCTCTGCAATGCCCTCGTCGAGGCAGACGTGCGGATGCAACACCTTGATCGCGACCCGGTTTCCGTTGCGGTGGGTGGCGGCATACACCGCCGCAGACCCGCCCATCCCCAGCAGCGCATCGAGGCGCCATTTCTTCTGAAGGATTGCCCCCACCCGTCTCGTTGCCGCTTCGGCAATCCCATCCCGTCCTTCGAGTTGAAACGTCACGTGTCTCCTTGGCTCCTATCGTCGTCAGGTCTTGGTCGTTCGATGGTGTCGTTTGTGCGTCAGTTGGTAGGCGTCTTGGTGTGCTTGCGAACCATCATGAAGCGCCCAGCATCCGAGCCGATGGTCCAGACCTCGATCGCTCCGGTCAGGTCGCGCGTCTGCGGGTGATAGTCGAGATCACCCGAGGCCCCGGTGACGTTCATGGTCTGGCCCGCGCGAAACGTCGCCAGAACGCGCGCCCAGCTGGAGATGAAGATTGGGGTTTCCTGTCCGGCCCAGAGTCGCCGCAGTCCACGCGCGATGCCGGGCCCGGACACCCGGCCTTCGGCGATGCTCGCGTAGCCGGCGCCGAAGAGTGATAGCCAGGCGGCGTCGAAGGCATGGGCCGAGAACGTCGAGCTCAACGGATCGGCTCCGTACTCGGACTTGAACTCCGCGATGAAGCTGGCCAGCACGTATTCGCTGGGGTCGCGGGGCGCAGGCCGGGTGCCGCGCACGCGCGAAAAGACGGCGGCGGCCGTGGTGCCCGCGTCGGTCAGCACCGATTGATTGGCGGCAGCATCGGTGAGAAAGAGGCCCTTGTCGGCGAAGGCGGGCAAGGTGGCTGCCGCGCGGAGAAAGGCGACGATCCATCTCTGTTGTGACGAAACGAAGAGCACCTCGGGCGCGTCTTCGCTGGCGACGCTGCCGGCGACTTTGTCGATCTCCGCCTCGGAGGTGATCGAGAGGAGACTCGCGGTGCCGCCGCCCGCCTGAAAGCGATTGACGAAGACCTCGGCGAGCCCGTCGCCGTAGGAGCCGCGCTCGCGAATCACGATCGCACGCCGGACGTCCCTGTCCAGCATGTCCTCGGCGATCACCCGACCCTGAAGTGCGTCGCTCGGAGCCATTCGCCACAGAAGTCCCGGATCGCTGTCGCTGGTCTCTCGCTCGAGGCCGGCGAGGGCGGGGCTGGTGGCGGCCGGCGTGATCACGAGCGTGCCGTTGCCGCGCACGGCGCTCCAGACCTGTTCCACGTCGGTCGAGGCGGAAGGACCGATGAGCGCCGGGATTCCGAAAATGCCGGCAAGATGGATCGCGCTGGCGACCGCCGCTGCCGTGCGGGTGGCGCCGTCGATGGTGGGCGCCTCGACCGCGTCTTCGCGGATGTCGCACATGACGAGAGCGAACTTGCGCCCGTCGATGCCGCCAGCTTCGTTGGCGCCTTTGACCGCCAGACGCACGGCCCGTTCACGGGTGACGTGCGCCTCGCTCGTGCGATCCATCAGGCTCGCGAGCACGATGTCGTTGCGGTGACCTTGCGGGTTGCTGAAGAGATCCTCGGGGTAGCTCTGGCGGCAGCGAGCGGGCGGTTGGCCCTCCAGGCAATAGCCGCTCTTGCCGCAGACCGCGCCGAAGCCGAAGGCGTCGCGGCACTGCACATGCTCGGAGCATTCGCGATGCTCGAACCCGCTGAACGAGCAGGCGCTCGTTGCGAGCGCGGCGGCGAAAGTCGCGAGCACGGTCGCGAAAGTCGCGGGCGCGGTGGTGATGGCGGGCCGAGCGAGAGGAGCGAGGGGCGCGTCATGAGGGAGCGGTTCAGAAGCGCGCCGCAAGTTGCACCTCCGCGCCATCGCCGCTGGCGTCGATGCGAAGGGCGTGGCTGCCCTCGGCCGTTCCCGAGCGGCCACCGAAGATGAGCCAGCTGCCGACGGCACCCAGGGTGGCTCCGGTCAAGAAACCGGCATCGGCCAGTCGTGAGCTCGTGCGCTGGCGATCGATGGCGTGCCGCGCGCGAGACCAGCAGAGGGGAGGACCCCCGGATGCAGGGGCGCAATCACGTTCGGCCTGCTCGCGCGCGTTGGCCGCCCGGATCGCGAAGACGGTGCCCGTTACCGCCAGGGCGACACCGGTTCCGACGAGCGCGTAACCCCAGAATGAGCGGTTGCTGGAGGCCGCGGCGCCGGCGTCTAGCGACTCTCGCGCCAACGACAATGGGGGCAACAGCGAGGGAGGCAGGGTCGCTGGCAAAGATCTACCGGGGGCCATCACGGCGCGCGCCGTCTCGCCAGCGGTGGTGTTGACGGTCATTTCGACGGTCTCGCGGCCGAGCGCCGTGGCGACCAGGAGGTGGGGCCCGGGATTGACCGGCATCGCGACGCCCAGACTCGCATCCCCGAGGACGACGCCGTCTCTCGTGATCCGAGTGCCTGCAGGTGCGGTGGGCGCTACCTCGATGACCAGGCGAGCGAGGTTCTTTTCCAGCTCGTTGGCGCGGGCGAGCGCAGTCGCCCGGCGGGGATCCGTGGCTGGCAGCTCATCAGCGACGCGTCGCCAGCTCTCCCAAGCGCTGGCGCTATGGCCGCGCTTCTCCTCACACTCGGCGAGATTGGCGAGCGTGCCGAGCGCTGGGTCGAGCCGGTGACTCTCGCGCAGCTTCGCGCACGCCGCATCGGTCTCGCCCGCCTTGAGCAACCGGCGCCCCTCGCGAAACAGCGCCTCGCCAGCAACGGGATCGTGGGGTTCGGAGGCGGCGCTTGCGGGCGACGCCAGACCGAGCAACGACATGAGGCCCAAGAGCGCGCGGCCGGCGGGGGCGATACGCGCCGATGAGCGCACCCTGGCGCGTTCCGAGCGGGGGCGGCTCGCCGTCGTCGTCGCGGTCGAATGAAAACGAACCACACGCGCGTAGTCGCCGGCCGCGCACGAGGTCGTCGCCGCGCCGTGGGTCGGGTCAGAGACTGGATCTGTCGGATGTGACGGACTCATACGTGGAAGGACGCTCCGGAAAAGACGATGAGAGGGGAGGACCTCCCTCTCGGTGCGGGACTGTGTGCAAAAAGCGCCGCAGGGAAGCTCCGGTCGCCGAATCGCGAGCGTGATCGACGAGCGTCGTCCTCACGACCCGTGACGCAAGGTCGACCGCCGCGGTGGCCTGGACCACTTCAGCTCTCAGGCCTTGTGCCTCCCCTGTGGCCTCCCCTGTTCCCCGTCTCGGCGCTATCACTTGCGAACCCGTAGCTGCTTGCTTGCCTCGTG
>JANNNO010000005.1:0-8457 GCA_031398585.1 Myxococcales bacterium | reverse complement strand
GGCCACGACGCGGGAGCCGGACAAGGGGGCGCCAGTGACGTGCCTACGTTTCCGGAACCGATGGGGCCGAGCGTGCCACCCACGCCGCTCGACCCGGCCACCTCCGCCATCGCGGGCGAGCTTCACGGTGCCTTCTTGCAGGTCGATTGCGCCAGCGAGGAGTTCGAGTTTCAGTTCTGCCACCCCAAGGATCGCGGCATCCAGAACTTGCCTATCCGCCTGGGCGGAGAAGCGGGCAAGAGCTACGAGATCGTCCTGCGCGTCTGGGGCGTCGTCGAGGGCGTGAAGTACGTCGGCGGACGCCAGGCCGGCGATCGTTTCTACGTGGGGGGCCGCGGCGACACGCCCATGACCGCCGAGTACGGCATCGCGGGCGGGCCAGTCACCTACTACCTCAACCACTTCGAGACCGGCGCTGGTGAGCACTACACCTATGGCATCTCGTACATGAGCCAGCCGGTGGTCTTTGCGGGCGCGACAACGCTGACGTTCTTCGTTCGCGATCCCGACAATTACATGAACACCAATCACATGATGAGCGAGGCAGCGAACCCACCGCCTCGACTGCGCGCTCATCTCCTGCGCATCAAGCGGCAGCCGATCCAGGGCCAATTCATGTATCTCGAAGTGGCGAGCGCCCGCGCGCTGCCGTGAACTCGACGCGATCCTTGCGTACGACAACGTCCGTCGCCTGCGCGCCGAGTTAAAAGCCGTAGTTGCGCCACGTTCCTGCGCGGACGTCCAGCCGACGTCGGTGCGCCACCGCACAGCAGCGGGCGGATCATCTTGTTCGAACGCGTCTAGCGATTGCGTCGTGATGGTCTGACGTGAGAAGACCACCTCCACCACTCGACCGGCCTGAACTACGAGAAAGGGTACGCACAATGTTGAATCGCTCGTTCCTGCGGCGCCGAGCCGCGCTGCCGACCACGGTGTTGCTCACCGGGCTCCTTCTCGCGGGCTGTAACGAAGACGCGCTGAAGGCTCTGCAAGGCGGCGCCGACGGCGGCATTCCTCCGGCCGGAACTCCGGCGGTGCCGGGCGGTCCGACTGCGGGCCAGGCGGGCTTCAAGTTCTGCAACCAGTTCGCGACCAACTCCGGTGACGTCGACGTCGACGTCACCGTCGGTGGCATCAAGTTCACCGCGCGAACGAACACCTGTACGCCGGCGATCGGGCAGCCTTGTAGCGGGATCCCGTCAGGTCTTCAGAAGGTGACGATGAGATCGGGCGGTCAGATCGTCTTTCAGACGGATTTCGACTTCAAGCCGGGAAAGTTCTACGCCACCGTCGGCCGCTTTGAAAACGGCAAGGTGAGCATGGGCTACACCGAGCCGAAGGACGCCAGCGCCTGTGCAGTGGCGGATCCCTTCGGCGGATCAACGCCGATGCCTGGTCCTGGTCCTGGTCCTGGTCCCGGTCCTGGCCCCGGCCCCGGCCCCGGCCCGATGCCTCCGGCTAGCGGCCTGACCTGCAACCAGGTCCTCGACTGCATGGAGGCTTGCGCCGATACGGACATGGCATGTCCGAAAGGCTGCTTCGACAAAGGGTCGGCGGCTGCGAAGGCGCAGTACAACGCCGTCGTCTCCTGCATCCAGAAGAACATGTGCAAGGACGAGGCGTGTCTCACCCAGTACTGCAGCGCCGAGATCAACGCCTGCGTGAAGTCGGGCCCCGCTCCTGGTCCTGGTCCTGGTCCTGGTCCGGGTCCGGGCCCGGGCCCGGGACCTGGTCCGATGCCGCCGGCGAGCGGGCTGGCCTGCAACCAGGTCGTGGCATGCATGAACGCTTGCGCCGATACGGACACCGCGTGCGCCAAGGCCTGCTTTGACAAGGGGTCTGCGCCCGCTCAAACGCAGTACAACGCCGTCGTCGCCTGCATTCAGAAGAACATGTGCAAGGACGAGGCGTGCCTCAACCAGTTCTGCGGCAACGAGGTGAAGGCATGCTTGAACCCGGCCGCGGGTCCTGGTCCTGGTCCGGGTCCTGGTCCGGGTCCTGGTCCGGGTCCTGGTCCGGGTCCGGGCCCGATGCCTCCCGCAGGCATGCTCAGCTGCAGCGGCATTCTCGCTTGCCTCAACGGTTGTGGTCCCAGCGACAACGCCTGTGCCAACGGTTGCGTCGCCAAAGGCTCGGCTGCGGGCAAGGCCGCTTTCGATGCGCTCGGCATGTGTTACTCGCGCAACTCTTGCCAGAGCGCCCCGAATCCGACCATGTGCCTGACCACCAACTGTGCGGCTCAGGTTCAGGCCTGCAGGACGTAGAGACGGGTTCCTCCCTTCCCTGGTGTTGAACACGGGGGCGTTGGCCACGAGCCGGCGCCCCCGTTCTGTTTCCACGAGGGCTTCGAAATGACCTCGGCCTCCAAATGCGACACACCGCACAGGTGAGCTGAAAGAGACAGATGCGCGCTGGCGGGCGAGCTAGCTCACTTTTTTGAGCAGGTCGTCAATCGGCGCCACCTCCGGGGGCGTCTCGCCGGGAGAGCGCATGCGCCACCATCCGTCCCCACTCCTTACTTTCAGCCGGATCTCGTCGCCTTGAGGCTCCTGAGAGCACTGGCACGTGGTCGCGGCACAACCAGCCGTCGGTCCCTCCTCAAGGCACTCGGAGTCACCGCGGCGGCAGCGCCATTCGTTCCTTCCCTCGATGGATGGGCGGCGCCTGGCGCCACGCCTCCCAAGCGCCTGGTGCTTCTCTTTTCTCCCCACGGCGTGATCCCAGAGACCTACTGGCCGACTGGGGGCGAGACCGACTTCGCCTTCCCGCCCGGCGGCATCCTCGAGCCTTTCACGGCGCTCAAGGGCGACATGGTTCTGTTCAAGAATCTGAAGCGCCCGACCAAGGGCCGGGGGGCTCACGAAATCGTGATGGCCAACCTCTGGACCGGCACCGGCATGGCGCTGCCGACCCAGGACGCCAACGGCCCCTCGATCGATCAGATCGTCGCCAAGGCGATCCCACGGGAGACCACCTTCGAGTCACTGCAGTTCGGCGTGCAATGTCCGTTCTGGGGCGAAGGCGACATCACGTCCCGCGCCGGGAGTCCGAACAGCAGCATGATCTATGCGGCTGCCCACCAGCGCATTTACCCGGAAAACGATCCGCAGAAGATGTTCGATCGCCTGTTCGCCGGCTCCGCCAGCCCGATGGGCAACAACGCGGATGCCGACCGCCTGCGGGCCGAACGCAAAAGCATCCTCGATTTCGTCAAGGACGAGCTCGCCGACCTCGAATCGAAAGTCGGCAAGAGCGATCGTTTGAAGCTCATCTCGCACCTGGAAGGCACCCGCGACGTCGAGCGACGATTGCAACAGCCCGCGGTGATGTGCGGCGCCGTGACGAAGCCCGACGGGACGATGGATCTGGCCGCCAACGCCAACCATCCCAAGATCATCCCGCTCATGAATCAGCTCATGGTGTCGGCTCTCGCGTGCGACCGCACCCGCATCGCTTCGATGCAGTATTCGCGCTCGTTCAGCAACCAGAAGCACACCTGGCTCGGCAGCAACGAGGGCCACCACACGATCTCGCACAACGCCGGCGCCAAGAAGATCCTGACCGACATCCAGCGCTTTTACTTTCAGCACCTTGCCGACATGGTCGGTGCGTTCAAGAAAGTCGATGAAGGCGGCAAGTCCATGCTCGACAGCATGCTCGCCGTGTATTGCGCCGAGCTCTATACGCCGTGGAATCACGTCGCCGAGCCGTCGCCCTGTTTTCTTCTCGGCAAGGCCGGAGGTGCCATCGCGAAGACCGGGCGCCTCATCGACGTTGGCGGCAACAACGATCACAACCAGTTCCTCACCACCGTGGGACGGGCGATGGGTCTGGCCACGCTCGACAAGGTCGGCGATCTCGGCAAACCCGGGATCATCCCCGGCGTGCTCGCCTAGCCGCTTGCGTGCCCTCAGCGGGATGAGGACGCCCCACTGGCGTGGGATGGCCTTGCGACGCCGCGATCTCTAACACCGCGGCGTCGAGGCCTGGCTAGTCGCCGCCCGGGTTGTACATACCGGGCAGCCGAGGCCCGCGCGGCTCACTGCTGCCGCCACCGCCACCGCCACCGCCATTACCGCCGCCGTTGGGGCGATCGCGACGACGCCCCCGCCGACGCCGTTTGCGCCGACCGTCGGCATCCCGATCGTTGTCCTTGGTATCGTTGGCGCGCTTGGCGGCGGCCGGATGAGTCGGGCGAGCCTTCCAGTCGCGCCCCTCGCGCGCTTCACGACCCTCTCGATTGGGGCGGCCTTCGCGACCCTCTCGATTGGGACGGCCTTCGCGGCCTTCGCGATTCGGGCGACCTTCGCGGCGGCCCGGAACGTGAGACGAGCCACCTGCGGGACGCGGCGCGCGGCTCACGATGGCCGGCAGCGAGACCACTTTGCTGGGAAGCCAGTCGATGTAGGGGCGGATGTTGGCGTCTCGGACGCTGTTCCACCCGGACGAGAAAGGATCCGAATCGAGCGCGCCCGAGGCCTCGATTGCCGCCGAGGCCTCTTGGGCGTCGCTGGCGCTCAGACTCGGCGACTCCATTTCGGACGACGGATCGCCAACGCCGACGCTGTCCGGCTCATCGTCGAAGACCGTGGTGATCCCCGCTTCGACCATTCTGGCAACCTCGCCATCGATCGAGCCAAGAGATCCGCCCGAATCCTCGAAGCCGACAGCGGCGACGTCACCAGCAAGGCCAACGGTCGCCCGAGAGGCGCCGTTGCCGAACCGAGAATTGGCTCCCCGGCCACCCTCTTTGGCCCCATCGAACGCGCCCCGATCTCGCGAGACGCCGTTGTCGGGCAGGAAGGCGGGCAGGAAGGCGGGCAGGACCTCTGGTTGATCGTCGTAGGCATCGGGCGCCACGACGATCTCGCCTGGCAGTACGCTCCCCGGTTCGAAGTCGCCTTGCCAGATCGACTCGTCGTAGCTCGACTCGCTGTCGGGCATCGGCGGCCAGACATACGCCGCCATGGGAGGTGGCAACTCGGGAATCGCCGTCGTGGGCACGAACGCCCGGGCAGCCGCCGGCAGCTCGCGCCGCTGAGGCGTTGCTGGCACCGGCTTTTCAACCCGCCGCCGACGCCGCTTGCGCGCATGAAAGTCGGTCGCAGCGTGCAGATCGTGGCGCTGATCGCCTTCCCCGGGATCGAACACCTCGCTGTCGAGGCCGGCACACGAATCACAGAGGCCGCAGCGCGGTCCCGCCTCTTCGCCGAAGTAGGCGCGCATCATTTGAACACGGCAGTCCTGCGTGTTCATGTACTTGATGAGATCGAACAGCCGTCGCCGATCCGAGATGCGACGAGCTACGAACACCGATGCTGCCTTGACGACCTTGTCGCGCGAAGGCCGTGGCTCGACGCCCTTCCAGCGAGCGGCCCGAATCTCCTCGGCGACGCCCATGCCTTCGAGCACCGAGAGCACCACCCGAACACGCCGCTCCGGCAACGCCAGCGACATCGCCAGATCCCGAACCGAGACCTCTTTGCCTTCGTCGCTCCACGCGTAGAGGCCATCGGCCGTCATGCGCGCCTGCGACTTGGTGGGATGCGCTTCCTTCTGGAAGTGTTCCTGGATCGCGATGTCGTCCGGCTGAAAGAGCAACACACAGCGAGCGGGCTTGCCGTCCCGACCGGCGCGTCCTGCCTCCTGCACGTAAGCCTCGGGCGAGCCGGGCATGTGGTAGTGGACGATGTAACGGATGTCGGGCTTGTCGATGCCAAGGCCGAAGGCATTGGTCGCGATCATCACGACCTTGCGGCCCGACGACATGAACGACGCCTGCGCCTTTTCGCGCTCGTCGCCGGTCATTTTGCCGTTGTAGCGCTCGACCGGGATCTTGCCGTGCCGAAGCGCCACGTAGAGCTCGTCGACCGCGCGCACGGTGGCGCAATAGATGATGCCGGGCCGGCGCAGGCGTTGAATCAGCTTGCCCAGAACGCGCAGCTTGTCGGCCTCACCACCGACCTTGCGGACGTCGAAGGCGAGGTTGGGTCGATGGAACGAGACCCGAACGACCTTGGGGTCCTTCATGGCCATCTGGGCAAGGACGTCGTCGGCAACCGCAGGGGTCGCTGTTGCCGTCAATGCCAGGATGGGCGGGCGCCCGAGCACCTGACAGGCTCGGCGCAGGCCGAGATACGAGGGGCGGAAATCGTGACCCCATTGCGATACGCAATGGGCCTCGTCGACCGCGAAGAGCGAGAACTTCACGCCCTCGAGAGCCTCTTGCACCGTCGGTGAGCAGACGGATTCGGGCGTGATGAAGACCAGCTTGATGGTGCCCGCCCGGACCTGTTCGAGGTCGGCGGCGCGTTCCTTCGCGGTCCGGGTGGAATCGATGCGAGCGACCGGCACCCCCGCTTTTTGCAGCTTCGTCACCTGATCCTCGATCAGGGCGAGCAGCGGCGATACCACCAGCGTCGGGCCAGGCAGCACCAGCGACGGGAGCTGATACGTCATCGACTTGCCACTGCCCGTGGGCAGGACAGCCAGCGTGTCTCGTCCCGCCAGCACCGATTCGATGATCGGCGCCTGACCGGACCGCAGCTGCTTGAAGCCGAAGACCTCTTTGAGTTTTACCAGCGCGGCTGCAAGCGCAGGCGACGGCGGCCCGTCGCCCTCCACCGTGGGAGCGACGACGACCGGCGCCTTCGAACCCACGGAAGCCTGCGACTGCGCGACCTCGGCACGGGCGTCCTCCTCCGACCTCCTGATGACGAGCGTAGGTACGTCGTCGCCGGCCTCTGAGCCGGGGGCAGCGGAAGGGGCGACCGACGCCGCTTTCCAGCGTCTGTCGGTACTCAGTCTAAACTCCTGTGAAAGAAACTTCGTGGGGCGGGCGAAAACGGCGGCCATAAGCCGACACATCGGGCCCGCAAGACCAGCTCGATCGAAAACCACTCCGACCGAGGGAAAGCGCGTCGCAGGGGGATTGGGAAACCCGAGTGCTGAATGCGCTTTACAGCAAATTAGCACACCAGTGGCGCGAGCAAAGAAGTTTTCACTGCATCGCCAGGAAATGAAGGGCCGGAGCCGATCCTGCGCGCTTCAAGCATTCGCTGAGCGAATCCGCCGCTGGCGGGCGCGCTGTGGCATGCAACGTGCGTACGGGAGAGACGATGCTACCTCCCGAGGCACCCGCCGTCCGGACGAGCGGCAACGGCGGTCATAGCCCCGCGCCGCAGTCTCTACCGCCCGAGCTGGTTGCGCCAGAGCCTGCGCGCGTCGGCCTCGGATGGTCCCACCCGGGCGTCTCGGAGGGCCGATCACTCCGAACCTCCCCATCGACGATCCCGACACGTTCGCCCAAGGCGCGTGCGTCCCGACCGCGTGCGGTCGCGCCCCCGCCCTTGCCTGCGGACCTCGAGTTGCTGGCGATTGTCGTCGGACGGGGACGGGCCACCGCGACCGCGCTGACCAGAGCGCGACGTCTGCTCGATGGAGGGCTTGCCGAGCTGGCTCGCGCCGACGTGGGCGAGCTCGAAGGTCGCGTCGGCATCACGGCTTCGTGCGCCGCCACAATCGTCGCAGCCATCGAGCTTGGCCGCCGATCGGTCGGACAACGGCCGGAACGCGGTCGGCGTCTGGCAACCGGCAGCGATGTATGGGAGCACTTCCGGGCCAGACTCGCGGCCGCCCGCAGCGAGGAGTTCTGGATCGTCGGGCTCGACGTTCGTCATCGGGTCATTCTCGATCAATGCGTGGCCCGCGGCTCGCTCACGGGGGTCGAGGTGCATCCGCGCGAGGTCTACCGACCGCTCATCAGAGCCTCGGCAGCGGCGGTCATCTTTTGCCACAACCATCCCTCGGGCGATCCGACTCCCTCCCGGCAGGACTTCGAGCTCACCGCCCGACTGAAGGAGGTGGGGGCGCTGTGCGGAATCACGGTCCTCGATCACGTGGTCGTCGCGACCGACGGCTACGTCAGTCTGGCGGCACGGGGTTGGCTGTGACCTGGGCTCACCGCGAAAATTCCTGAGCAGGACGGACTCGGACAGTAAACTCGCACGCCATGGCACCGAGCTCGTCGCGCACTCACCGCCCTCGCCTCGTCGAACGATTGGGGCGTCGAGGGGAGCGCTTGTCTTCTTTCACCCTCCTCTTTCTGGCTCTCGGCTCCGTTTCGGCGCTCGCTCCGAACACGGCGGTCGCCGCTGCGCTGCAGGTCACCCCGATTCGGGCCATGGGCATGGGAGGCGCCTTGCGGGGTGCCGCCTCCGGCACCGCCGCGCCCCTCATGAATCCTTCCGGCATGTCGCTGGTCCGCAGCTACGTGGTCGAGGGCGGTTACCAGTATCTCGAGGCAGAGGCCGGACATCTTGCCCAGGTCGCGATCGCGGATTCGACTTCGGCGAGCAACGTCGGCGGGGCGCTCAGCTACACCTATGGAACCGCGTCTCCCTCGGGAACCTTGGAAGGCGCCGAGGATCTCAGCCGACACGAAGCGACGCTCAGCCT
>JANNNO010000611.1:0-8897 GCA_031398585.1 Myxococcales bacterium | reverse complement strand
TGTTGCCCCCTTCCTCGACCTCACGCTTCGAGCAGCGGTTCTCCGAGATGCGGGCGCGAAGCATGTCGATGGCCGTGAGCAGGAGCAGCAAGCCCCCCGCGACCCGGAAAGCGTTCAGATCCACCCGGAGCAGCTTGAACAGCAGCTGACCGAACACTGCGAAGAACAGCAACAGCAGGGCACCTGCCACCGAGGCTCGTCGGGCGGTGCGGCGTATTTCGTGGGACGGCCGGCCGCCGGTCATGGCGGCGAACATCGGCGCGACCGGGATGGGGTCGACGACCACGAACACGGCGAACAGGGTGGTCAGAAAGGATGACAGGAGCTGCATGGTGACCTTTGGCAATTGAGATGCCGGAGGGGCATCCCGGGTGTGTGCCAGAAGTACGCAAGCAGCCGAAGGCGATTACAGTCCGAGGGGCGCGTTCGTCACGAGTGGTGGTGGCCGTGGCCGTCGTGCTCGTGATCCCCGCGACCGCCGGCGGAGGACGCGCAGGTGCAGTCGAGGCAGCCGTGCTCGGCGCAAGTGCCGCAGGACCGGCTGACCTGACCCCGGAGCGCTTCGCGCGCCCGGAACACGCGTACGGCGGCGTTGCTCGGCGATATGCCCGCCTCTTGCGCGTAGTCCTTCACCGACAAGCCATCAACCTCGATGCGCTTGAGCGCATCGGCGTAGGCAGGCTTCAGGGTGTCAGCCAGGCGACCGACGCACTGACAGACGGCCGCGTGCAGTTCCGCGTCAGCTTCGACCTTGTCGTCAGTCTCGGAGGCGAAGGCGTCGAGCGTCTTGCTGGCCGTCTTGTGGCGGCGGTGATAGTCGATGGCCGCGTTCTTCAAGGTTCGGTAGAACCATCCCACGACCGACTCCTTGTCGTCGGTCCGCACGCGGCCCATGCCCCGGACGAAGGCCTCCTGCAGGATGTCCTCGGCGACGGCCTTGCTGCCCACCCGCCGCTCCAGGAACGCCAGGAAGTCGCGGTGGTTCGCCACGAAGATGGCGGCGACCTCCGGGGTCGTGTCCTTGGCGGGGAGCTCGTTCTCAGGCGCGGTCGACATGCCAGCATACTAGCTCGCGACCACCGTGATGGCCCCGCGGACCATGTTCATGCCGCAGCGAAATTCATATTCGCCCGGGCTGAGAGCAGGCAGATCGACCAGCACGGGCTTGTTGGGAGGCAGCTCCCGCCGGAGCTCCAGCGCCGGGATCACCAGCTCGCGGGTGCAGCCCGTGTACTCCTTGCGAACGAACTTCAGCCGGACTCGCTCGCCGGCCTTCACGATGATCTTGGCCGGCTGGTAGCCACCCTCCACGATGATCTCCACCTCCCGGACAAGGGCGTCCTGGCCCGAAGCGGCGCGGACGGGTGCAGTCAGCGGGACGAAGGCCCCCAGGATGAGGGCGATGTTCTTGATTCGAGCGATCAACGAGTGATTCATGGCTCTCTCCTTCTTGGGTGTTGTTCAGGTGTTGTTCAGCGGAATCGACGCAGGCGAAGCGAGTTGAAGAGGACGGAGACGCTGGACAGGGACATCGCCGCCGAGGCCAGGACCGGCGACAGCAGCCAGCCGGTCCAGGGGTAGAGCAGGCCTGCGGCGATGGGGATGCCCACGACGTTGTAGATGAAGGCCCAGAACAGGTTCTGGCGGATGGTCCGCAGAGTGCTCCGGCCAAGCCGCAGGGCCGCGGGCAGAGTCGCGATGCCTCCTCTCAGCAGCGCCATATCGGCGGCCGCCACGGCGATCTCGGTGCCGCTGCCAACAGCGACGCCCAGGTGCGCCCCTGCCAGGGCGGGCGCATCATTGATGCCGTCACCCACCATGGCGACGACTCGGCCCGCCGCCCGCTCCTCGGCCACGATGCGCGCCTTGCCTTCCGGCTTCACCTCGGCGTGAACGCGTCCGATGTCGATGTCCCTGGCGACCGCATGCGCGGTCCGGGTGCGGTCCCCGCTGACCATCGCCACGTCGATGCCCATGCCCCGCAGCTCGGCGATGGCCTGGCGGGCCGCTTCGGTCGGGCGATCGGCGATGGCAATCAGACCAGCCAGTGCGCCGTCGATGGCAACAAATGAGGGCGTGCGGCCGTCGTCCGCCAGGCGGTCGGCTTCGGCCTCCAGCGGTTTGACCGCGACGCCGCCCCTGGCGAGCCACGCTGCCGTTCCCACCCGGACGCTTCGCCCCGCGACCACTCCGGCGACACCGGCGCCCGGTTCGTTCGAGAACGAGGTGACCTCCATGAGCGTCGCCCCGCGGGCGAGCGCCCCTTGTACGATGGCGTGAGCCACCGGGTGTTCGCTGCCTGCTTCGACCGAGGCGACGAGCAGCAGCAGCGTGGACTCGTCAGTCCCGGGAACGGCTCGCACGTCGGTCAACTCGGGACGGCCGCTGGTCACGGTGCCGGTCTTGTCCAGCAGCACCGTGTTCACACGGCTGGCGGCCTCGAGCGCCGCGCCTCCCTTCACCAGGATGCCAAGCTCTGCGCCGCGCCCCGTGCCGACGGCCACGGCCGCCGGCGTAGCCAGGCCGAGAGCGCAAGGGCAGGCAATGACCAGCACGGCGACGAAGCGCTCGACCGCAGTTGCGAAGCCCGAGACGGTCGGGTCGTGGATCCACCAGGCGACGAGGGCCATGGTCGCAATGACGAGAACGACGCGAACGAAGTGCGCGCTCACGACGTCTGCCAGGCGGGCGATGGGGGCCCGCGAGCCTTGAGCCTGCTCGACGGCGTCGACGATTCGAGACAGGGCGGTATCGGACCCCGTCCGGGTCACGCGGAAACGGAGCACGCCGTTGCCGTTCAGGGTGCCGCCGAACACCGCGGAGCCCGCCTGCTTGTCGACCGGCAGGCTCTCGCCTGTTAGCATCGACTCGTCCACCGCGGAACTGCCCGATTCGACGGTGCCATCCGTCGGGACGCGGTCGCCCGGGCGGACCAGCACCAGGTCGCCGACAGACAGGTCAGCAGCGTTCACCTCCTCGATCTCGTTGGGGAGAACGCGCCGTGCAGTCTTCGGCACCAGCGACATCAAGCCCCGGACGGCGTCGGAGAGGCGCTTCCGGGCCCGGGTCTCCAGCAGCTTTCCCAGCAGGACGAAGGTGACGATGCCCGCGACGGCCTCGAAATACAGGTGTGGCATCTCGCCGTGCTCGCTGTGCGGGAACAGGCCCGGGGCCAGGACGGCGACGGCGGAGTAACCCCACGCTGCCAGAGCGCCGATGCTCACCAGGGTGTTCATGTCGACCGATCGGTGCTTGAGCGCCGACCACGCCAGGCGGATGAAGCGAAATCCAGGACCCCAGGTGACGGGGGTGGCCAGAAGGAACTGCAGCCAGCGCCCGAACGTGCCGCTCGTCCCGGGGATGGCCCCGTGAGACATGGCCACCACCAACAGCGGCACCGTCAGGGTGGCGGCAAGGATGAAGTCCCGTCGGATGGTTCGCTGCTCATGCGCCTCGGCCGCGGCCAGCGCTTCGGCTCGCGCCTCGGACGAACTCCGCCCGGAGGTCGGCGACGTCTCGGAGGGAGCCGGCGCCCGTAGCACGTCATAGCCCGCGTCGACGACCGCTTGCTCCAGATCCGTCTTGGCGACCTGACCAGACGCCAGCGAGACCGTGGCCCGGGAGGTCACCAGGTTGACGGTTGCCTCGGCGACGCCAGGCACCTTCATCAGCGCCTTCTCCACCCGCCGCACGCATGCGGCGCACGTCATGCCCAGAACGGTCAGTTCGGACACCGCCGAAAGAGGCGGCTGCTTGTCGTTGGACGGCACGTCCGTCTCACTGTGTCGGTCGAGGGCTGAGCTGTTGTTCATCGAGATCCTCCGGCTTTCCAGGCCGTCGAGATCTCCTACGCAGGGCTGGCTCGGCCATTACACCGGCCGGTCGGGTGAGCCGCGGCGATTTTCTGTAATGGCCACGGACTGGCCGCGTACCTGCTCCGAAACCTGGAGGAACGAGATGAAACGCCCTGTTCTATTGATGTTGTTGGGCGCGCTCCTGGCGGCCTGCGCCGCCCGGACGCTTCCACCCCGCTTCCCGAATGGCTCCGCGGCGTCCCCGCAAAGCGCCGAGGCCCCCAAGGCCCGGGTAGTGACCACTTTGAAGAGCGATCCCCCGCTGCCCGGAGAGGAGGCCAGCGACTGGGCCGCTCTGGAGCAGGCGCCCCCTTCGCCCAACCCGTCGCACGGGGAGCACTGAGATGCGAGCCGGGGTTCGTTCGCTACCTTTGATGCTTGCTCTCGGGGCGAGCGGTTGTGTTTCCGCCGCCGCCGGCCGCGATCTGGATGCCGTTCGGCGCCTAGCAGAGGCCCCGGCCTTACCGGACGTCACCACCGCAACCGTCGATCCTGGGATCGACGATCACGTACGCCAGTTGCTAGCGCGGCCGCTCGACGCCGAGACCGCGGTCAGCATCGCGCTCCAGAACAATCGGACGCTGCGGGCCGACCTCCGTCAGCTGGGCGTCGCACGCGGGCAGCTCGTGCAGGCCGGCCTGCTGCCGAACCCCCACCTCGAGCTCGAGAAGCCTGTCGAACCGGAGGTCAGCTACGAAGTCGGCGTGGAGCTCAATCTAACCGACGTGATGCTGGCGCCCCTGCGCGGGCGAGCCGCGGCGGCCCAGCTGGACGCCGAACGCTATCGTGCGGCGGCGGCGGTCCTCGAACTCGGTCTGGAGGTGCGGAGCGCCTTCTTTGCGGCACGGGCCGCGCAGCAACGGCTCGCCCTGGCTCAGCAGTCCCTGGACGCCCTGGCGGCCAGTCGGGACGCCGCCCGTGCACTGGAAAGAGCGGGCAACATCTCGAAACTTCCCCTCGCCAACCAGGAAGCGCACTACGAGCGGACGCGGGTGCTCGTGGCAGCGGTGGAGCTGGAGGTAACGACAACCCGTGAGCGCCTCCAGCGGCTCATGGGGCTGCATGGTAAGGACACCGGCTGGAAGATCGCCGGGAATCTCGCCGTCGTTCCAGAGAGCGCGCCCGAGGTAAGAGGTGTGGAAGGCCGCGCCGTCGAAAAGAGCCTGCATTTGGCCGAGGCGCGCTCACGCCTGGAAGCGCTGGCCCGCCAGAGCGGCCTGTCGCGGACGGAGGGTTGGCTGCCGGACATCGAGGTGTCTGGCCGGGCCGCCGAGCTGTCGGGCGCGCAGGGTGGTCACGGCGGCCGGCGGTACGGAGCTGGGGTGACCCTGTCCATCCCACTGTTCGATCGAAAGCAGGGAAACACGGCCGGCCTGGCGGCGCAGTTCGATAGCTCCCTCGAGCGATACCACGCAACCGCGGTGGAGATTCGCTCGGTCGCGCGCGAAGCCGAAGCGCGGCTGGTCTCGGCGCGCGCCCGGGCTCAGCACTACGAAGCGGTCATCCTGCCCGCGCAGAAGCGGCTCACCCGCGAGACCTTGTTGCAGTTCAACGCCATGCAGGTGGGCATCTTTCAGCTTCTGGTCGCCCGGCGCGAGGAACTCGACGTCGAGCTGGCCTATGTCGATGCGCTCCGCGACTTCTGGACGGCCGCAGCCCGCATGGAAGCCATCCTCAAGGGAGGTGCCAGCATCGACTCCGGGCCTCGTTCGACCAGCGTCGCATTCACGAACGACAGCTCATCCGAGGGAGGACACTGACATGGACCGCCGGACGTTCATCACCACGGGAATCACCGCCGGGGCGATCGGGCCCGCCACCACGCTGCTGAATCGATCGGCGGCGGCCGCGCCTGGCCAGGTCCCTGTGACCACTCCCAACGGTTCGACGTTGCCACTGCGGCTGGTGAACGGGGTGAAGGTGGGCCACCTCGTGGCCGAACCGGCCCAGCACGAGTTCGCGCCGGGCTTGAAGGCCGAATGCTGGGGTTACAACGGCGGGACGCCCGGGCCGACCATCGAGGCGGTTGAGGGCGATCGCCTGCGCCTTTACGTCACCAATCGCCTGCCCGAACCCACCACCGTGCACTGGCACGGCATCATCCTGCCCAACGGCATGGATGGGGTCGCTGGCCTGACCCAGAAGCCGATCGCGCCCGGCGAAACGTTCGTCTACGAGTTCACTGTCCGTCAGCCGGGGACGTTCATGTACCACCCCCACTTCGACGAGATGACTCAGATCGCCCTGGGGATGGCCGGTATGTTCATCGTGCACCCCCGCCGGCCGCGGGGGCCGCGCGTGGATCACGACTTCGCCCTCATGACGCACGAGTGGAAGCTGGACGTGGGCGCTCGGCGCCCGGACCCGAACGCCATGAGCGACTTCAACGTCCTCACCTTCAACAGCAAGGCGTTTCCCGGGACGGCGCCCCTCGTGGTGGGCACGGGCGAGCGCGTGCGCATCCGCCTCGGCAACCTGAGCCCGATGGACCATCATCCGATTCACCTGCATGGCCTCTCGTTCACGATGACCGCCACCGATGGCGGATACGTCCCGCCGTCGGCGCAGTTCCCGGAGACGACCGTGCTGGTACCCGTCGGCAGCACGCGCGTGATCGAATTCGTCCCCGAGGAGCCGGGCGACTGGGCCATGCACTGCCACATGACCCACCACGTGATGCTGCAGATGGGCCATGGCCTGCCGAACATGGTCGGCGTGGACACCAAGACCCTGGACCGCCGCATGAGCCGGGTGATGCCGGAGTACATGAGCATGGGGCAAACCGGGATGGGGGGCATGGGAGAGATGGAGATGGAGATCCCGCCGAACAGCGCCCCTATGCGCGGGGCCAAGGGGCCCTTCAGCTACATCGACATGGGCGGGATGTTCACGGTGCTCAAAGTGCGCGACCGGCCGACGGCCGATGACGCCCGCTCCTGGTACCGGCATCCGAAGAGCACGGTGGCAGGGCCGGCGAATCAGGCGCGGATGGCGGCCGATGGCATCAAGCTCGCCGGCTCGTAATGCGCGACGAGCGGCTGCGTTTATCGATCAGAGCCCGGTGAAAGCCGGTGCCCCAAGGAGGAGCGCAGATGGAAGCGAATCAAGAGACAGTTTTGAATGTTCAGGGGATGAGTTGCCCCTCTTGCGTCCGGCACGTCAAGGAAGCCTTGAACGAGGTCGAGGGCGTGAGCGGCGTGGATGTCCGGCTGGCCGCCGGCCAGGTGAAGGTACAGCACGCTGAATCGGCGAACGTCGACAGCATGGTGGAGGCCTTACGCGACGCCGGCTACGAGTCGACTCGGTAACGGGTAGTGACAAAGGATCGGGCCGCGGGCTGGGCTCGAGGCCCTCACTCACTGCGCGGCCCGGCCCACCCTCGCCAGTCTCTCAGCGTCCGCGAGATATTCCGAGTAGCTCACGCGGAGGTCGTAGGTGGTCTTGCCGGAAAGCTCGATCACCCGGTTGGCCAGTGAATCCACGAACTGCACGTCGTGGCAGGAGAAGATCATCGTGGCCTCGCTCTTCAGAAGGCCATTGTTGAGTGCCGTGATCGATTCGAGATCGAGATGGTTGGTGGGCTGATTCAACACGAGCGTGTTCGGGTCCTGCAGCATCAACCGGGAGAGCATGCAACGCACCCGCTCGCCTCCCGAAAGAACGTTGACCTTCTTGTGAACCTCGTCGGAGGTGAAGAGCATGCGGCCTAGAAACGAACGGATGAAGGCCTCGTCCCGGGTGTCTGGTGCGTACTGGCGCAGCCACTCGAGGACGCTCTTGTCGCTGACGAAGTACGCGTTGTTGTCTTTCGGAAAATAGGCGACCTGGGTGGAGGTTCCCCAGGTGACGGTGCCGGAGTCGGGCTTGGATTCTCCGGCGAGGATGTCGAGGAGAACCGAAATTACCCGGTCGTCTCCGACGAGCGCGACGCGCTCGCCACGGCCCACGTAGAAGGAGAGGCCGTCGAAAAGCACCTCGCCGTCGATGGTCTTGCGCAGGCCCTCGACGCGCAAGACCTCCTTGCCGAGGGCGCGTTCTGCCTTGAACTGGATGAAGGGGTACTTGCGGTTCGACGGCCGGATGTCGTCCAGCGTGATTCTGTCGAGCAACTTCTTTCGCGAGGACGCCTGTCTCGATTTGGAGGCGTTGGCGCTGAACCGCGCGATGAACGCCTTCAAGTCGTCGATCTGTTCAGACTTCTTCTTGTTCGCCGCCGAGCGCTGTGAGAGCGCCATCTGGCTGGTCTCGTACCAGAAGGTGTAGTTCCCGGAGTAGAGCGTCACCTTGCCGAAATCGATGTCGGCGATATGGGTGCACACTTTGTCGAGGAAGTGTCGATCGTGCGAAACGACCACCACCGTGTTCGGGAAGTCGAGCAGGAACTCCTCCAGCCAGAGGATCGAGTCGACGTCCAGGTGGTTCGTGGGCTCGTCCAGCAGCAGGATGTCCGGATTGCCGAAGAGCGCCTGGGCCATCAGGACGCGGACCTTTTCGCTATCGGTCAGGTCCTTCATGAGCGAAGAGTGCTTGTCTGCGGCGACCCCGAGTTCGCTCAGCAGCTCGGCAGCCTCGGCTTCGGCGTTCCAGCCGTTCAGGTCGGCGAACGCGGCCTCCAACTCACCGGCGCGCCCGCCATCGGCCTCGCTGAAGTCGGGCTTCGCATAGAGCGCGTCCTTCTCCAACATCAGCGCGTGCAGCCGCTTGTGTCCCATGATGACCGCCGTCAGGGCCGGCACCTCGTTGAAGGCGAAATGATCCTGGGAAAGCATGCTGAGCCGCTTGTTCGGCTCGATGCTCACGGAGCCGGAGGTCGACTCGATCTTGCCCGCCAGACACTTCAGGAACGTCGACTTTCCGGCTCCGTTGGCGCCGATGAGGCCATAGCAATTCCCGGGCGTGAACTTGACTTCCACCTCTTCGAACAAGGTCTGGCTGCCGAACGCGATGGAAAGGTTCTGAACGGTGATCATACTGGTCGGGCGTCTTACGCTGGCGATGCGCAGCGTTCAAGGGGGACAGTGGGCAGCGCCGCGTTGGCGGCCT
>JANNNO010000553.1:0-6410 GCA_031398585.1 Myxococcales bacterium | reverse complement strand
CTGACTTTGAAGTTAACTACGCGTAATAATAGTAATACGAAATAATATTAATAATGTGCTTGAGCTGCATTTAGTGACTTAGAACGACTTTTACATAGTATATGAGTCAGGTTTAGGTGCAGATGTTTGTAAGTTTTAATTTTTGAAGGATAAAAATAAAAAAAATTTATACTGGCCACATGATAAACATTAATGTATCACCAAGAGTACAGGAAAATTGTTTTAGTTCTCCGCAAAGAAACATTTTAAATTTTATTTTTATATAATGTCGCATGCTAAACTATTATCATCATTATCATCAGAATGCCAATGCCGGTGTCGACCACCCTCACCTCGACAAGGCGCGCGCTGGGTTGAAGCGTGGCGACGATGCGCACGCCGCCGTCGTTGGTGAACTTGATCGCGTTGCCGATGAGGTTGAGCAGGATCTGCCGTACGCGGGTCGGGTCGGTCTCCATCGAGGCGGGCAGGGGGCCTTCCAGATGCAGCTCGAGGGTCAGGCCGCGTTCTTCGGCGCGCACACGCAGGCTTTCGACAGACTCGCGCAGCAGGGTCGCAGGCGATACGCGCGTGAGCTCGGTGTTGAGCATGCCCGCTTCGATCTTCGACAGGTCGAGGATGTCGTTGATCACTTCGACCAGGTGCTGCCCGTTGCGTTTGATGGCGTCGACGCAGGCGATGTTGTCCGGATCCGTGATGTGGGCCTGCAGCAGCTCGGCGTAGCCGAGGATGGCGGTCATCGGCGTACGGATCTCGTGGCTCATGTTGGCGAGGAAATCGCTCTTGGCCCGGTTGGCCTGCTCCGCTGCCAGCTTGGCCTGCGCGAGCGCGTCCGAAGCGTTCTTCTGATCGGTGATGTCGTGCATGAGCGAGTAGAACCCGCGCAGCTCACCCTCTTCCGTGCGGTCCGCGATGAAGGTCGCCTGCACCACGCCGAAATCGCCGCCGCGGCTGAGATCGGTGTCGTAGCGAATCACCTCGACGTTGTCGTCTCCAGCCAGATGCCGCTCCATCTCGAGGAAGGCTGGCTCGCCCAACACATCGCGCACATGGCGCCCGAAGAGCTCATCGCCGGGGACATTGAACCAGCGGACGAAGGCGCGGTTGTTGAAGCGATAGTGAAAGTCACGGTCGAGGTAAGAGATCAGGACCGGCATGGCATCGGTGATGAGGCGCAGTTGGCGCTCGTGCCGGCGGGCTTGTTCCTCCGCGCGCTTGATCGGAGTCACGTCGATGAAGGTGGCGACGACGCCTTCGGCCCGGCCTTCGTGGGTTCGGTAGGGCAGCACGCGACGTAGGTACCAGCGGTCGTCTTCGGTCGACACGTCATGTTCGACTGGCAGGGTCAGTCCGCGCAGATCCGCCGGCGTCGGCATCGCCGGCATCGTCTTGCCTCGGTGGGTGATGTGGGCAAGCGGGCGTCCGACGTCGGCCGCAAGCAGGTTGTAGATCTCGGCCGCTGCCGGCGTGAAGGATTGAATGCGAAGCTCGTCGTCGAGGAAGATCGTGGCGATCGCGGTGCTGGTCAACAGATTGGCCAGGTTGGCGTGCGCGCGCGCCAGCGCTTCGTTGGTCGCCTGGACCTCTTCCTTGGAGGTCTCCAACTCCTCGTTCGCCGATTGCAGCTCCTCGTTCATCGAGAGCAGCTCTTCGTTCGAGCTCTTGAGCTCCTCGTTGGCGGCTTCCAGATCCTGGATAGTCTTTTCCAGATCTTCGCGCGTGCTCGACAGCTCGCGTTCCAGCTGCTCGATGAGCGAGTCGGCATCGGCGGCCACGCTCTCGGCGCGTCCATCCTCGCGCGAGACCACCATGCCGTTGTCCTGGAAGATGACCATGAACAGCTCGGCCTCTTCACCGAGACGAGGCATCGGCTGCACGGTGACCCTCACCCGCTGGATGCCACCGTCCACCTGCACGGAGACCTTGTCGTGTACGACGCGGCGGCGGAGCTTGATCGCCTCGGACAAGGTGGCACGCAGGCCGACCCGCAGCCCCGGTCGAGCCAGGCGAATGATGTTGTTCTGGAAGGTGCCCTCGGTAAGTGTCAGGTACCGCTCCATGTCGCCCGAGGCGCACAGGATCTGCCCCTCCTCGCTGACGATGACCGACTTGGGCGCGAACTCGTCGAGCAGGATCCGCTGCATCACCTGATGCAGGTCGGGCTCGACATCGGGCGAGGGATCAAAGGGACGGATCGCGCGAAAGTTCCCGCTTTGCAGCGTGATGGCGGGTCGGATGGCAGTCGCCTTGCGCTGCGAGATGCGATGCTTGGCATTGATCGGAGCGAACAGCTCCTTGTGCGAGCTGATGTTCTCGGAAGGCCCGAGGAAGAGGTAGCCGTTGGGTCGAAGCGCGTAGTGAAAAAGTGGGATCAACTTCTTCTGCAGGTGCTGTCCGAAGTAGATGAGCAGGTTTCGGCACGAGATGAGGTCGAGGCGTGAAAACGGCGGATCGTTGATCAGATTGTGTGGCGAAAAGAGGCAGAGCTCGCGCACTTCCTTGTTGATTTGGAAGCGCTTGCCCCGCTTGGTGAAGAACCGATCCAGCCGTTCGGGCGCGACGTCTTCTGCGATCCCGGCGGGATAGATGCCTTGCCGGGCGAGTGACAGCGCGCGCTCGTCGATGTCGGTGGCAAAAATCTGCACCTCGGGGCGCTCGTTGCGCTCGGGCGGTAGGCGATCGAGAGCTTCCCGCAGGATGATTGCCAGCGAATACGCCTCTTCGCCTGTGGCGCACCCGGGAACCCAGATCCGGATCTGTTCGGCATGTCGCTTTTCGACCAGCTGACGGATGACTTCGCGGGTGAGCTCCTCGAAAGCTTCGGGATCGCGAAAGAACGCCGTGACCCCGATCAGGAGCTCCTTGAACAGATGAGTCAGCTCGTCTTTGTTGCCGCGCAAGAGATCGACGTAGGCCTCGACCCCCGGCACGCGGAGGACCTGCATTCTGCGCAGGATGCGGCGGATGAGAGTGCTGGTCTTGTAGTGCTTGAAGTTGTGGTCGGTCTGCTTTTGCAGCAGGTCGCAGATCTCGCCGAGCGCATGCGAGACGGTCTCGGGATCGTAGTCGCTCGTGCTCTCCGCGGTGTCGATGACGTGACCGACGTAAGCGGCCAACTCGGGTCCCATCGCGGATGGGGGCAAGACGTGATCAACCACACCCGACGAGATCGCGCTCTTCGGCATGCTGTCGAACTTGGCGGTCTCGGGGGACTGCACCATGGTGACGCCGCCCGCATTCGCGATCTGCTGCACGCCTACCGTGCCGTCGCTGCCGGCTCCGGAAAGAACGATGGCCACGGCGCGCGATTCACACCAGGTGGCCAAGGATCGAAAGAAGACGTCGATCGGCGTGCGGCGTTCGTTGCTCTCGCCAATGGGTTTGCAGACGAAGCGATCGTCGTCGATCTCGACCAGCCGGCCCGGCGGAGCGACGTAAACGTGGTTGCGTTCCAGGTACTGTCCCGGCTCGACCTCGCGCACGGGCATGGCGGTCCAGCGCTGCAGCAGCTCGGGCAGGAGATTCTTGGCGGACGGGTCGAGGTGCTCGACCACCACGAACGCCATACCTTCGGAGGAGGGCAGGGTCGTAAAGAACTCCGACAGCGCGTCGAGCCCTCCCGCCGACGCACCGATGCCGACCACCAACGTCGGCGCGAAGAGGCGCGCGGGCGGCGGCGCCGGAGGTGGCGCATCCGAGACGAATCCAGGCTCTTCCTTCACGCGGGGAAGACTACACCGGCGCTACGATCCGCAGAACCGCGCACGGGTCAAAGCGGACGATCCGCGCAGAGATCGCCGTGCGCGTCCGGAGCTCGTAACACCGGACCCGTCAGCGCGCTTCGGAGAGCGCCGAGACGTGCAAGCGAATGTCGGCTTCGTAGCCGAGAGGCGCTGCCACTGCCCGCACCAGCTCGCGTGCGTGAGTTTCGGCCTTGGCCAGAATGCCGCTGGCGATCGCTTCGCGTTCGACGGCGGCGCGCCCCTCGACGGCCAGCGCCTGGTAGTCGGAAGGCTCGAGTCGATTGCACAGGCTGCCATCGGCCACGACGATCTCGGGCACAGGCGCATCGACCGACAAGAGACGAGGTGCCGGCAGCTCGATGACAAGCTTGCCCGCCCTGCCACGGGTGCCGGGCGTCGCCGTCACGGTGAACATCGTACCTTCATCGAGATCGAAGCCGGCTGCGACCTTGCCCCGGTACGCGATGGCGATGGTCTTCTCGCACTTGATCGGGATGAAGCCGAGCAGGTTCTTCGTGTCCTTCTTCAATTGAAAGCTGCTGACGTCCATCTCGACCGAGGTGAGGCGCGCGACTTTACGAATCGCTTCGACCACGGTCTGCGTCTCGCGCGCCTGCCGCCGCTCGGCGATTCGTTGCCAGAGAAAGACACTGCTACCGATCACGACGGCGACAACGGGAACTGCGTAGAGGACCCAGCGGCGATTCGGCATCTCAGCCAAGTATGATCGAAGGCAGGGCCAAACGCGCTTTCACTTCAACCGCCGGCCACCGTGATGTAGGTCACGCAGGTGCGTCTCGGGGGTGGACTCGTGCGCTGGCAAGGGCCAACCCTCGGCGTAGTCGACTGGGGTTTCTCGACGAGGGGAGGGCGTCGGGAGGGACTCGACGCGCGCCGAGTCGAAGAGTTTGGTGCTGGCTCCAACGACGCGGTTTCGGCTTCCGGCGCCCCTGCGTGATCACTCGCGGCACGAAGCGAAGTCGAGGTCTACGTCAAAGGCAGAGCGCGAGGCCCTGCGCGGGTTGATCGAGATGTTGCCTCACGTGGGTGACCCGCCCGGTTGGTGAGCGAGAGCAACGATAGCGAGCCGAGCGAGAGTTCGCGTGCGGCTCGCTAGGTTGCGGATTGAATGGACGCTCCGGCCAGATCTCGGTCGAGCGTCCGCGCTTCGGACAGATCGCGGCGCGCCTGCAAACTCCTGCTCCGTGGCACGGAAGTCGCTTCACGATAAAGTCATGAAGCCGACTTTGTTGATCGTTCCAGGCAGTCTTCCAGTAGCGCTGGATCGGCGCCCTCCCCAGCGCATCGGACCCGAGGGCGCCACCTGCGCGCAGCAGGAAGCGCATCGGACGCTCGAACGCCCCAAGCCCCGTTTGCTCGACCGCGTCCGTCTCGCTCTGCGCGCAAGACATCTCAGCCCGCGCACCGAGATCGCCTACGTCGGCTGGATTCGTCGGTTCATCGTGTTTCACGGTAAGCGCCACCCCGATACGATGGGCGAGTCGGAGGTGGGGACGTTCCTCTCGCACTTGGCTGTCGAGCGTGGCGTGAGCGCGAGCACTCAGAATCAGGCGTTGGCCGCGGTGCTTTTTCTTTACGAGCACGTCATCGAGCGCAAGCTGGCCTGGGTCGACGGAGTCGTTCGTGGCAAGACACCCGAGCGCCTGCCGGTCGTCTTGTCTCGCTCCGAGGTGCGCGCGCTGCTTTCACATTTGGACGGTCCCGAGCTGCTGGTGGCCATCCTTCTCTACGGCAGCGGCCTGCGTCTCCTGGAGGCGCTCACGTTGAGAACGAAGGACATCGATCTTGCGAAGTGCGAAATCCACGTCCGCGACGGCAAAGGCCGCAAGGATCGCCGGACGATGGTTTCGCAACACTGGACGGCGAAGCTTCAAGAACACCTGAGCGCAACGAGAGCCCTGCACGAGCGGGACGTGCTCGAGGGTGCCGGCTACGTGTCGCTGCCAGACGCGCTCCGAACGAAATACCGGGCGGCCCCGCGCGATTGGCGCTGGCAGTGGCTCTTCCCCGCCACCCGCACCTACTTCGACCCGTCGACCAATGAACGCCGTCGCCACCACCTCCACGAGACCGTCATCCAGCGCGCCGTCCGGTCAGCCGCCCGAAAAGCGGACATCATCAAACCCGCCACCCCCCACACCCTCCGACACAGCTTCGCCACTCACCTCCTCGAAGACGGCTACGACATCCGCACCATCCAAGAACTCCTCGGCCACAAGGACGTCGCCACCACCATGATCTACACCCACGTCCTCAACCGAGGCCCCAACGCCGTCCGCAGCCCCCTCGACCGCTGATGAGTGTGCCGAGCCGCCGCGATGCGACCCTCGCCGCGTTTCCCCCGCTGCCCTTCGTACGTTATTCGACAGGAAAATGCGGGGTGCGACGTTGTCGGGCGCTGCGGGGGTGGTGGAAGTGCACGAGGCGATTGGACCTTTGGCGAAGGGCGGTCCGGAAGGCGCAGCGCGACCCTCGCTGTATAATTCGGGGGCGTGGTAGCGTTGTGATCCTCAATTCAAAGTTGAACTAAGCGCGCTCGCGCGCGCAGTCCGGAGCGCTGGGCGACGGCCCCGTCTAGGTTGATCGTCCCCTCTTGCGACACGACGTCGCAGAGGGAGGACGACGATGGGCCAAATTCGAGATCGG
>JANNNO010000542.1:0-5528 GCA_031398585.1 Myxococcales bacterium | reverse complement strand
CAGGAGGAGACGCGCCGCAAGCTGCTCGAGCAAGTGGGTCTCGAGAAGCAGGACAAAACCTCGCCGCCTGAGCCGTCCCAGGGGCGCGAGCCGGGAGCGCCTTC
Source organism: Myxococcales bacterium (assembly GCA_031398585.1). Lineage (GTDB taxonomy): Bacteria > Myxococcota_A > Polyangia > Fen-1088 > Fen-1088 > JANNNO01. Next base: position 5,424 of record JANNNO010000542.1, on the reverse strand, counting down.
CGCCGGTTCGCAACCCGACGCGGCCGTTGCGCCCGCTCCCGCCGCGGAACCGGGATTCAAACCGGTCGTCCGGCCGACCCCGGCGACAGCCTTTGTCGGTGCGGTTCACGAGGCGCTGCTGACCAGCTGCCGGCCCTGCCACGCCGTGGGAGGCATCGCCGCCACGACGCGCTTGCGCTTCGATGGGGCGGCGGTCCGGGATCACGCCGTCACTCGCCGTTTCGTGGATCTGGCCGCGCCCCGCCGCAGCCTCTTGCTTACCAAAGCGACGGGCGTGGCCCACGGTGGGGGGCCCACCATCGCGGCCGGGGGCGAGATCCACCGGCGCCTCCTGCAGTGGATCATCGATGGGGCCGAGGCCGAAGCGACGCGCGCGGCATCGTCCGCGGCGACTTCGCCACAAGCGGCGCGCCGATCGCGGACGCCGGCGGTGGTGCCGTCGCTGCCTCTGCCAGCGGCCCCGTCGGCGGTGCCGGCGGCACCCGCGCCTCCCGCCGCCGCCGCGCCGGCCGATGAAGGAGCCACCGCAGCGGGCGATCTCGCGGCGGCCGGTGAAGTTCCTGCCGCGGCCACCGACGACGCGGCCGCCAGGGCGCTGGCCGTCGGCATGCACGTTCAGCTGGTTCGTGCTTGCCTGCCTTGCCACAGGTCAGGCGGTCCGGCGGGCCTCACTCGCTACACGCTCGAAGGCGTGCTCGAGGCCGATCTCGCGGCTTCGCGTCGGTTCGTCGATGCCGCGCGCTCGTCGGGCAGCCCGCTCGTGGCCAAGGCCGAGGGCCTACAGCACGGCGGCGGGGTGGTCTGGCCCAAGCAGAGCGCCGGCCATGAGAGCCTGCGGGCGTGGCTCGCGGCCGGAGCGCCGAGCGAGCTCGCCGCCGGTGCGCCTCCAGCCGACGAAGTCAGTGCGGCTTTGGCGTCGACGAAGATCGATGCCGAAACGGCCGCCCATGCCCCGGGCAAGGCCGAGGCGACGCCAGCGGCCGCGGGCGTCGCCGCGCCTCCAGCTGCGGCACCGAGCTCCGCGCCTTCGCCACCCGGGCGTCACGGCGGCGTTCACCTCTCCCTGCTCGGTCAGGAGCTGACCCTCAATGGTCGCTTCGACGTGAACCTCGAGCGCCGTGGCTTTGGCGGCGATCCGTTCGGCGACGGCAGCCACACCGCCCTGCAGAGCTATCACCACTTCGTCTTCCTCGGTCGTCAGAGCGCCGAGGATCCCTTCGTGCTCACGGCCGAGCTCACCAGCCTCGAGTTCTACGAGGCGGGCGTGCGCCTGGGGCCCCGCCGGCGCGGTGTCGGCCTTCACGTGCGCGCCGGAAAGTTGCTCGTGCCGTTCGGCACCGAGCCGCTGTTTCACCAGAGCTACGGTGGTCACGTTGGCTTCGACCAGCGGGTGCTACCCGCGGTCTGGGCCGCAGAAGGGCTGGCCGCCAGCGGTCATCTCGAGGTGGCCGACGTCACCCTCAGCGCCGACGTCTACGGCGTGCGCGGTCACGCGCTCCGCGACGCCGATGCCGTGCTCAACTTGCAGGGCGATCTGTCGCCGGTCGACGACGCGCGCCCCGCGCTGGGACTCCGGCTGCGCGCCGCCTTCGCGTCGCTCACTGGCTACTATTCAGCCTACTTCAACCCTCTCGGACACGATCGCCGTCTCTTTATGCAGGCGCTCGACCTGTCGCTGTGGCGCTGGCGAGGACTCCCGGTGCTCGACCGGCTGGTCCTCGGCGTCGGCCTGTTGCGCGCCGACGTTTCGGGCGGTGGTTCCGGGGTCGATCACTTTCACTTCGCCAGCTACTGGCTGGCGCGCGTCTACGCGTTCGAGTGGCTGTCGGTCCAGTACCGGCAAGGGCTGCGCACGTTCGACAACAAGCGCAACCTCACCTTCGATGGGCGGCGGCGCGGGGTCGAAGACGGCTCCACCCACAACCTGGCCGTCGTGGCCCGCTACCGCGGCCTGTCCGTGGCGCTCACTCACTTTCTCAACCTCGAGAAGGCCGACGAGGTCGACGACGATCTCCTGCGGCTGGCCGTGGCCTATGAATTCTGAGCGTGTCCTCATCTTCGTCCTGCTGACCGCCGTGAGCGCGGTCGTGGGCTGTGCCGATCTGAGCCGAGGCCAGGCGTTGCCCGACAGCGCGCCTGCGACCGTGCAGGACGCCGCCGCGGTTGATTTCGCCGGCCCCACCGATGCGCGGGCTGCGCTTTCCTTCGCCGTCGATGTTCACCACCTGGTCGTGGATGGATGCGCCCGTTGTCACAGCAGCGGTGGATCGGCGAATACCAGCGCTTTCATCCTGGTGAACGACGCCACGAAAGATCGCCAGGAAGTCCTCATGTTCGTCAACCTGTCCAATCCCGCGGGCAGCCGCCTCGTCGCCAAGGGCGCCGGCAGTGGCCATGGGGGCGGCGCGATCTACGCCGCTTCGACGCCGGAGTACCGAACCATCGTGAATTGGATCTCGCAAGGGGGCTTGCCATGACATTCGCCACGACATCCGCGACATCCAGGACGACCAGGCCAGCGATCACGGGCACGTGGGTCGTGCTCACCGCGCTGGCCTTGGCTTCATCCTGTGCCGAGCCGGAAAAGGAGAAGCTGCCCCAGGTGACGACGCGCGGTCCGCACGCGGTGGCCATCGTCGGGACCATCCAGATCGTTCCCACGACCGTCAATGGTACCGACAAGAGTTACACCTTCACCAGCCGCGCCGCCGCCGTCGCGACTGTCGACGGCATGGGGCTCGTGGTCGGTGTTGCGCTCGGCGAGACCGCGGTGGTCGTGACCGGCGGCGGCACGAAGGCCAGCACCGAACACGCAATTGTCGTCATACCGGCGGGCGCGATCCCCGACGGCGGCGCGGCCGACGCGGGTGACGACGGTGGTTCGGGTGTGACGTCGGTGCCCTCGAGCGAAGTGCCGTTTTTCGAGGCGTGGTTGCGCTCGCCCCACGCGGACAAGACAGCGCAGGCCTTCACCAACTGGAACAAGGACGGCATGGTCCCCGCCAACTGCGCGCGCTGCCACAGCTCCGAGGGGTTCATCGACTTCCTCGGCGGGGATAACTCGGTCCCCGGCGTGGTCGACAAACCCGCGCCCATCGAGTCGGTCGTTCGCTGCGCCACCTGTCACACCCCCGCGGCCGAGTCGTTGACCTCCGTCACCTTCCCCTCGGGCGCCAAGGTCGAGGGCCTCGGGTCGGAGGCGACCTGCATGACCTGCCACCAGGGGCGGGCCTCCGGCGCCGACGTCGACAAGGCGATCGCGACCAGCGGTGCGATGGGCGAGGACACGCCTTCGGCCATGCTCAATTTCACCAACATTCACTACTATCCCGCCGCCGCGACCCTCTACGCGGGACGCGCCAAAGGCGGCTATCAATACCCGGGGCAGGTCTACGACACGCGCTTTCGTCACGTGGACGGGTTCAACACCTGCACCGGTTGCCACGAGCCCCATTCCACCCAGCCGCGCATCGAGGCTTGTGCCACTTGTCACGCGGGGGTGAAAAACCCCGCCGATCTGCGCGGGATCCGCATGCTCTCGTCGGCCCGGCGTGACTACGACGGTGACGGCGATCTGACGGAGGGCATCTACCACGAGCTGGCCGGTCTCAAGGACAAGCTGCTCGCCGCCATTCGGCGCTACGGCGTCGAGAAGAACGCGCCCGTCTGCTACGGCGAGCACGCCCACCCCTATTGGTTCAAGGACGCCAATGGCGACGGTGAATGCAGCGCCGAGGAGGGCAAGAGCCCCAACGCCTACAAGAGCTGGACCCCCCGCCTGGCCAAGGCCGCGTTCAACTACCAGATGGCCAGCAAGGATCCGGGCGCGTTCGCCCACAACGCCAAGTACAGCATGGAGCTGCTCTTCGACTCCGTCACCTCGGTCAACGATGCCTTGGTGGTCAAGATCGACATGGCGCGGGCGGTACGCGGCGATCGCGGACACTTCGATGGCTCGGGCGAAGCGGCCCGGTACTGGGACGGTGAAGACGGGATCGACGCGACCTGCTCGCGTTGCCACAGTGGCCAGAGCGGCTTTCGCTTCTTCGTCGACCACGGCGTGACCATCGAGGTGCCCGAGACCGCCAACGGCCTCGAATGCGGGACCTGCCACACCTCGTTCCCGGCGGGTGCCAAGGCCGAGGTCCTCTCGGTCAAGAGCACGGCCTTTCCCGGCGGGACCAGTAGCATGCTCGCGGGCTTCGACAACCTGTGTGGCAACTGCCACAGCGGCCGCGTCGCCAAGGCCGACATCGACGCCGCGATCGCCAAGAACCAGCTCCGTTTCATGAACGTTCACTACCTGCCGGCGGCCGCGACCAGGCAAGGGACCGCGGCCAAAGTCGGCTACGAGTACGATGGCAAGATCTACGCGGGTCCGCCCAAACACATGGGCGGCATCCAGTGCACGTCCTGTCACGATCCGATCTCCAGCGGTCACACCTTCCTCATCGACGACGTGTGGGACACCCGCTGTCGCAACTGCCACGCCGACGCCAACGGCGATGCGAGCAAGATCCGCCAGGTTCACCTGCTCGACTACGACGGGGACGGCGTGACCGCCGAACCACTCGCGGCTGAGCTCGGCAGCCTCGGTGATCGACTGCTCGCGGCCATGAACGGCGCTGCCGCCGCGACCGGCGGGCTCTGTTACTCGGAGAGCACCTATCCCTACTTTTTCAAGGACACCGATCTCGACGGCAAGCCCAAATGCTCGGTGGCTGACGCGACGATGGCGGGGCGCTTCGCGGCCTGGACACCGAAGCTGATGAAGTCCGCCCACAACTACCAGCTGGTCCACAAGGACCCCGGCGCGTGGGCTCACAACTTCGACTACGCCACGCAGCTTCTTCACGACAGCATTCAGGATCTCGGCGGCGACGTTTCGAAGCTCGTCCGTCCGTAAGTGAGCGGCAAGTTGCCCGCGAAACACGCAAAGCCTGCGTGGCTTTCGGCCAGGGAGCGCAGAGTCTGCGAGGTTCCCCCCGGCAGGCCCTGCCTTCTCGTACCCAATTCTGGAACGGGAGATGCTGCTGATCCGCCTCGATGCACCCACGGCGAGCCTCATCGATTCTCCCGCTTTGGACCCTGGCCGTTGGCCTCGCTCACTGCGCGCCCGAGCCGAAGCCCAACGCTGCGTCTGGCGACGGGGGCAACGCACCCCCACCTGGGCAACCTTCCCGGCCATCGCCGCCGCTCGCACCCACTGTACCCCCCGGACAGCCGGTGGGATGGGACGAGGGGTTGCGCCTGCGCGAGGCGGTGGACATCAATCCCGACCCGCGCATCGTGGAGGTGAATCTCGAGGCCCGGATCTCATCGGTCTCCTTCCGACCAGGCACCACGACGCTCGCCTGGACCTACGACGGCGGTGTTCCCGGACCGCTGATTCGCGTGAGGGTCGGCGACCGGCTCATCGTGAAC
>JANNNO010000521.1:0-2570 GCA_031398585.1 Myxococcales bacterium | reverse complement strand
CATTCGCCCCGCTGTTCGTCGAACAGCATCGTCGTGGTCCCGCCGCCAGCGCCGCTCTTGTCGTAGGTGATGTCGGCAGGCGCGAACGACTTTTGCGACGTGCCGTTGCCGAGCTCGTGATTGCGCACGTAATAGACCCGTCCGTAGGCGCCCTCCAGAACGGCGCCACCATCGTGTGCACCGGGGGTCGGCGTGCCGTCTTCGAGGGCATCCTTGGTCCAGCCGAAGGACTTGTAGCGGAAGCCGACCGGCAGCTTGAGCAGCGGAAGCTTGGTGGTCTCGTCGATCGCTTCGACCAGCTCACCGTAGCCGGGGCCCTTCTTGAGGCCGCTCTGCGCGAGCGCCTCGAAAGGGGAAAGGAACGTGACAGCGGCACCGCCGCCAACACCGAACTTCATGAAGCGACGTCGATCGAGATTCAGGGTCTTGCCATTGGCCATGAGTGTCCTCCTGGGGTGGAGGCACTCTGGCAAGACCACCGATCGCGCTGGGCGACGATGCGGGAAAGAGCCTGTGTCGCCCGTGCGGCGATCCGGTCACATGCGTTCGATGAAACGCGTATCGAGTCGGCCCGCGATGAAGTCGGGATGCTCGATGAGCCGGCGATGGAAATCGATGTTCGTCTTGGGACCCTCGATAACGAATTCGGCCAGCGCCCGCCGCAGACGTGCCACCGCTGCCGGTCGGTTGTCGGCCCTTACAATCAACTTGGCCAGCAGCGAGTCGTAGTTGGAAGGCACGCGATACTGCGCGTAGATGTGCGTGTCGACCCGAATGCCTGGACCGCCCGGCAGGTTGAGGCCGGTGATGAGGCCGGGAGACGGGGCGAAGGTCACGGGATCTTCGGCGTTGATGCGAACCTCGATCGAATGGCCACGCGGGCGGAGGTTCTCGGGCAGCCGCAGGGGCTCGCCGACCGCCAGCTTCATCTGTTCGCGGACCAGATCGACGCCGAAGACCTCTTCGGTCACGGTGTGCTCGACCTGGATGCGCGTGTTCATCTCCATGAAGTAAAAGCGCTTGTCCTCGTCGAGCAGGAATTCCAGCGTGCCGACGGTCTTGTAGCCGAGCGCGAGCGTCGCCTTGCGGGCGGTTCGCAGCAGCTCCTCGCGGCGCTTGTCGTCGAGGGCGACGGAGGGCGCCTCTTCGACCAGCTTCTGGTGACGGCGCTGGATCGAACATTCACGTTCGCCGAGCGCGATGGCGGACTGCCCGTCGCCAAGCACCTGCACCTCGATGTGGCGCGGCCGCCCGATGTAGCGCTCGATGTAGACGGTCGGGTTGGCGAAACCGGCCTGGGCTTCACTGCGCGCCGCCTGCAACTGCGCCAGCAGACGCGAGCGATCCTCGACGATCTTCATGCCGCGACCACCGCCGCCACCGGCTGCCTTGATGATCACGGGCAGGCCGATTCGCTCGACCGCTTCGAGCGCTTCCTTTTCGCTCTCGATGGCGCCGGTGCCGGGCAAGATCGGCACCCCCGCCTCGGTCATGGTCTTGCGAGCCGAGACCTTGTCGCCCATGGTCCGCATGACCGACGGCTGCGGCCCGATCCAGGTGAGCCCGCACTTGATGACGGTCTCGGCGAAATCGGCGTTCTCGGAGAGAAAGCCGTAGCCCGGGTGAACCGCGTCGGCGCCGGTGACCTCGGCCGCGCTGATCAAGGCCGGCACGTTGAGATAACTCTGCTTGGCCGGCGGTGGGCCGATGCAGACCTTCTCGTCGGCGAAGCGAACGTGCAGCGAATCAGCGTCGACCGTCGAATGGACCGCGACGGAGCGAATGCCGAGCTCGCGGCAGGCCCGGATGACCCGCAACGCGATCTCGCCTCTGTTGGCGATGAGGACTTTCTTGAACACGAGATCTCCCGAGGTGAGGAAAACGGCACCCGACCAGCCACGGGCTGCGAAGCCCCGAGGCGGCTTCACCCCTTGCTGACGCGGAAGAGCTTCTGGCCGTACTCGACGTGCTCGCCGTTGCCGACGAGGATCTCGAGGACCTTGCCGTCGACCTCGGACTCGATCTCGTTCATCAACTTCATCGCTTCGATGATGCAGACGACCTGGCCCTTGCGGACCTGGGTGCCGACATCGGCAAAAGCGGAAGCCTCCGGCGAGGGCGCTCGGTAGAAGGTACCGACGAACGGCGACAGGATGAAGACGCCGTCGGGCTCCTCGGCGGGCGCGCTCTTGACCAGCACGGGCGCGTGCGGCAGGGCCGGCGCCGGGGCGGCGTGCGCAACGGCAGCAGCGCGCAGACGCGAAATGCGAATCCGGCCCGAAGGCTCGAGCTCGATCTCGCCGAGGTCGAATTCATTGGCAATGCGCGCCAGCTCCCGCACGCGGTCGAGGGCCGGGTCAGAGGCGGTGGGGCTCCCGGTGTCGCCGCGGCGAGCGCCCGAGGCGCGGCCCGACGATTTGCGTTTGATCATCTCCCAGCATTTCCTTTCGTGACTAGAGCGGCGGCCGCCTCGAGCGCCAGGCGATATCCGATCGCACCCAAACCCGCGATCTGCCCCACGGCGATGGGGGCGATGAGCGAGCGATGGCGGAACTCCTCCCGGGCGGCCA
>JANNNO010000498.1:0-8655 GCA_031398585.1 Myxococcales bacterium | reverse complement strand
ACTGCAGCGGCGCCGACTCCGAAGCGGTCGAGGCGATGACCGTCGTGTACTCGAGGGCGCCGGCTTCCCGGAGCTTTTCCACCACCGAGGCCACGGTCGACTGCTTCTGGCCGATGGCCACGTAGAAGCAGTACATGTTCTGGCCCTTCTGATTGATGATCGTGTCGAGCGCGATCGCGGTCTTGCCGGTCTGGCGGTCGCCAATGATCAGCTCGCGCTGACCGCGACCGATCGGGATCATCGAATCGATCGCCTTGATCCCGGTCTGCATCGGCTCGCCGACTGGCTTACGGGCGATGATGCCGGGGGCCTTGATCTCGATCTTACGGAAGTCCTTGGTCTCGATCGGGCCTTTGCCGTCGATCGGCTGGCCGAGAGCATCGACCACGCGGCCGATCAGCGCGTCGCCCACGGGCACCTGGGCGATCTTGCCCGTGCGCTTGACGATGTCGCCTTCTTTGATCTGCTCGAAGCTGCCGAGGAGCACGGCGCCGACGTTGTCCTCTTCCAGGTTGAGGACCAGGCCGACCACGCCCTTGCCGAAGTCGAGCAGCTCGCCGGCCATCGCCGAGCCGAGCCCGTAGACACGCGCGATGCCGTCGCCGGCCTCGAGAACGGTGCCGGTCTCGGTGACCGCGACTTTCTGGTCGAAGCCTTCGATCTCCTTGCGGATGATCTGGCTGATCTCTTCGGCTCGAATCTGCATCGTGGGTTCCTTTGTGGTGCGGAGGCGGCGGACGAACTAATTCTGGATGCGGCTCTTCAACGACTCGAGCCGCGTGCGCAGGCTGCCGTCGAAGACGAGGTCGCCGACGCGGGCGACGAGGCCCGCGATGAGGCTGGGATCGGTACTGGTGGTGAGAACGACGCGTTTGCCGGTGCGCCGCTCGAGCGCACGTTGAACCGCGGTCTGGGTCGCTGGGTCGAGCGGCTGCGCCGAGGTGACGCTGGCGCGGACCCGGCCGAGTTTCTCGTCGACCAGCTCGCGGTAGGCTCGCGCGATCTGGGGCAGGCTGCTGATGCGCCCGCGTTCGAGCACGAGCAACGCGAAGTTGCGGACCTCGCGGCTTGGCGACACGCGCGGCAGGATCTTCTCGAGGATGTTGCGACGCTGGTCCAGCTTGAAGACCGGGTTCTCCAGCGTCTGGCGCAGCTCCAACGAGCCGCTGTAGACCTCGGCGAGGCCATCGATCTCGGTGCCGAACGCTTCGTAGAGGCCCTTGGCGGTGCCGATGTCGAAGATGGCGCGGGCGTAGCGACGGGCGACGGAGCCTCCGAAGGATGCCATCAGTTGCTCGCTCCCTTGCCGGACTCGAGGTCGGCGATGAAGGACTGGGTGAGGCGGCTCTCGTCGTCGGGGCGAACCGATCGGCGTACGATCTCTTCGGCGACGCGGGCGGCGGCGTCGGCGACTTCGCGGCGGAAGCCCTTTTCGGCCTCCTTGACCTGCTGATCGACGAGGAAGCGCGTCTCGTCGGCGATGCGGCGCGCCTTCTCCTCGGCGCCCGCGTAGAGCCGCTGCTCTTCCTTCTCGGCCTCTTCCTTGATCGAGGCGCGCAGGCGCGCGACCTCGGCTTCGAGGTTGGTGAGGCGGCTCTGTTGCTTTTCCAGCCTCGCCAGCGCGTCGGTCTTGATCGCCGCGGCCTCGTCGAGGTCCTTCTTCATCTGATCGTGGCGGGCAGCCAGAGCCTTGTTGATGGCTTTGCCGCCGGCGAAACCGAGGATGGCGACCAAGAGGCCGAAGTTGACCAGCTGGAAGGCAAACGTCTTGGGATCGAAGTGATGCTCGCCGTGATCACCAGACGAGGCAGCGATGGCCGTGGGAGCCCAGAGGAGCCAGGCCAGGCAGACGCCTGCCTGAAGCGCCGTCGAAAGGCGGGGCAGCCGGTACGCGCGTTGGGAGGTCAGCACGGATGGCACGGTGGTGGCCTCTTTCGGGGCATGGAGATCGGCAGCCAGCGAAAGCGTGCAACCGGGGCGGCGCGCAGGGGAGGAGACCTGCGTCTGCCGGCTCAAGCGATGCTCCGACCAAGGACGCGTTCGGCGGCCTTTTGTCCTAGGGTCTGAGCGCGAGCGGCCAGGCTCTGTCGTTCGGTGGTAAGGGCCGCCTCGACGCGGGCGCGCGCCTCGGCGAGCGTCTTTTGCGCGGTCGATTGCGCAGTGGCGATGATCTCCTGCTCGCGGACTTGGGCGGCCGCGCGCACACGGGCGCGTTCGAAACTGCCGGCCTTGCGGGCCTCGGCGAGCTCGGCTTCCACTTTCGTGAAGCGCGCGGCTGCGTCGGCTTCGAGCCGCTTGGCCTCTTCCTTGTAGCCCTCGACACGCGCGCCGCGCTCGGCGCGGATTCGCAGGTACGGCTTCCAGAGAAGCTGGGTCAGCACGTACATGGTGACGAGGAACAGGCCGAGCTGCAGCAGCACGGTTCCGTCGACGTCGAGCAGCTGCTGTTCGTGCGCCTGCGGGGCGCCGGAGCCGGTCTCGGCGAGCATCAGGAAGATCTGGTTCATGAGGGAAGGCCCGGCGTTCGCGTACCAAATGCCGGTGCGGGCGTCAAGCAATGGGTAGAGCCCCAAATCGTGCCCCGCCGAGCGGTGACATGACCCCTGGCTTCGTGATACGGGCCGCGAGCGAAACGTGCCGCGCGTCACCAGGAAGAATGCGGCCGAAAGCGCGGATTCGGCGATTCCCGTAGGGGTCGCGCCTCCGGGCGCGGAAGTTTCTCCCTAGCGGGCGCAACCGGGGACGAGTGCGCCCGATAAAGGGGTGAGGAGCAACTCATGGCCATCGGCGCGATCAGCGGACATTCGACGCTGCCCAGTCTCGACAACGTCGACTGGCTGAGGATCAACCAGGAGCCCAAGCCGATCGACGAGGAGGTCGAGGCACCGCGCGGGCTCGATCTCGGGCGTCGTCGTTCCGATGGCACACTGCATCTCCCGGACGGCGTCGACCCCGCCACGCATCCTCAAGCCTTCTTTGCCGATCTCGATGAGGTCGAAGACCCCCAAGGGCGGGTCGGCTCCGACAGCTTCGAGTTCCGCGCGTCGCCTGATTCGGTCGAAGGCCGGGACCTGCCCGAGCAACTCAAGGATGGCGTCGAGACCGAGCTCGAGAACGACCCGGCTCGATATTTCGTTTGACCCGCAGCGCCCGGCGCACCCGCGAGGCCGGCAGCCCGCTCAGAGGTAGGCCGCGGCGACCAGAGCCAGCAGGCCGAGCGCAAAGAGGCCGACCCGAAAGGCCCAGGGATCGATGTCGAGGCGCGCGGCGAGATCGCGGGCGGCCGCGATCACCTCGGCCGATGGGTTCTTGGAGACGATCTCGGCTAGCTCCGTGCGCACGCCGGCGAAATCACCAGCGTGAAAGCGAGCGTAGGCGTGGGCCAGCTCAGGTGGGGGAGCGGCGGGGAGCGAGGGAGGCGGAGGTGCTTCGGTCATCGAGGATCTCGGTAGGGATGATCTTCTTAGCGCGAGAGGAGCTCACGGCGCCAGGCCGAGATGCCGGCGCTGGGGGCGGGTGCGCCACTTGGCGTGCGCAGGTGAGCGTGCAAGGCGGCGGCGATCGCCGCATCGGTGACGGTGGCGGCAGAGGGCGGCAGCGGGGTGAGCTCGGCCTTGTATCGCTCGATGAAGCCCGTGTCGTAGTCGCCGGCAAGAAATGACGGGTGATCCATCACGCGTCGGTGAAACGCGAGGTTGGTCTTGATGCCTTCCACCTGGTATTCGCCGAGCGCCCTGCGCATGCGATCGATGGCGGCCGGGCGATCCGCGGCGTAGGTGCACAGCTTGGAGATCATCGGATCGTAGTGGACCGAGATGGTGCTGCCGGCGACGACGCCCGAGTCATCGCGCACGCCGGGGCCGCCGGGAACCCGCAGCGACGTGATGGTGCCGGGCGAAGGGAGGAACTTCACGGCGTCCTCGGCGTAAATGCGGCATTCGATGGCAGCGCCCCGCCGGACGATCTGTTCTTGGGCCAAGGGGATGGCCGCGCCGGCGGCGACCAGGATCTGCCAGCGAACGAGATCGACGCCGGTGATGAGCTCGGTCACCGGGTGTTCGACCTGCAGGCGCGTGTTCATCTCGAGGAAGTAAAAGCGGCGGGAGGCCTGGTCGAAGAGCATCTCGATGGTGCCCGCGCCGACGTAGCCGACCGCGCGCGCGGCCTTCACGGCGACCTCGCCCATGGCTTCGCGGAGCCCGTCATCGATGGCTGGCGAGGGAGCTTCTTCGATGACCTTCTGATTGCGCCGCTGCACCGAGCAGTCGCGTTCGAAGAGGTGAACCGCGCTTCCTTTCTGATCGCCGAAGACCTGGATCTCGATGTGGCGCGCGCGCACGACAGCCTTTTCCAGATAGACAGCGTCGTCGCCGAACGACGCCTTGGCTTCGCGCTGGGCGCTGGCGAGCGCGGCCTCGAGTTTCGATTCGTCCTCGACGATGCGGATACCGCGCCCGCCGCCGCCCGCTGCGGCTTTGAGCATGACGGGATACCCGATCTTGGCGGCGGCGGCTTTCGCCTCAGCTGCCGATGCGAAGCCTTTGCCGTCGGGGCCGTTGTCGCCTGGCACGACCGGAACGCCGGCGGTGATCATGCGTGCGCGCGCGGCGGTCTTGCCGCCCATGGCCAGAATCGCGGCGGGCGGCGGTCCGACGAAGACGATGCCGTTGCGGGCGCAGGCCTCGGCAAATTCCGCGTTCTCCGACAGGAAGCCGTAGCCCGGGTGAATGGCGTCGGCACCGGTTGCCTGTGCGGCCGCGATGATCTTGTCGATGCGCAGGTAGCTCTCTTTTGCTGCGGGCGGGCCGATGCTCACTGCCTCGTCAGACATACGCACGAAAAGGCCATCGCGGTCGGCATCCGAATGAACGGCGACGGTGGCGATGCCGAGCTCGCGGCATGAGCGGATGACCCGGCAGGCGATCTCTCCGCGGTTGGCGATCAGGATCTTGCGGAACGGGGCCTTGGGCATCGGCATGTCCTTTTCCTTGCGGCGTGATCAATAACCAGCGGGGGCGCCGCCACTGCGAAATTCGGTAGCGGCTTCCAGCCCGTTCGCCGTGCGCACGATGACGTTGACGAAAGCGAGTGAAGGTCTCACGGCTGTCTTGTGGCCGCGGCGACCGAGACCCTCCAGCACATCGGGCGCTATGTCCGGTTCGTGTCCGAGCACGTTCGGTTCCCACTGATGATGAATGCGTGGCGCGGCGCTGGCCGCCTGTGCGTTGAGCCCCCCGTCGAGAACGTTCAGCAGAACTTGGAGAGTCCCGCTGATGATCGTGGGGCCACCGGCACCGCCGACGACCATCTTCACCGTGTCCCCTGCGAGCACGATGGTAGGCGACATGGATGACAGCGGTCGTTTGCCCGCGGCAACGGCATTCTGCGCGTTGCCGACGAGACCGAACGAATTCGGAGTGTTGGGGGCGATGGCGAAATCGTCCATTTGGTTGTTGAGCACGATGCCGGTCTTGCCGGCCACGAGGTGAGCGCCGAACCACGTATTGACGGTGGTCGTGAGCGCAACCGCGTTGCCTTCGGCGTCGATCACGGAGAGATGGGCCGTGCCGCCGTCGTGGGGAGGCGGCTGACCTGCGCCGGAGCCGTAGCTTGTGGGCGAAAGCGTCGTCTTGTCGTCGATGCGGCCGGCGAGGGACTTGTGATACCCAGGGTCGAGCAGGCGGTCGAGCGGGACCTTAACGAAGTCGGCGTCGCCGAGGAGGAGCGCGCGATCGGCGAAGCCGTGCTTGAGTGTCTCGGCGAGACGGTGAAGTTGCGCGCTCGAGCCTCGGGCAGGGGCGGCATGGCCGTCGTCGACGGCCTTCGCCGCCAGGATGCCGAGGGCCTCGGCGATGACCACGCCGCCCGATGAGGGTGAGGGCATGGCCTGCACCCGATGGCCGCGGTAGTCGATGGCGATCGGCGTGCGCTCGATGACAGCGTAGCGAGCCAAGTCCTCCGCGCTGACCACGCCTCCCGCTTCTTTCACCGCGGCGACGATCTGCCGGGCCAGCGGCCCACGATAGAAACTGTCGGGGCCCTGCCGCCTGAGCGTGGTGAGGGTAGCGCGCAGGGCGGGGCGTGAGACGAGATCTCCGGTCCGAATCGGCCCCGCGTTGGCGAAGATGTTGCGCAGGAAAGCGGCTCTCTGGACCGGGTCGGGCGAGACGGCGTCCATGGGGTCGCGGGCCGCCAGCACCTCGACCAGGCGGCTCGACGCTCTGAAGCCGCCGGCGAGTCGCTCGGCGGGCGCTACGCACGCGGCGAAAGATCTTCGGCCGAAGCGCTTGACCAGCTCGGCGAGGCCACGCACCTCGCCGGGCACGCCGACGGCGAGACCGCCTCTTTGGCTGCGGCTCGGATCCGGTTTGCCGTCCTTGTGGTAGTGCTGCGGGGTGATCGCGGCGGGGGCCTGCTCGCGGAAATCGAGGGCGTAGGTTTTTTTTTCCCTGGCGACGTAGACGAGCGCGAAGCCGCCGCCGCCGATCCCCGAGGCGTGAGGATTGACCACGCCGAGGGCGAGTGCGGTGGCGCAAGCGGCATCGGCAGCGTTGCCACCTCGGCGAAGCAGGGCCACGCCCGCAGCCGACGCTTCTGCGTGATCCGAGGCCACCGCAGCGTGCGGAACTCGCAGCGGTGGCGGGGTCGCGGCTTGCACCGCGCTTTCAAAAATGTGCTGCTCGACACCGAAAATCGCGACAGCGAGCAGCGCTAGCTGGAACCGGCGTTCGTGACGCCGGGAACCGCCCAAGTCACTCTGCGACGAGAATAATTGAAAGCGGTGGGGGTCGGGCGTATACCTCAAGTTGGCTCCCGAATTAGGGAAAACCGAGATGGCAGAGGCGTCAAGCACCGATGACGTCATCACTCTTCGCATCCGATTCAAGAGTGAGACGCTCGAGCGGTTTACCGAACGGTACGGGGGCGACCTTGGGCCGGACGAGGTTTTTGTACGTACGAAGCAGCCGCTTCCTGCGGGCACTGCGATCGCGTTCGACTTCACGTTGAACGACGGCAGCCCGTTGTTGGACGGGCGCGGCGTCGTCGGCTGGGCACGGGCGGAAGGGCATCCCGCCGGTGCGCCCGGCATGGGCGTGCGCTTCACGTCGCTGTCGGCTCAGAGCTGGCAGACCTTGCGCAAGATCCTGGCCGGCACCGGTCGAGGCGAGCGCGATCTGGCGACGGAGCGGCGGAGCACGCCCCTGGGACCTGCCAAGATCGACAAGCCGACGCCGGAAGATTCGGAGCGGACGGAAGTGGCCCGCATGCCGCCGACGTTCTTCGAAGCCGCCGCTGAGGGCGGTCCGCGCAACCTGGAAAAGACCCGCGAAATGCCGATCCGAGGCGGTTTCGGGCGCCCGGGCGCAGGTCCCACGACCAATGTGCCGACGCCCCGTCGAGGGAACGCGCCCGTGGATCCGCACGAGAACGAGGCGATCGAAAGCCTGGGACTCGAGGACGTGGAAGATGCCCGCCCGACTTTCGGAGGCACGAGCGGCTTCGAGGCCTGGCCGGCTGGGCGCTCGAACGATCCGCTCGGGGACTGGCCGTCGTCGCAGCCTTCCCAGGCGGCCTTGGCGGGGCCGTCGCGCGGCGGTGCCAACGTCGATCCCATGCTGGCGACGGCGCCCACGTTGCCGGCGACCGCGGCCGTGTTGCTCTACGATCCGGACGACCCCGGCGGCCCGCTGCAGCCAGCAGGCCAAGCGCTCGACGGGCAGTCAGCCGGCATGGCCTTCAACACGGCGCCGTCATCCGGTCCGCACGCGTCGCCTCGAACAGGCACGCCCGCGGCGTTCCCGCCTTCGGCCTATTCGCCGCTGCCCGGGGGAGGCGCTTCTTCGCCGCTGGCCGCGACGAGCCCCATGCCGATCTACGCGCCCCCGCCCGCGCAGGCGGGCGCGCCCCAATCGGGCCCCTTCAGCCTGCCCGAAGGGGGACAATACGGGGGCACTGGTTTCGAAGGACCGCGGCCCACGACCAGCGGCGGTCGGGTGGGACGCATCGGTCCTGCCATCAGTCCGGAAGAGATGGCGCTGGCCTCATCAGCCGTGCGCGGACCCGA
Organism: Myxococcales bacterium; assembly: GCA_031398585.1. Classification (GTDB taxonomy): domain Bacteria; phylum Myxococcota_A; class Polyangia; order Fen-1088; family Fen-1088; genus JANNNO01. The sequence goes on along the minus strand of JANNNO010000498.1, from coordinate 590 downwards.
GGGGGGGGCGCCGGTCTGGCCCGGCTTGCCCGACGACGAGGAGCCGAGGCGCGGGGGTACGTTCAAGATCTGGCTGGCGCTCACGCTGGCCGCGGGCGGTCTCATCGGCGCTGTGCTCTGGCTCTTTCCGATGCTCTGGCCGGCCCCCGTCGGGGTTGGGGGGCAGGGCGCAGAGACGGTTCCGGCGGACCCGTCGCGACGCGCGGGCGAAGCCCCCCAGACGACTGCCGAGGGCACGGTTCCAGGTGGCCCGGGCGCCGGGTCCGCAGCCATGGGCGCGGCCGGGGCGACGGGTGCGGCGGCGTCGACCACGAGTGGCGCAGCGGCGGCCGTCCCTCGAGCACCTGCCGGGGGCGCGGGCGCTGTACCGGGCGCAGTCCCCGGGAACGCGGCTGCGGCGGCGCCAACCGCAGGGGCCCCGCCGGCGGCGCCGGGCCCCAAGGGGGACGTTCCGGCGCGGCCGCGGAGTCGGGCCGCTGCCGAAGCCGAGGCAGCGATCGATGAGCCGCGGCCTCGACGTCGTCGACCGCGGCGGACCCCCTCCGACGTGATCGCCGAGGCCGAGAGTCGGGGCACTCAGGAACTGGGAG
>JANNNO010000496.1:0-6008 GCA_031398585.1 Myxococcales bacterium | reverse complement strand
CGACTGCGGCCCCTGCCTCGAGGACATGTATGGCCTCAACTGGCTGCCGGCCTTCCAGCCCATCGAGGGCCACTGGTGGCTGCTCCGGCACAAGGCGCGGCACCATAGCTGGCAAGAGGCCGAAGCCAAGGCACCCTGGCGGCGCTACACCGGCTTGCAGCTCGACGTCGAAAAGTCTTACAGCCGCGCCCGCATCGACTGGTGGCTGATCGACTGGCGGGCTCCCTACCGCAAGACGGGGGTTCTGCTTCTGATTCTCTTCGCCAGCGGAATGACGATGGGCGCCGTGACCTGTCTGCGACGTCCGCGGCCGGGCGTCGACCGACCGGGCGAGCGACCCGGAATTTTCTCCGGCCCGGGCTCCGACCCGCCGGGCCGAGACCGCCACGACCGCCGGCACGACCACGGCAGGCAAGATTCTTCCTGGGGCCCGGGAAGAAAACGCGAGGACGAGCTTCGGGAAAGCCCGATGCCCCCCGCCCCACTGCCGGGTTGACAGGAGAGGCGCCGCCAACAAGATTGGGCGCCCCGATGTACCGCGGCCTTCAGATCGTCGTCGCCATTCCCTCCCATCAGGCCGAGTCCACCGTTCTCGGTGTCATCGCCAGCATCCCTGCGTTCGTCGACTCGATCATCGCGGTCGACGATGCCTCGCGCGACAAGACCTGGGAGGTTCTGCGCAACTGCCCCGAGCCGCGCCTGACCGTCCTGCACCACGAGGTCAACCAGGGCGTGGGTGGGGCCATGCGGACCGCCTACAAACACGTGCTCGGCAAAGGCGGTGACGTGGTGGTGAAGATGGACAGCGACGGACAGATGCACGCCGACGATCTGGTGCCGCTGCTCGACGCCCTCATCGATGGTCATTTCGACTACGCCAAGGGCAACCGCTTCTTAGACCACCGGGGCGAGCTCGAACGCATGCCGAAGCTGCGTCTCATGGGCAGCCTCGCGTTGACCGCGCTCACCAAGCTGGCGTCGGGCTACTGGCACATCTTCGATCCGCAAAACGGTTACGTCGCCTGCCGAACCACGGTCCTCAAGCGACTCAACCTCGACCGGATCGCGCGCGACTACTTTTTCGAAAACGACATGTTGATCAACCTCAACATCATCGGCGCGCGCGTCGTCGATGTGCCGATGCCGGCCCGCTATGGCAACGAACGTTCGAGCATGAGCATCCCCAAGGTGTTGATGCGCTTCCCAAGCCGTCTCTTCCTCGGCTACTGGCGCCGTGTGCTCGAACGCTTCGTGCTGCGCGATTTCTCGCCCATGGTGCTCTTCCTCGTCTCGGGCCTCTTCATGATGGGCTTTGGCTCCGTCTTCGGCGGCTGGGCCTGGTGGGAGTCGTACCAGACGGGCGTCGTGGCCTCGAGCGGCACCATCATGCTGGCCGCCCTGCCCTTCATTCTCGGCTTTCAGCTGGTGTTGCAAGCGATCATGCTCGACATCCAGTCGACACCGCGGTGATCCCGAGCGCCTCGCAGCCTGGCGGAGCCGTCACGCCCAAAGCGAGGCTGCGATCTCGTCGGCGAAGAGGAGGCCTTGGGGCGTGAGGCGCACGCGGGCTTCGTCGTGGATCAACCACCCCCGCCGCGCGAAATCGACAGCGGAGCGCTGCCGTTGGTCGGTCGCAAGCGGGTCCTGACCGAAGTGCATGGCATGAGCGGCGCGGTCGACGCCATCGATCGTACGCAACGCCAACCAGAGCGCTTCGTTCTCGAGGTCGGAAGGCGTGCGCCGCTCGACCTTGGCCAGCCGTGATCCCTCGGCGGTGCCGGCGCTGCGCAGATAGACGTCGGTCCCGCGCGGGTTCGAGAAGCGCCAGCCGCCGCCGCCGCGCAGGGGTCGGAACGACGCCGCCGAAGCGCCGAGGCCGAGATAAGCGCCGCCGGTCCAGTAGAGCTGGTTGTGCACGGCACGGCGGCCTGGCCTCGCGTGGCTCGAGATCTCGTACTGGGCATAACCGGCCGCCGCCAGTGTGGTCTGGGCGGTCTGGAACATCTCGGCGGCGAGATCGTCGTCCGGCGCTGCCATGCGCGCGGCGTTCACGTCGTTGAAAAAGCGCGTTCCCTTCTCGATGGTGAGCGAGTAGGCCGAGACGTGTTCGGGGCCAAGCGCCACGAGCGCCGCCAGCGATCGCGCCCAGCTAGCCGGCGTCTGCCCGGGGATGGCAAACATGAGGTCGGCCGTCAGGTTGTCGAAGCCGGCGGCGCGGGCGGCGGCGAACGCGGTCGGGATCGCGGCGGCGGTGTGGTTGCGCCCTAGGCGCACGAGCTCGTTGTCGTCGAAACTCTGAGCCCCGATCGAAAGGCGATTGACGCCGATCTCGCGCAAGGCGCGTAGGTGGGGCTCATCGACCTCACCGGGATTGACCTCGACGGTGATCTCGAGCGCGGCCGCGTTGGTGGCAAAGGCCCGCACGATCCCGTTCACCACCCGCCCGAGGGCATCGGGACGCCAGAGCCCGGGCGTGCCGCCGCCGAAGTAGATCGACCGCAGGGACGGCGAAGTCTCGCCGTCGCGAAACCAACCGGCGCGGTCATGCAACTCGGCGCTGACCGCGTCGGCATAGCCGTCGTGAGGGATCTGGTACCGCTCATCGACGGCGAAATCGCAGTAAGGGCAGCGCACCCCGCAAAAGGGAAAATGCACGTACACGCCGAACGGGCGCGCGACGTCCGCAGGCCCCGCGCTGGGATCCTCCGGTTGTGCCCGCCTGCGCAAGGGCACGGTCGACGCGGTATCACTGGCCATCGCCGGCAAGTTACCCCGGACGTCAGCTGGGTGCCGCGCCTCTCGTCTGCGAGTAGAGTCGCCTTTCCGTGATCTATCTCGACAACGCCGCCTCGACGCCGCCCGCCCCTCAGGTGTTGGCGGCGATGACCGAAGCCGCCGCCACGCTCTACGGTAACCCCTCCTCGGCTCACGGGCTGGGGGCAGCCGCATCGCGCGCGCTCGAGGCCGCCCGTGCCGATGTGGCTCGTCTGCTGGGCGCCGCGGCGGCCGAGATCGTTCTGTGCAGCGGCGGGACCGAAGCCAACGCACTGGGCGTCCTCGGCGCCGCCGCGGCCGCGCGAGGTCGCCACATCGTCACGACCGCAATCGAGCACCCCTCCGTGTTGCGGACCATTGGCCGGCTGGCCATGGGAGACCGTCTCGCCATGGGCGACGACACCACCTTCACCATCACCACCGTCGCGCCCGACCGCGATGGCCTCGTGAGCAGCGAAGCCGTGCTCGCTGCCGTCAGAGCCGATACGGCGCTGGTCGCCGTGATGCTGGTCAACAACGAGCTTGGCACCGTGCAGCCGGTGGCCGAGATCGCGCGCGCCCTCCATGCCGCCGGCTGCCGCGCGCATTTCCACTGCGACGCGGTTCAGGCTGCGGGCTGGATGCCGATCGAAGCGCGCGCGCTGGGAGCCGACTCGATCGCGATCTCCGCCCACAAGCTCCACGGCCCCAAGGGCGCCGGCGCACTCTGGCTACGCCCGGGTGCCAAACTCCGCGCCCTGTGGGAAGGCGGAGGACAGGAACGGGGCTGGCGATCCGGGACCGAAAACCTGCCCGCGCAGATCGGCTTTGGCTGCGCCGCTCGTCTGGCGGAACGCGGCCTGCGACAGGAGGCGGCCCGGGTGGCGGGGCTGGCAGACGCCCTTGTCGAGGAGGTCCTTCGCCGCTGCCCCGAAGCGCGCCTTACCGTGCCGGCCAGCGCCCCGCGCGCGCCACACATCGTCAGCCTGCTGCTGGAAGGTCTACCGGCCGAGCCGCTTTTGCATGCCCTCGAGGCGCGTGGGGTTCTGGCGTCAGCGGGTTCCGCCTGCGCGTCGCGAACGCGCGGTCAAAGCCATGTGCTGGCCGCCATCGGTGTCCGCGACAGCGCGGCGGTCATCCGCTTTTCCTTGTCGCGACAGACGATCCCGGACGTGCTGCCCCAGGTCGCGGCGGCGCTGCGCGGGGCGATTGACGACGTCAAGCCGATGGCGCGCTCGGGTGGCGCAGGCGGCCGGACGCGCCGCTGAAGCGGGATCCGACATCGCCCCGAGGTTGGGCTTTCGCCCCGGGCCCCTGCGTGTCAACCTCCCGCCGCTTTCGTTTTCCACTGCCTGCCTAGTACCCCACATGGTCATTCTCTGTCGTTACGGCGAGCTCTTCCTCAAACTCGGCAACCGCGGTCGCTTCGAGCAGCAGCTCGCCAAGAACGTGCGGGGCGCGCTGGCCGGGCTCGAAGGCGTGACGGTGGAGCAGCCGCACGGACGGATCGTCATCCACGCTCCGGAGGAAGTGGCCGAGGAGGCAGCCACGCGCGCCGCCCAGGTCTTCGGCCTCGTCTCGTTGTCGCCCGCGCGTGAGGTCGAACCGGAATTCGACGTGATCTCGGCCGCCGCCGTGCAAAGCGCGCAGGCGTTGCTCGCGAGGGATCCGTCGCGCGCCCGCAGCTTTCGCATCGAAGCCAAACGATCCAACAAGAGTTTTCCCCTCGGCTCGCTCGAAATCGCCAGCCGCGTCGGCTCCGCCGTCAACATCGCCACGGGAGTGCCGGTCGACCTTCACAACCCGGCGATGACCATCGGCATCGAGGTCGGGCACAAGAGCGCCTACGTCTATTCCGACAATCGCCCCGCACCCGGTGGCCTTCCCGTCGGGACCGCAGGCCGGGGCATCCTGCTGCTCTCGGGTGGAATCGATTCACCGGTCGCCGGCTGGCTCGCCGCCAAGCGCGGCATGGCGCTGCATGGACTCTATTTTCATTCGCCGCCCTTCGTCGGCGAAAAGTCCAAGGACAAGGTCGTGTCACTCGCGCGCGCCATTTCGCGCTGGCAGGCCGTACGCCGCCTCTACGTCGTCAACTTCACCGAGACGCAAAAGGCGCTCCGTGAAGCCGGCCCTGCCGAGCTCGCGGTCGTGCTCTACCGACGCATGATGATGCGGGTCGCAGATCTGCTCGCCGACAAGATGCAGATCGATGCCATCGTCACCGGCGAGACCCTGGGACAGGTGGCCAGCCAGACGCTCACCAACATGCACGTCATCGGTCAGGCGGCGCGCCGCCTGGTGCTGCGGCCACTCGTCACCTACGACAAGAACGAGACCATCGCCATCGCGCGCCGGCTGGGAACCTTCGACACCTCGATCCTGCCGTTCGAGGACTGCTGCTCGCTCTTCGTACCGGCGCACCCCGCCACCGGGGCGCGGCTGTCGGACGTGGAGAAGGCTGAAGCCAAGCTCGACCTCGCCGCGCTGGCCGCTTCCGTGATGGCGTCGGCCGAGACCATCGTTCTCTGAGCGCGGCGCCCCCCCGGGCACAGCGGCGTGACGACGAAAAATCCCTTCCGAGCCGGGTCGGCTTTTGTCGCTATACTCCCGCCGTCACATGGATCTCGGGCAAAAACACGAGCAATTGCGCAGCCTCATCGGAGCCTACGACTCGGCGCTGGTCTGCTTTTCGGGCGGCGTCGATTCGACGCTCCTGCTCAAGGTCGCGCACGATGTGCTCGGCGATCGTTGCACGGCCCTCACAGCGGTGTCGATCACCATGGCCAAGAGCGAGCGGCAATCCGCCATCGATCTCGGGCAGCGGCTCGGCGTGCGCCACGAGGTGGTCGAATCGAACGAGCTCGAACGGCCTGGCTTCGCCCAGAACCCGACCAACCGCTGTTACCACTGCAAAACCGAGCTGCTCGAGATCGCAGGCCCGGTCGCCACACGGCTCGGCCTGCGCGAGGTGCTGCTCGGAACCAACGTCGATGATCTCGGGGATCACCGCCCCGGGCTCGATGCCGCCCGCGAGCGCGGCGCCCGGCAGCCGATGGTCGAAGCGGGCCTCACCAAGCCGGAGGTCCGCCTCTTGTCGCAGCAGCTCGGCCTGCCGACCTGGGACAAGCCGCAGCTCGCCTGCCTCTCCTCGCGGTTCCCCTACGGCACCGAGATCACCCCCCAGAAGCTGCAGCAGGTCGACGCCTTCGAGGACGGCCTGCGCGCGCTCGGGTTCCGCCAGCTCCGGGTCC
>JANNNO010000414.1:0-3261 GCA_031398585.1 Myxococcales bacterium | reverse complement strand
AGCTGGCACGGGCTGGGCTTCCGGTCGCGCCGGCGCCGGTGGTTGCCGCAGGTTCCGAGCCTGCGGGCAATTCCACTTCGTCGTCTGCCCCCTCCGAAGCGGTGGCGTCGTCCCTGCCGCTGCCGACACCAGCGACCTACGCACCCGATCTCACGCGCCCCAGCCTTTCTGAGACCGCCCGAGCGCCCGAGGAGAGCACCAGCGGCTTTTCCTCGTGGTTCCCCGCGACGGCGATCGCCGGGGGCGTGGTGCTCGGCCTGGGAGGTGCCTTCCTGATCTCGAAAGACGGCGAGTGCACCAACACGCGTTGCCGGGATTTCTATCGAACGTTTTGGGGTGGCATTGCAGCGGCGGGCGCCGGTGCAGCCCTTGCCGCCAGTGGCATCGTCGTCGGCCTCGTGGGGGGAGACGACGGTGACGAGGCGCGCGCGCGACCGGCCGCGGGCCTTGCGATTGGCCCGGGCGGTGTCACCGTCGCTGGGCGATTCTGATCCGCTAGGCTTCGCTCACACCCGCACGGCCAGCTAGTGCCCCGCGCTGGCGGCGCGAAGTGGCTAGCCTCAACGCTTGCTAGCGCGAGGCCGCCGCAGCCGTTTCCGCCTTGCGGATGCCGTCCTTGGCTGCGGTGTTCGTCGGGGCGATCTCCAAGGCGCGCTGATAGGCGGCCTTGGCAGCGTCGTATTCCTTCATGTTGCGATAGATGTGGCCGAGCAAGATCTCGCCGCCCGCTCCGGCCCCCGCACCGATCGCCTGCTGCGCGGTGTACGCGCTCTTGACGAAGTGGCCCTCCTGAAATTCGAGGTGGGCCTGGTCCATGAGCTTCTTGATCAACACCGGGTTTCGACGAGAGCCCGGTGGCGGCGTTGGGTTGGGGCGACCCGCTGTCGACGTCAGCGCGCCGCCGGCTACGGGTCCGATCCGTCGGCCCACGGGGCCCATGCCCAATCGGCTCGGGGTTGTCTGCGATGCCACCGGCTGCGGACGCGCAGGCTTCGATTGTGCGGCCTGCAACGCTGGCATCGGACGAACCGTCGGTGCTGTCGGTGCTGTCGGTGCGATCGCGAGCAGCGGCTTGCCGGCGAGGCCGGGCGGGCGATCGGTCTTTGCGACGGGGGGCTGGCGCGGCGGCGTCGCAGCCGAAGCTGACGATCCGACGACCGGAGTCGGGGGGGGCGACGTCGTGTTGGTGGCCGGGGCGCTGCGGGTCAAAGCGACAGTCGCTGCCGGCCGCGCTTCAATCGACGCCCGCCCGTCTCCGAGCCAGGTGCCGTCGACAAAAACGCGATCGATGAACAGGGCAAGGGCACCCAGCGCGGCGCCGCCGGCTCCAAGAGCGATCAGAGTCTTGCGCGCGCGCTGTTCCCGCGTGCGGTTCGAGTTGATCACCGAGGTCGAAGAGGCCATGCGAGGAAGCACGCTCGAGCCGACCGCACGCAGCGCCTCGACCGCGGCCAGCAGATCTCGCCGCAGCAGCTCCATCGATTCGGGGCGATGGCTCGGGATGCGCGCCAGCGATCGCGTGACGATGACGTCGACCGACGGTGGCAGGTCGGAACGCCAGTGCGCGATCGGTACCGCTTCGTCGTTCACCTTGCGGCGCCAGATGTCCTCGACCGTGTCGCCTTCGACCGGGGCATGCCCGCCCGACAACATGAAGTAGAGCAGGCCGCCGACGCCGTAAGTGTCGACGCGAAAGTCGATGTCCTGGCCGCGCTCGATCTGCTCGGGCGCCATGTACCTCGGCGTGCCGACGGCGGCATCGACGCGCGTGAGCTCAGGCCGTTCCGGGTTGGGTTCGGCGCGCAGGAACTTGGCGACGCCGAAGTCGAGCACCTTCACCAGATCGCCGACCTCCTGGTCGCGATCGCGCAGCAGCATCACGTTCGATGGCTTTAGGTCGCGGTGAATGATGCCCGCCTTGTGCGCGGCCTCGAGCGGACGGCTGATCTGACCGGCGATCAGCAGCGCGCGTTCGACCGGCAGGGCGCCCTCGCGCCTCACCAGCTGCGCGATGTCGATGCCGTCGATGTATTCCATCACGAAGAAGAACCGGCCATCGGGCGTCGAGCCACAGTCGGTGACGTCGGCGATGTTGGGATGGCGGATCTGCGAGGCAGCCTGCGCCTCCATGCGAAACCGCTGTAGCAGCTCGTCCTTCCGTCGCTCGCCGTGCCGCGGGATCTTGATCGCCACGCGTTTGCCGATGCCGGTGTGGTGGCCCTCGTAGACGCGGCCCATGGCTCCTTCGCCCACCAGGCGGCGTACGAAGTACCGCTCCGTCAGCACGGTGCCGAGCAGCGGATCGCGCGAGGTCTCACCCGACTGCGCCGTGTGGCCCGGGCCAACCGCGGCCGGTGGCGGCGTCGCCTGCAATGAGGTGGCGCCCGCTAGCAGAGCTTCGCGTTCGGCCGCTTCCTCGCGCGCATCGCTCTCGAAGAGGCCGCGCACGAATTCGGCGAGAGCCAGCTTGCCCGACTCACGCGGGACATGCGCCAGGATCGCAGCGGCCATCTGTTCGCCGCTGGCGAAGCGATCATCGGGTTCCGTGGCCAGCGCACGCAGCACGACGGCATCCAGCTCCGGAGTGATGTGCTGGTTGAAGTTCGAAGGCGGCGGTATCTCGAGATCGCTGCCGCGCGACTCGGGCGTGGGATAGAGCTGTCTGCCCGTGAGCAGCTCCCAGAGGATGAGGCCGACCGAGAAGAGATCGCTGCGGTGATCGATCGGCCGCCCGGTGTACTGCTCGGGCGACATGTAGCTGACCTTGCCCCAGTTGACGCCAGCTTGGGTCTCGGCGACCTTGCTGCGCCATTTTGCCAGGCCGAAGTCGATCAGCTTGAGGCTACCGGCGTACGACATCATCACGTTCGAGGGCGAGACGTCGCGGTGAACCAGATCGAGATCGCCCGTGCGATGGGCATAACCGAGCCCGGCGCATAGCTCGGCGGCGGCGAAGAGTGACAGACCCACCGGGAAGCCCACGCCGCGCATCGCGCACCGATTCCAGATCTCGGTGAGCGTCTTGCCCTCGACGAACTCCATCGCGAGGTAGCCCTGGCCGCCGACCACGCCGAAGTCGAAGACATAGACTAGGTTGTCGTGAGTCAGCTTGGTGACGACCTTGGCTTCGTCGAGGAAACGCGCTGAGAGCTCGGCTGGATCTCTGTCGCGGCACAGGTCGCGCACGATCTTGAGTGCGCAGACTCGCTGTGCCCCCGGGTCGCCTGTGAGGCCCAGGAAGACGTGGCCCATTCCGCCGCG
>JANNNO010000397.1:0-10670 GCA_031398585.1 Myxococcales bacterium | reverse complement strand
AGCCTTCGGCAAGGATCCGAAAGCGATCGCGCGCACGCTGCTGGCGGGCAACGCGCGCTTCATCGATGGGCAACGCAGCGGCTTCGACCTGGTGAACCAGCGAACCGAATCGGCCGGCGGTCAACACCCAGGCGTGATGGTGCTCGGTTGTTCCGACAGTCGAGTGCCGCCGGAAATCGTGTTCGATCGAGGTGTCGGCGAGATGTTCGTCGTGCGCAGTGCCGGCAACATCGCCGAGCCGGTCGCGGTCGGCAGCCTCGAATACGCGGCCCAGCACCTGCACGCGAAAGTCCTGCTCGTGCTCGGCCACGAAAAGTGCGGCGCGGTCTCGGCGGCCCTCTCCGAAGCGAAGATGCCGTCGCCCAACCTCGAGGCTCTGGTCGCCAACATCTTGCCGGCAGTCAAAGAGCTCAAGGCGTGGGTCGACGGCGATCAGTTGTTGAAGATGGCGGTTGAGGCCAACGTGCGCCGCCAGGCCGAAGAGGTCCTGCGGCGCAGTCCGATGCTCAGAGACGCGGTGGCCAAGAAAGAGGTCACGGTCCTCAAGGCCGTTTACGACCTCGAGAGCGGCCGCGTCCGCCCGCTCTAGCGTCGCGCGCGTCGTCGGTTATTTCGCGGCGGGTTTGGCTTCGGCCTTCGCGGCCTCGGCGGTCTGCTTTGGGTTCAGCTCGGCTTCGATCTGGAGAGTGATCTCGTCACCGACGAGCACGCCACCAGCTTCGAGCGCTTTGTTCCAGTTGAGGCCCCAATCCTTGCGCTTCAACTTGCCCGTCGCCGAAGCGGCGCGCACCGGAACACCCCAAGGGTTCTTCAGCTCGGGACTGGGACCGGTCACGTCGAGCGTGACCGGCTTGGTCACTCCGCGCATCGTGAGATCGCCGGTGACCTTGAACTTGTCCTTGCCGGCTTTCGCGATTTTGGTCGACTTGAACGTGATCTCGGGATGGTTGGCGACGTCGAAGAAGTCGGGTGACTTCAAGTGGGCGTCGCGCTTGGCATCGCGGGTGTTGATGCTGGTCGCATCGATCTTCACTTCCAGCGTCGACTTGGTGGGATCCTTGTCGTCGAGGTTCACCGTGCCGGTGAGCTTGTCGAAGGTTCCGCGCACCGTCGCCATCATCATGTGACGGACCGAAAACTGTGCCGTCGAGTGCGAAGGGTCGATGGTCCATTCACTGGCCAGCGCCGCGCTGGGGGCTGCAAACGCGATCAACCCTGCCACGGCGATTTTTACGAGCTGCTTCGATGTCATGCGATCTCCTTGTCGTCCTCAACCAAACTGAACGCTGCGGCGGGTGAGGGAGCCCGCTTCCCAGCCGAGAATCGGAAAAGTGACTGCGTCGGCCACGTCGATGGACGCACCCATCGCGACCAGCACGGGCACGAAATGCTCGTGTGTCGGCAGCGCCAGGCTCACGCCGGGCGCGCGCTCGCGGTACTGCAAGAGCGTATCCACGTCGCGTTTGCTGATCGCCTCGGCCGCCCAGGCATCGAACTCGGCGGCCCACGCCGGCGTCGGGGCTCCAGGACGGGGGTCGAAGCGGCGCAAGTTGTGGGTCAGAAAGCCCGAACCCACGATGAGCACGCCGTCATCGCGCAACGGCGCGAGGGCGCGGCCGATCGCGAGCAGGGGCCCCGGCTGCATCGTCGGCAGGCTGATCTGCAGGATCGGAACGTCGGCCGCGGGGTACATCATCTGTAAAGGCACGTAGGCGCCATGGTCGAGGCCCCGGCTCGGCTGGCGCACGGTCGGGATCGAGGCGATGGCGAGACGCCGCTCGACCTCGTTCGCAAGATCGGGCGCACCGGGCGCGGGATACTGGTTGCGGTAGAGCTCGGGAGGAAAGCCTGAGAAGTCATAGATCAGGGGCACGGTGGTGGTTGCGCCGATCGCGACCGGCGCTGCCTCCCAGTGGGCCGAGACCACCAGCACCGAGCGCGGGCGCGGCAAGTTGGCCGCCCAGCCGCGGAAATCGGCAATGCGCGCCCCGTCGAGCGACCACATCGGCTGACCATGCGCCATGAAGATGACCGGCATGCGGTCGGCCCGGGCTGTGGGGTCACCGGGGCGCGATGTCGGCGCCGAGGCGTTCGAATTCGCATGGGCACCGTTGCCTGGCGCAACCTTCATCGGGCTCACAGGTGCCGCGGCTGACCCTTTGGCCCCGGTGGGCCGCTGGCAAGCCACCTCGGACAAAGCGAGGCCAGCCAGGCCGCTCAGGGCGGCTCGGCGATCGAGGCCGTTTCGTTCGCGGGAAGCTGTCATCACGGAGGTCAGTGTTGTCGACATCACGATGTGAAACAATGGCGGCATGAAGCAACTGAACGTTGCGCCTGAGGAAACGATCCCTTTCCCTTTTGGGGACCTCATCGCCTTCCTGCGGGTCGCGGATCACGCGTCGTTTTCCCGCGCGGCCGCGGTGCTCGGTGAGACGAAGGGCACGATCAGCCGGCGGATCAGTCGGCTCGAGGCGGTGCTCGGCGCGCGGCTTTTCGCGCGGACCTCGCGCAGCGTGGCCCTCACCGAAGCCGGCTCGCACTTTCGCGATTCCGCCCAGCTGGCCGTGGAGACCCTGCAGCAGGCTTCCGAGCACCTGCGCCGGGCGCAAGACGATCCGGAAGGCATCCTGCGGTTGACCGCGCCGGAGGACCTGGCAACGCACGTCGTTCCCTCGTTGTTGAAGTCCTTCCTGGCGGCGCACCCGCGCGTCCGGGTCGAGCTCGTCGCCAACAACGCCATCCTCGACCTCGCCTCCCACCGTCTCGACTGCGCCCTGCGCGCCGCCGAGACGCTCGCCGACTCTGGCTACGTCGCCACCCGCCTGCGCGCCATCGACACCGGCCTGTTCGCGTCGCCCAGCTTTCTTGCCGGGCGTAAGCTGACCCGCCTCCCCCCCGCCACGATGCTGGACGGCCAGCCACTGCTCCTGCGCCAGGGGGATACGCGGGGAGACCGACTGTTGTTACGCGATCGCACCGGGGGCCCCGCCCTCCGTCTCACCGGTCGACCGCTCTTCCAGGCGAGCAGCTACAGCGACGTCCTGGCCGCGGCTGAAGAGGGTCTCGGAATCGCCCTTCTACCGACCCTCATCACCCGTCGGGCGGTCGGCGCAGGTCGCCTCCAGCGTCTAGCCCCGCGCCTGGCCAGCGCGCGCGGCCACCTCTTTTTGGTCACGTCCAAGGGCCTGCTCCCGGCCCGCGTGCGCGCGTTCCGCGACCACGTGAAGGCCGCCTTGGCCCCCCGCCCCACGGACTGAGGGCACGAGCGCGTCCATGCCCGCTCCGTCTTGAGGCCGCCGGCCCCCCCTCACCCGGCGCGGCCCTTCGGCCCCCGCCGGCCTCTCCCCCTGGAGAGGCCACGGAGCCGCCCGAGCGAAGAGTTCGGGGGCGCAGATGGGGTGAACGGTGGGCGTCTTGCGGCTGGTTTCGTGGCAATCTGAACCTCCATGCCCCTTCCCGCACGGTGGTTGTCGTCGGCGCGGCTCGCCGTTCTGACGGCCGCATCGCTCTGTCTCACGTTGGCCTGTCAGGATCGCCCGCAGCAGATCAAGACGGTCGTACAACCACCGGGGGTCGATGGCGGCCGCCCGGACGTTCCTGCGCCGCCGCCGCCGAAGTTCGATGGACCTGTGATCGCGCCACCCGATGGGTCGACCATGGATACCGGTCCGTGTGCTTCGATCACCTGCGAGGTCGCGGGCGCCCGCTACTGCGGAATGATCGGCGACGGATGCGGCAATGTCGTCGACTGCGGAGGCTGCCCCAGCGGCCAGGTCTGCGGTAGCACCGGCGTACCGGGCATCTGTGGCGGCGGCCCCGACTGCAAGTCCCTGCAGTGCGAATCGGCGGGCGGCAAGTTCTGCGGCAAGATCGGTGACGGTTGTGGCAAGGAGCTCGACTGCGGCGAGTGCACCGGCGGCGCCCTCTGCGGCGGGGCCGGCACGCCGCACGTCTGCGGCGGCGCTCCCAACTGCGTGCCGCTTGCCTGCGATGCGGGCGGCAGCCGTTACTGCGGCACCCTCGGCGATGGCTGCGGCAAGAAGCTCGAGTGCGGCGAATGCACCGGCGGCGCCATCTGCGGCGGTGGCGGCACGCCCCACGTCTGCGGCGGCGCGCCTGGCTGTCAGCCGCTCACCTGCGAGCAGCCCGGCGGTCGCTTCTGCGAGCGCATCGCTGACGGCTGCGGCAAGTCGCTCGACTGTGGCCCCTGCCCGGCCGGCCAGACCTGTGGCGGCGGCGGCATCGCGAACGTCTGCGGCGCCAGCTCGTCGACCTGCGTACCGCTCACCTGCCAGCAGATGACCGGCAAGTACTGCGGCATGATCGGCGACGGCTGCGGAAAGATGCTCGACTGCGGAGGCTGCTCGGGCATCGACACTTGTGGCGGCAGCGGCGTCGCCAGCGTCTGCGGCAATCCGGCGGGACGCTGCGAGAACCTCTGCTTGCGCCAGACCATGTGCCCGGTCGACAAGAAGACCACCCTCACGGGCACGGTGCTGGCGCCGACACCACCCAGGTTCGGCACGCCCGACCCGATCTACAACGCCATCGTCTACATCCCCAACGCCGCCGTCGAAGCCTTCAAGCCCAACGTCTCCTGTGATCAGTGCGGAGCGCTGGTCAGCGGATCGCCGCTGGTCTCGACGCTCACCGGCCCAGACGGCAAGTTCAAACTCGAGAACGTGCCCACGGGCGACAACGTTCCGGTCGTGATCCAGCTTGGCCGCTGGCGTCGGCAGATCGTGATCCCCAAGGTCGAACCCTGCGCGACTTTGGCCCTCACAGCCGAACAGACGCGTTTTCCTCGCAACAAGAGCGAGGGCGACATCCCGTTGATGGCGCTTTCGACCGGACGTGCCGACACGCTGGAATGCGTGCTGCGCAAGATCGGCATCGACGACGCCGAGTTCACCGCACCCGGTGGCGGCGGTCGCGTTCACCTCTATCGCAACAATGGTGCCGCCGTCGCAGGGGGAAGCCCTGCCGAGAGCACGCTCACGGCAAGTGCCGCAACCTTGGCGACCTATGATCAGGTCTTGCTATCGTGCCAGGGAGCGCCCAACACACGGCCCGTGGCCGATCAGCAGCGTCTGGTCGACTACGCCAACACGGGCGGGCGCGCGTTCGTCACCCACTACAGCTATGCGTGGCTGCACCAGAACCCGGCCTGGACGGGCACGGCGCAATGGAACGTGGACCAACCCGATCCCGCCGATCCGCTGACCGGGATCATCGACCAGACGTTCCCCAAGGGGCAGGCCTTCGCCACCTGGCTCGGCATCGTCGGCGCTCAGAGCGCACCGGGACAGATTCAGATCGGCGCCCCCCAGCACGACGTGACCGACGTCATCGCGCCCACCCAGCGCTGGATCCATTCCGTCAGCCCCAAGACCGCACAGCACTTCACCTTCAACACGCCAGTTGGCAAGCCGGTCGCCGAGCAGTGCGGGCGCGTCCTCTTCAGCGACTTCCACGTCAACAACGCCGCCCTCGTGGGAACACCGACGTTCCCCAGCGAGTGCGGACCCGACAAGCCCTTGTCGCCGCAAGAGAAGGTCCTCGAGTTCATGCTCTTCGACCTCGCTTCGTGCATTCAGCCGCCGACGGCCCCACCGCCACCTCCTCCCACGCCGCCCGCGCCACCGCCGCCGGCCCCGCCCAAACCGCCCGCCCCGGCCCCGCCGGCCCCGCCTGCCCCGCCGATGGCGCCGCCGCCCCCGCCGCCGCCACCTCCCATCATTCCCTGACCCCGGGAAGGTTCGGGAGGGTTTTCCGGGCCCTGGACGACGTGTTTATATGCCGGGCATGTCGTCCCCATTTGCGCGGTTGGGCTCGGGCTTCGTCATCGTCGTCGCGGCATCACTTGCCGCTCTGCCGGCGACAGCCAAGGACCGCGCCAAGGACAAGACCGACTTCGTCTGCACGCAGGTGATGGGGGTCTCGGTCACGGGGGACTGGTACACCGGTGGCTTCGAGACCGGCGTGGACGATGGTCGCTTTCAAGCGATGACCCGCAAACACGGCTTCATCGAGTTTTGGGCCGATGCCAGCAACGAGATCTGGTCGGTGCCGGTGGTCTCGCCCTGCACGAAGCGATCGAACAACCCCGATCGCGTCGTGCTCACCACCGTGAACTGGAACTACAAGACCGTCGCCGAGTGGACACTTGCGCTCAATCAAGCGGTCGCCACCCTCAAGAACAAATACAAAGGCCTGCGTCGCATCGAGCTGCTGACGATGTTGCGCGGACCGGGCAATGCCACCTGCGGCGATCCAAAGACGGTGGTCGCCCCAGCGATCGACGAGGCCATCGCGAAGGTCGCCGCCGCCCACGTCAACCTCGTGGTCGCCGGCCCCAAGATCGAGGCGCCCGCCTGCACGGTCTTCACCAAAGGCGGCCCGCACTACGTGCCCGAAGGTTTCGCCGAGGTCGCCAAGGTCTACGCCGCCCACTACGCGAAAAACTGAAAGCGCCTCCCATGCCGAACAAACCTCAGCTCTTCCAGTACCCGAAGTGCAGCACCTGCCGCAAAGCCGCGCAGTGGCTGAACGCCGCCGGGATCGATCACGAGTCGACCGACCTCGTCACCAAACCACCCGCCGCCAGCAAGCTTGCCGACTTGCACGCGCGTTCGGGTCTGCCGATCGCCAAGCTCTTCAACGTGTCGGGCGAAAGCTATCGTGCCGGCAACTGGAAAGCACGCCTGCCCGAGCTGAGCGAGACGCAGGCCTACGCCGCCCTGGCCGCCGACGGTAAGCTGATCAAGCGCCCCATCCTCGACACCGGCAGCACAGTGCTGGTCGGGTTCGACGAAGCCGCCTGGTCGACCGCGATGGGCAAGCGCAAGCGCTGACCGATCGGCGTCAGCCGCGACGGCGATCGATCGAGAAGAGCCCGCCGCCGCGGGTCGCGATGTAGAGAAAGACGAAGCAGTAGATGACCGCCAGCTCTCCCTTGTTGATGGAGGGCAGCCACTTGTCGCCGTCCACGGCGAACTTCCAGTGGAACTGGATGTAGGCCACTGCCATGGTGCCCGAAGCGATGAACGCGGCGGCACGGGTGAAGAGCCCGACGGCGATCAAGACGCCGCCAATCAGCTCGATCATGCCGCCCACCCAGATCTGCGAGCCGACGGCTTGCACCTTGCCGCCCCAGACGCCGAGGATCTTCTGTGCCCCGTGGGTCGCGAAGAGCAGGCCCGCAACCACGCGCAGCAAGGCGTATGCACTCGCTTCGAAGCGGCTGGCAGCCGCCGTCCCTCGGTTCGCCCATCCATTGGCCATGCCGCGGGTATACCAAGACGCCGCGATGGCAACGAGCCTGGAATGATTCGGCGCAAAACCGACACCGCTCTCGCGGAAGGCTCGCGGCCCGTCGATGAGATCGGAAAGCTAGGGCAGACGCGTTCGGAAATGCTCGGACCGAGCCATGCGAATGTAGAAGTCGACCAGGCTCATCCCGCCGCGCAGCTCGTTGCTGGCCGATTGGATGAGGCATGAGGCGTTCCGCTGGCTCACGCCGTATGCGAAGGCCGCCATATAGGAAGCCATGCAGTCGCTGGTCTCGGGCAGCTTCGACAGTGCGGTCGCGAGCTCGGTCGGTCCTTTGAATTTCAGATCGCCGGCAGTGCTGCCCACGATTTCACCCGAGTCGTCGATGTCGAAGTTGCCTTCCTTGGCGCGGAAGCGTCCCACGGCATCGAGGTGCTCGAAGCCGAAGCCCATCAAGTCGATCGGCCGATGGCAGCCCTTGCAGCTGGGATTGGCAACGTGAATCTCCTCGTAGCGCTGCCGCGTGGTCTGCGCCGCAGTCGGCTCGGGCAGCTCGGGCACGTTGTCAGGCGGTGGCGGGACGTAGCCGCACATGATGCGCGTGCGGATGAGATAGCCACGTTTGGTGGGCGACGTCGCCAGATCGTGTGCCTCGACGGCGAGCAACCCACCCTGGGCCAGAAGGCCAACGCCCCAGCCATCGGGCCGCGCGGTCTTGGTGTAATCCGTTGCGCCCGCGCCGTAGCCGTAGAACTGCGCCAGCTTGGCGTCGACGAAGGTGTAGTTCGCGGTGAGCAGATGCGCCGGCGTCGCCTTGTCTTCGAAGAGGGCATTGCTGAGGAACCGACGGGTCTCTTCCCCGAGCGCGGTCTGAATCGCGGCGTCGAAATCGGGGAAGGCGGTCTTGCTCTTCTGGATGTTGTCGAGGATCGACAGACCAAGCCATTCATCCGCGAAGCGCAGCATGACGTTGCGAAAAGCCGGCCGCACCTTCTGGGTGGCGTCGAATACGAGAGCCCGCGCGGCGGTCTCGATCTGATCGGGTGTGGAGAGCCGGTTGCTCGCTGCTAGCTGCGTGAGCTCGGGCGAGGGCGGCGCGCCGGTAAAGGTGTAGGCCAGCGCGCTCGCCAGCTCGTACGGCGTCAGCTTCCACTTGCCTGCCCCGTCGGCCTCACCAAGCTCGCTGCGGTAGAGCACGTGCGGCGACTGCAGCATGGTCTGCGTCGCCCAGTAGACGAAGGCTTTGAAATCACCCTGCTTCGAAATCTTGTCGAACAGAGCCATGTAGCGGCCCTGTTCCGCCGAGGTCAGAGGACGGCGGTAAAGCCGTGGGCCGAAGGTCGCGACGAACGTCGCCGCGCAGGTCGGCCCGCCCGCCGTGGCACAAGGAACCAGCCGGCCGATGACGGCATCACTCGAAACGATCGACGCAATCTTCTTGGCGCTGTCGAGCGCCCCGCGCGCGTAGTCGGGATTGATGGTCAGACGATCGACGTTGTTGCCGAAGCCGTCGATCGAAGCGGGATCGGGCGGCACCGTCGGCCCAGCCCACTGCGCGGCATCGATACCGAAGACGGTGCGGACCGTGGCGTCGAGCTCGCCGACCGTGAGCCGCCGCAACATGCGACGCCCGATGGTCTCTTTGCCCCCGGCCTGGCAAGCGACCTGCGCCGAGGGCGGCGGCGGCGGATCTCCCGGGTTGCTCGGGTTGCTCGGTGAACTGGGGTTGGCGGGATTCGCAGGATTGGCCGGGTTGGCGGGATTGGCGGGATTGGCGGGATTGGAAGGGTCAGCTGGGCCGGCGACCGGATCGCTGCCGGCGCCATCCAGTACGGTGCCGGTACAGGCACCGACCGACAGGAAAAGGCCGACGGCGGCGGCGCGCAGACCCCGCTGACGCGGGCCAATTCGTTTCATGCCCTGCCCCCTCACGCCAGGATCTCCGAAACGAACGTCCCACCGAAGTGGCCGGGACCGACGCCAAAGGCTTTGAGCACGCTGGCCATCACCTGCTTGTTGGTGATGCCGTTGCCCTGCACGAAGCCCGGCTTGATCTTGCCGCCGGCAGTGCCGAGCAACAAGGTGGGCACGTTGTTCGACGAGTGCGACACCGGCAGGCATTCGGCGATGACGACGACCAGCGTGTTCTCGAGCACCGTCTTGCCGCCAGGATCGAGCGGGTCGGGGACATCGAGTGCCTGCGCCAGGCGCGCGAGCTTGGCGAAGTACCACTTGGCCACCTGCGAATAGATGGCCTGGTTGCCGTGCGAGGTGTTGTGGTGAGGATAGCCGCGGTCGACCGGCACGATCACGTTGTTGTCGGCGCTGCCGGCTTGCAACGTGGCGACCTTGGTCTGCCCCGTGACCAGCGCGCGAGCCATGATGTCGACCTGAGCATCGAACACATCGTTGAAGTAAGCGTGTTTGTAGGCGTCCTTGGCGTTGCCCGCGAGCATCGGCCGCAGCTTCTCCACCGAAGCGAGCTGACCGCTCACCGCACCACCCATCGGCGCGCCGCCGACGTCGGCCTTGGGGCGCAAGGTCTTCAAGGCATCGCGATGCAGCGCCAACTTGGCCACCTCGCTCGAGACGTCACCCACGCGGGTGCCGAGCTCGGCCATCTCGGCTTCGAGCAGATCGAGCGACTCGTTGCTGAAGTCAACGGCCGATGGCGATGGTGATGGCGCTGTCGCTCCGCCGCCGAAGTGACGATCGAAAGCGGTGACGGGGTTGGCTTCATAGTCGACCGGGGACGGCGCGAAGAAGAACGTCGAGCGTCCGGCGCGCTTGTAGTAGTTGATCGAGTCGGCCGGACAGACTCCCAGGTGCAGCGACTTGATGGCTGACTGCCCCGCGATGCTGTCGGCGATGAGTTGATCGACCGACTTCACGTTCGGATCGGCCGATTCGTAGTTGCCGATGTTGGCGCCCGAGTAGCTGCTGCGAACCGCGTAGTGGTTCACCGAACCCGAGATGTTCACGCCCTTGATGAAGGTCACGAGGCTCGACCACTTCTTGAGTGGCTCGGTCACCGTGCTCATGGCCGCCAGGCTGCCGGGATTGGCGAAGAAGTGGTTCGACTCGGCGCCGTTCATCATGGGCCAACAGACCAACCGTTGCGGCCCGCCCTTTTGCCCGAAGGCCGGAAGGCTGGTGAAGAAGGGCGAAGCCGCCGCCACGGCGCTGGCACCGCGCAGCCATTGCCGGCGGGAGATCCGCGCTGCGGTCGGTTCAGCCTTCGGACGGTGCTTCATCGACGAACTCTCCTTACCTGTCGAATGCGTAGCGGCAAAACGGCACTTACGCAGCGTGTCCTAGGCCGGGGCTTCCCAGGACGTTTCGTCGCCAGGGTGCCAGCGGAACGTTAGTGGCGAGTTCCCGGCGTGGCCGTTCAAAGA
>JANNNO010000115.1:0-7012 GCA_031398585.1 Myxococcales bacterium | reverse complement strand
GGCGCAAGCTTTACGTCACTCATTACGACGCCATCAAGTGGCGCCGAGGCGCAGGGGCCTCCAATCTGGTGGTCGTCGACACCGAACAGATGATCGTGCGTGAGCGCCGGCCGCTCTGTGCCGCTGCCCATGGGGTTCGGCTGTCGAGCAACGACGACTTTCTTTACGCCACTTGCGGTCCGGACCACATGGCCGTCGTCAACCTGAGAGAGCCGACGGTGCCGGTCACTCTGGTACCCGTCCCCGGTGGCGGGCCCGCGAGCAGCCCGAGCTGTCAGCGCTGCCCTTACGCGATCGGCGTCGCGCCCGACGGTACGGTCTGGCTGTCGAACCTCGGACCGGGCGGTGGCGGCGTCGGTCGGGGCAGTGTGGAGGTGTTCGATCCGCAGCGCGACGGCGGCTCCTTCGATCCCGTGCGTCGCATTCCCCTGCGCGGCCGTCCCGTCTTCGCGTCGTTCGTCGCCGACGCGACGATGGCGGGGGGCTACCGGGTCATCGTGCCCGAGCAGGCCGGGCCGGGCGACAGTTTGCGCATCTACACCCCGGGCGCACCCGGCCAGGCACCCGCCGCGATGGGTGACATCACCCTGGATCCGCAGCAGTGCCTCAACGCTCACATGATGGCGATCGATGCCGCCGGCGATCGCGGGCATCTCATCTGCGAGGGCGACCAGCGCGGTCCGGGTTCCTTCCTCTGGCTCGACCTCGCTTCGAACACCGTGCGCGGCGCGGTTCCGATTGGTGTGTTTCCCGATGGCCTGGCGCTGGTCCCGAGCCTTGCGACGCCGTAGCCAGTCTTTCGCACTGGTCGTGTTGGCATGGGGTGCCGTGGCGCCCGGCTGCGGCGACGAAGATGTGCCGGCCGCGGAGCTCGGCGCGCGGCTCTTCTCGGCCACCGAGCTTTCGACGAGCCCCATAAACCGGTTCAGCTGCGCCACCTGCCACGTGGTGGCGCCTGGCGCGCCGGCGATCGTGCCCAATCGATGGGACTCCGGCTACAACCTTGCCGGGGCGGCCGCTCGCCGCTCCTGGTGGGGGGGCGGGGCGCTCAGACTCCTCGATGCCATCAACGTCTGTGTCGGGCAGTTCATGGGCGGTCGGGCGCTGGTTGCCGAGGAGCCGCGGGCCCGGCAGCTCGGTGAGTTTCTCGCCGTGAATGCCCCGGCGCAGACTCTCGACCCCGTGCCGCTGACCATCGTGAGGGCGACGACGCCGCTGACCGAGCTCACGGGGAATCGAGAGCGAGGCGCTCTCATCTACACCTCCAGCTGCCTGCGTTGCCATGGGGCCCTGCACACCGGGAGTGGCCGGCTCGATTCCCGCACATCGATTCTTCCCGAAGAGACGCTGCGGGCCTTTCCCAACGCCGCGCGCGCCGCCTTCGTCGAGAAGATCCGCCACGGTCGCTTCTTCAACATCGGCGGGGTCATGCCCTTTTATTCCGTCGAGGCGATGAGTGATGCCGACGTGGCGGACCTGCTGGCCTACGCCGGTCTGTGAGCGCGGGCCCGGGGGCTTGCTGACGCGGAGCTCTGGGGGGTCACGCGACAGGCTGGCCGGAACTTCGCGGTTGCTCCATCATGAGGGGATGAGCTCGCCGCAACCGTCCGCTTCGGAGTTGGAGCCTGGGCAGCCTCTCGGACGCCCGGCGGTCGCAGCCTTCCCCGCGGGCAAGCTGGCCGCGCTGCTGCTGATCGCTGCGCTCACGGCCTGCGGTCCCATTGGGCGATCGCCGCCTCGATCAGGCAGCGAGATCGATGTGGCGATGAAACGAGGCGCCTCCTGGACGACCTTCCTGCTCAAGCCGGGGCGCCTGCAAGGCTCGACCGGATCGCTGCAGATCAAGAAGGGCGAGATCTACGGCTTTCTCGACGGCCGCGCGGTGAAAATTCAGGTCAAGAGCGACGAGCTGTCGGGCGTTGCCGGCGGGCGGGTTCAGATCGACATCGAGGAGTACGACGGTAAGCTCGAGATCGCCGGCACCTGGAACGACGATCGCGTTCGCATCGAAGTCTCGCCGGATTCTCTCAACGGCACCATCACGGGTCAGACCATGGGCCAGTGCCAGTTCGTGCTCGACAAGACGTCGCCCGAAGGCGTGCGCTCCGGTACCTCGATCTGCAGTGGCTTGCCCGAGCCGACGTTGCTCGAGTTCCCTCGCGCCATCGAGAACTGGCTTACGCGCGGAGAGGCGGTGACCGTGCTGCTGGCGCTGCTTTCGTCGTCGCCCGCGAGCTCGACCGATCGTTCGCGCTCCGAGTTCGACATCCGCTGAACGGTGCCGTCGCGCGTGTCGGCGGGAGATTCTCGCGCTCAGTGCACGCGGCTGACGAAGGGCAGCGCCGCCAAGATCTCGGCTTCATGCATCGCCAGCTCGCAAAGGCGATCGGCCACGGCATCGACCCCGCCGGCCTTTTCGGCCAGCTCCCGGTAGATCTCGGCGTGGCGATCCTCGGCGTTGGCGAGTGCGCGGTAAAACGCGGCCAGCCGCTCTTCACCGCGCGCGGCGAAGCCCCGTTCCAGGAGAGTCAATCGTTCGTGGGAGCGGGCTTCGATCAAGGCCGCGACGAGCAGCAAGTCGACCTTGTGATCGGGCTCGCGCGGACGCGCCAGCGCCATCAACCCGCGGGCGTAGTGATTGGCGGTATCGGCCCTCGGAGCCAGCCCCCGCGCCGCCAGAAGCTCGGCGACCTGGATGATGTGGCTGGTCTCCTCGTGCGCCAGTCGCCCGAGAATGAGTGCCGCTTCGTCCTGGATCGGGTAGCGGCGCACGAGCGCAAGGGCGTTCTCGGCGGCCTTGCGCTCGCAGTGCAGGTGATCGGAGAGCAGGCGGTGAAGATCCGCCGCTGCGACGTCGAACCAGCGCGGGTGGGTGGAACTCGTCAGCATCGCCGGGCTAGGCCGCGCGGGCCGCGAGCATCTGCCGCAACACGAACGGCAAGATGCCCCCGTGCTGGTAGTAAGCCGCCTCCTGAGGCGTGTCGATGCGGACCTTGACCTTGAAGAGACCGGCACTGCCGTCGGGGCGCAGGTAGCCCACGGTCAGCTGGCGCGGTCCTCGCAGATCTCCGGAGAGCAGCGCCGGCAACCCGGTGGTCTCGAAGATCTCCTCGCCGGAAAGGCCCAGCTTGGCCGCGTTCTCGCCGGGCAGAAATTCCAGCGGAACCACGCCCATGCCGATCAGGTTGGATCGGTGAATGCGTTCGTAGCTCTCGGCAATGACCGCCGCGACACCGAGCAGGCGCGTCCCTTTTGCCGCCCAGTCGCGCGACGAACCGCTGCCGTATTCCTTGCCCGCCAGCACGAAGAGAGGCGTCTTTTCCGCCTGGTACTTCATCGAGGCGTCGTAGATCGACATCACCTGGCCGGAAGGCAGATGGCGAGTGACGCCACCTTCGGTACCGGGAGCCAGGAGGTTCTTGAGCCGCGTGTTCGCGAACGTGCCGCGCACCATGACCTCGTGGTTGCCGCGGCGGGCGCCGTACGAGTTGAAGTCCTTGGGATCGACGCCGAGGCTGACGAGGTATCGCCCCGCAGGTCCATCCTTCTTGATCGAGCCCGCCGGGGAGATGTGATCGGTCGTGATGCTGTCGCCGAGCAGTGCCAGCACCCGTGCGCCGCGGATGTCGGCCACGGCGCTCGGTTGCGCGGTCATGCCTTCGAAGTAGGGCGGGTGCTTGATGTACGTCGACTGCCCGTCCCAGGCATAGGTGGCACCGGCGGGAACCTTGAGCCCGCGCCACTGCACATCACCCTCGAAGACGCGAGCGTAGGTTCGCGCGAACATGTCGGGTTTGATCGCCGAGGCGACCGTGGCGCTGACCTCCGCCGTGCTCGGCCAGATATCCCGCAGGAAGACCGGCTGGCCGTCCTTGCCGGTACCGAGCGCTTCGGTCTCGAAGTCGATGTCGACGCGACCCGCGAGGGCGAAGGCCACAACGAGCGGGGGCGACATGAGGTAGTTGGCGCGCACTTCGGGGTGCACGCGGCCTTCGAAGTTGCGATTGCCCGAGAGCACCGAGGCCACGACGAGATCGCGCTCTTCGATGGCGTTCGAGACCGGTGCCGACAGCGGCCCCGAGTTGCCGATGCAGGTGGTGCAGCCGTAAGCGACGGTGTGAAAGCGAAGCTGGTCGAGGTAGGGGGTGAGTCCGGCCTGGTCGAGGTACGCGGTCACCACCTGAGACCCCGGCGCGAGCGAGGTCTTGACCCAAGGCTTGGTGGCGAGACCCTTTTCTACGGCCTTTTTCGCCACCAGGCCGGCGGCAAGCATCACCGAAGGGTTCGACGTGTTGGTGCAGCTCGTGATGGCGGCGATGACCACTTTGCCGGTGGCGACGTCGGGATCTGCGTTGCCGCTGGCGATCGGGGCGGGTCCACCGGCCTTCTTCGGCTTGGCCAGCGTCGGTAGGGCTGCGGTGAAGGACTTCTTCACGTCGGCGAGGCGCACGCGGTCCTGCGGCCGCTTGGGACCCGCGACCGAGGGCTCGACGCTGGCGAGATCGAGGGTCACGACCTCGGAGTACTCCGCGTCGGGCGTGCCCGGGCCGGCGAACATGCCTTGCTCCTTGCAGTACGCTTCGACCAGAGCGATCTGAGCTTCGCTGCGGCCAGAGAGCCGCAGGTAGCGCAACGTCTCGTCGTCGACCGGGAAGATGCCGCAGGTGGCGCCGTACTCGGGGGCCATGTTGGCGATGGTCGAACGGTCGGCCAGCGGCAGAGCGCTGAGGCCCTTGCCGAAGAACTCGACGAACTTTCCGACCACGCCTTTTTTGCGCAGGATCTCGGTCACCGTGAGCACGAGATCGGTCGCGGTCACGCCTTCGCGCAGAGTGCCCTCGAGCTTGAAGCCGACGACCTGCGGGATGAGCATCGGCATCGGCTGCCCCAGCATGGCGGCTTCGGCCTCGATGCCGCCGACGCCCCAGCCGAGCACGCCAAGGCCGTTGACCATCGTGGTGTGCGAATCGGTGCCGACCAGCGTGTCGGGATAGGCCCAGGTGACCCCCGCGTCCTTGGCATCGGTTGCGGTGAAGACCACGCGCGCCAGGTGCTCGACGTTGACCTGATGGACGATGCCAGTGTCAGGCGGAACCACGGCGAAGTTGCGGAAGGCCGACTGTCCCCAGCGGAGAAAGACGTAGCGCTCTTTGTTACGCTGAAACTCGATCTGATTGTTCAGCGTCAACGCCTGCGCGTGCCCCGCTTCGTCCACCTGCACCGAGTGATCGATGACGAGCTCGGCCGGGAACAGCGGATTGACCCGATTCGGATCGCCGCCCATGCGGGCGATGGCATCGCGCATGGCCGCGAGATCGACGACCGCCGGCACCCCCGTGAAGTCCTGCAGAATCACCCGCGCGGGCATGAAGGCGATCTCGGTCTCTGGCGTTGCCTGCGGCTGCCAGCCAAGCAAGGCCTGGACGTGGCTCTTGTCGACCACGCGGCCGTCTTCCAGACGGAGCAGGTTTTCCAGAAGGATGCGCAGGGAGAAGGGCAGGCGGCTCACCTTGTGACCGGCGCGCTCGAGCGCCTTCATGCTGTGAAACGTGAAGGTACGATCACCGACGGTGAGGGTGGCGCGGCTGCCGAAGCTGTTCAGCATGCGGGATATCTACCACAAGCGAAGTGCATTCCGGGCCCACGATCCGGGCGTTTGCCGCGAAGTTTGGAGCCCTGCCGGCGCTCTGCCAAGACGGACTGGCGCTGTCCGCCGAGGCAACCGATTCGAAACGACTCCAGACGATGACGGCCGCCTTCAGCCGGGCTCGTCGGTCTCGGGCGAGGGCGCCGCGCCTGGGCCGGCCGCATACTCCTCGAGCTTGCGGTAGAGGGTCTTGCGGTCGAGGCCGAGCCGCTGGGCGGCCCGGGTCTTGTTTCCGCCCTCGGCTTCGAGCACGCGCTGGATGTATTCCCGCTCGAGCTCGCCGAGGGTCAGCCCCTGCGCCAGGGCGCTGGTGATGCGGTCCTGGTTCTTGCGCTGGAGCATCGCCGGCGGCAGATCGTCCGGACCAATGATGTCGCCTTCGGCAAGGGCGACCGCGCGTTCGACCGCGTTTTCGAGCTCGCGCACGTTGCCCGGCCAGGCATAGCCGAGCAGGATCTTCTTGGCCGCCTCCCGAAAGCCGTGCACCACCTTGCCCGCGCGGCCGGCCGAGCGCTGCAAGAAGTGCTCGGCGAGCGGCAGCACGTCCTCGCTGCGCTCGCGCAGCGGCGAGATGCGGATCTCGATGACGTTGAGGCGAAACAGCAGGTCCTCGCGGAAGCTGCCGGCGGCGATCATCTGGCGCAGGTTGGCGTTGGTGGCCGAGACGATGCGGACATCGACCTTGCGGGTGATCGTGCTGCCGAGGCGCTCGAACTCGCCGGTCTGCAGCACGCGCAGCAGCTTGACCTGGCCGCGCAGGGTGAGGTTGCCGATCTCGTCGAGGAACAGGGTGCCGCCGTCGGCGGCCTCGAAGCGGCCGATCCTCCGCTTGGTCGCGCCAGTGAAGGCCCCGACCTCGGCGCCGAACAGCTCGGCCTCGAGCAGGTCGTCGGGCAGGCCGCCGGCGTTGACCTTGACGAACGGCGCCTGCCGCCGCGGCGAGTTGGCGTGCACGATCTCGGCGACCTTCTCCTTGCCGGATCCGTTGGGCCCGGAGATCAGGACGGGAGCGTCGGCCCGCGCGACGCTGGCGGCCAGCGAGACGACACGATGCATGGCCTCGCTGGCGTATACGAGGCCGCACAGGTCGTAGCGATCTTGCAGCTCGTTGCGGGCGCGCGCGCTCTGGGCTCGCAGGCGGTGGTTCTCCAGCGCGAGCTCTCGCAGGCGCAGCATGTTCTTGACGGTGGTGACGACCTTGGCGTCGTCCCACGGCTTGGCCAGGTAGTCGGCGGCGCCCTCCTTGACCAGCAACACGGCGGTCTCGAGCGAGGTCCACGCGGTCATCAGCAGCACCGGCAGATCGCCGTCGAGCTCGCGCAGGCGCCGAAACAGGGCGGCGCCCTCCTGGCCGGAGGTGTTGTC
>JANNNO010000355.1:0-7320 GCA_031398585.1 Myxococcales bacterium | reverse complement strand
GAACGAGCCGTGGGTCAAGATGCCCGCGCGCTGGGCGGGATCCAGCTGGACGGGCTTCATCTCGGTGCCGGTCGCGTTGGCGCCGTAAATCTTGCCGACCCGGCCGTCGATGTACGACGTGCTCGACGTCAGCAGGTCCTGCACCTTGCCCGTCGCCTTGTCGCCCCAAAGGATGTTGTTGGCGAAGGTGACCGTCTCTTCGATGAACGCCTTGCCGACTTCCTGGTTGTAGTCCTTGAAAGACGGGTCTTTCGGCAGGGTGTCCATGCCTTCGATCCCGAGCCACTGCAGGTGGAAGTTGCGGATGGTGTTCTTGGCGCGGTTGTCGGCCAGCATCCGGCGCGATTCGTTCGCGATGGTCTGCAGGTCGTTGAGGCGATTGTTCTTCGCCGCGTCGAACAGCTTGTCGTCGGGCATCGACGTCCAGAGGAAGTACGACAGTCGCGAAGCGATCTCGTAGTTGTTGTACTTGACCAGCGATCCGTCCTTGGTCGCCAGCTCGCCAAGCTCCCAACGGTAGAGGAACTGCGGCGACTGAATCATCGCGCGCACCATGTTCGCCATCGCCTCGGCGAAGGTCGCGCCGCCTTCGGCCCCGCGCATGCTGCCGTAGAGGGCGACGAGGTCGGCCTTCTCTTCGGTGGTGACCGGCCGGCGGTAGGCCCGGAGGCCGAAGTTGTCGATGAACTCGCCGACGCACGCGTCCTGCTGACCGTTGTCGGCGAGGTTGCACGACTTCGGGAGGATTCCTGCCAGCTTCTCCGGCAGGGTCGCGGTCAACTTCTCGACGGCGTTGTAGAACTTGCTGGCGTCGGCGGCCTGCACGAACTCGGCGCCGACCGTGAATCCGGTCGTCGTGCCCTTGTCGTCGGCCAGCGCGAGGTCACCGAAGTTCCCGTCGATGCCGATCAGGTCGCGCAGGGTGTTCTTGAACTCCGTCATGGTGAGACGACGGAAGACCGCGGGACCAGCCGCGTTCTCGGCGGTCACCGGCGGCGGCGGCGTCACCGGCTTTTCCGGCGTCGGCATCGCATTGGGCCCGGCGGGATTCGAGGGGTTGCTCGGATTGTTCGGCCCCGGATTGGTCGACGGGTTTCCTCGCGGCGAGCCCGGCTCTCCTCCCCCCATGACTGACCCCGTACATGCGAGGCCCGACAGAGCGGCCCCAGCAACGAACGCGGTCAGCGCTCCGGCTTGTCTTCCGGTTCGAATCATTCGCGAAACCTCCGGTGCGGCGATGTGAGATACGCGCCCTGTCCAGCAAAATGGACCAGGGGGCGGTAGGTTAGTGGACCCACCCTCTCCCCAACGTTCATCTATCGACGAACATCCCCTCCGTCCGGGTGGTCTGCCTCCCCACCTATGGACTACCCACCCTTCCTATTTACGCGATGGGGCCCGACTCTGTTTCTAAATTTTGGGTGCACGGCAACAAACGCGACATTTTTACCACCTGCTGATGGCCCAATGCGCCGCAAACCCCAATCGGGAGCCGGGCGGCTCTACCGAAGGCACTCAAGGCGGCTTTGCCGCTGAGGCCCTTCTCAGCGCTGCACAGCGCCGAGCCTGACCGAATACGAGAAAGTCTGTCGAGCCTGGACGAACTTTGGGAATTTCGTCGCACGCACGGCGTTGAGCACGCAGTTCGCAACACTGGTACCACCGAGCTTTCCCTTGGCTCGCACCGATTGAGGAGCGCCGCCCGACCCGCTCAGATCGAACTCGAGCTCGATCGCGCCAGGCTGGTTCCACTGAGCATCACAGGCGGCGACGGCGTCGCGTGAGGGCTTGAGGGCATCCACGATCTCGCGTGCCCCAAGTTTCTCGGGCGCGACTTCGGTGCCTTCCTTGCCTTGTTTGCCTTGCCCCGGCTGGCTGTCGTCAGCGTCGCTCGTGTTGCTCGCCTGCGCGAGGGCGCCGCTGGTCTTCGCCTCGGTCTTCGCCTCGGTCTTGCCGGTATCGCTGGCGACAGCTTCGGGAGCCTCGCAGCCAGAGAGTCCCTTGACCACCGTGACCGGGCCTTCGGAGGCAGGCTGCGAGTACAGAACGTCGCCCGTGCAGCGGTTGAAGATGCGCATCGCGATCGGCGTGAACGCAACCCCACGCTGCTTGCCGAAACTCCACGGCGTGCCGTCACCGCGAAAGACGAACTCGGCGCGCAGATGCGGTTTCACCGTTGACTCGAATTCGCGCGCTTTCGCCGGATCCTCGAACCGCATGGCGGTCTGACCGAGCACGACTTCTTCGCGTAGCGAGGCGCCCCCCTTGCGAGGCGAAGCAAGCGTTACATAGAGAGTCTCGCCCTGCGGACCCTTGGCCGGATCGTCACAGGTGAGACAGCCGAGCAGCCGCACTTTGTGACCGCGCAAGCTGGCGTCGTAACCCGAGACGCTGACGACGCGCGTGCTGTCGACCACGGCGTGCAGGTTCTTACCTGGCAGTCGGTTCCGCAGGAACGCCTGACTGCCACGGCAACGCGCGCGATCGATCTCGCGACGGGCGTTCTCGCAATTTTCGGCGAAGGGAGCCACGAGGGCGTCGGCGTCAGGAGCGCTGTCGGCCGCTCGTACCAGCGCCTCGAAACTCTTCTCGCCGCGAGCCTGCGACGGCGATGCCCACGCAGAAGGCGCCTCCATCAGGGCGAGACAACCCAGCAACGCCCCGCCGACGGTCCCGATTTGCCGAAAAGCCTCACCCGACATGCCCGGAATCCTATCGCAGGCCGCGGCGCGCGCCCATGTCACGTCATGATTTTTGCGGCCTGTCACATGCCGCTGATGAACTTCCACTTGTCGCCGTGTCGCTCGAGGACGAAGCGATGGTGATCGCCGATTCGTCGGTAGCTTTCGCGCGACTCGCCGATCAGCTCGAAGGCGCCGCTCAGAAAGGCCTCGACCTCGGCGCGATTCCCGTCCACCTTCGCGCCGCGATACTGGATGTCGTAGCGGATCGATCGCAGGCGCGTCATGCGGTTGGCCAGCACGAACTTGAGGCCGTCGTATCCGTAGTCGTCCACCGCGCTCGGCGTGCCCGAATCCTCGAAGTAACGGTCCGAAGCGAGCAGCAGCAGCCCCTCGACGTTCTTTTCAATCAACCGCTGCCGGTACTGCTCCATCACGCCCAGGACCGCCCGGTTGTCCTCGGTATCGACGACCTGGGTTCCGGGGACCAGGCGCTGGTGGGCGCAGCCGGCGGCACTCTGGAACAGGGCGAGCCAGGCGACGCCGAGCGCGGCACCCGCCCAGTGGCGACGGTGGTCAGGAGGGGAAGTCATTGCGCTTCGCATGTCGAGTGGGCTCCTGCGATAGCATCATTCGTTCCACGACGGAAGCCGCCGGCACGTCCCGAACTTTCGCGGGGTTAGCCGCAGGACAGGTCAGCTTGGCAGCGCAGGGCCCGCTGGGGCGCGCCCAAGCGACGCCAGCGGGGGTGGCTCGCGTGCCTTTTTGTCAACCGGCGCTGCACTCCCGATCGGGTCCCAACAGGCGGTCGAGGTTCGCTCGCTCCCAGGCCGAAGCTCGCCCGTAGTCGCGAAACGTCTTCTCCTCGGCGAGGAACTCTTTGCTGTGAAAGCACCGCCGATCGCCTTTGCGGACGATGGCGAACTTGCCGTGCAGCATCTCGTGGAAAACGATCCACGCCACGAAGTAGTCCGGCACACCGCCATCGTCGAGCATGGGATGGATCCGAATCAGTCGATCCTCGACCGCGAAGCTGCCCATCTTGATCGAGCGCCGGGGTAACTGCCGCCGCGGAGCCGAGCCCCAGGTGATGCGGGCGTCGAGGCCTCCGGCAAAGTATTCGGTGTTCAGCCGATCGAAAATCGCCTGCAGATCGTGGCTGCGCCCCGCCGGCCGCAACACCACGCGACGGGGTCGCGATGGCTTCGTGATGAGATGCCGATGCGCCTCGATGAAGTGACCGATCACCGCAGAGGCCGACGCCTCGCTCGCGACCACGTAGCGAGCGACCGCCGACATCACGTCGTCATCCGCCGCCAAGAACATGCGGTGCAGACGAACGACGAAGGCCTGCGGCGTCCGACGAACCATCACCATCGTGTAGCGATTGTCGGTGAGGCGCACGGTGAGCTTCCGCTCGGGCGGCATCAGAGGGCCGAGCAACGCCTCGAGCCTCTCCTCGTCCGGCGTGCGCGGAGGCGGCACCAGCGCGGGGGCCACAGGCCGGGCGAGCTGACTGCGCGCATGCCGAGGTACCCGAACGCCCCGCCGCGCGTTCCGCTCCTCGAGGGGCAAAGAGAGATGGCCGCGCGGCCCCACGTCGAGGGTCGGTCGGCCGAGAGCAGAGGATTTGATGGAAGCCGCCATGTATGTAATCCGAGGTAGGATATCCCGTCGCGTCGTCGGACATTAAACACAGCCCTCGTTGGCAACGCAAAAAATCCTTATCACTTGAGTTTATTTGACTTTTCCTGTGGATAACTTTTTGACGGTCAACCGAAGCGGCAAAAGCCAACGGTTACCAATGATTACCTGCACCTACATGTAGCAGGAACACCACGCCACAAGGCTGCGGGCGGTCCCGTGCTAAGAAGGCGCGCGTGACGATCGAGGTGCTCTTCTTCGCGGTCCTGCGCGAGCGAACCGGACGTGACTCGCAGCGTGTGACCCTCGCAGAGGCCGCCAGCGCGGGCCTCACCGCTGGGCAGCTGCTCGAGCGATTGGGCGTCGAGCACCCGAGCATCGCGGGCCTCGCGGGAAAGATTCAGATCGCCGTGAATCGGCGAATCGTCACCTTGGCCGAGCCGCTGGCCGACGGCGACGAGGTTGCCTTGATTCCGCCGGTGTCCGGCGGTTCCGACGGCGCCGCTGAGCCGCCCGCGATTGCGATCTCGGCCGAACCGCTCTCACTCGATGCGGTCGTCAACGCCGTGTTGGCGAGAGAACACGGCGGGGTGGTCACGTTCACTGGGCACGTCCGTCGGCAGGGGGCCGTGCCCGACGTGAGCCGCCTCGAATACGAAGCCTACGTCCCCATGGCGATCGATGTGCTCACCGCCATCGGGCGCGAGATCGAGATCGAGTTCCCCGGCGTGCGACTGGCGATCCATCATCGCATCGGCACTTTGCGGGTGGGCGAGATGGCGGTCGCCATCGCCGCTGCCGCTGCTCACAGAGCCGAGGCGTTCGCGGCCTGCCGGGTGGCGATCGAACGGCTCAAGCAGCGGGCGCCGATCTGGAAAAAGGAGATCGGCGAAAACGGCGCGGTCTGGGTGGGCGTGGGGCCCTAGCCGAGCGGACCTCTCGCGGTTACGAGCGAAGTGCGCGATGCGAGCGAAGGGAGCCGCCTCGACTCGCGGTCGAGACGGAACTGCGGTGCCGCGGGCGGTGAGCCCGCAACGCCCGCCCCCCGATCACTCCTTGGGGGGGTAGTCGGTCGGCGCCACGATTGGCGGGAGGTCCTCGCCACCGCCTGACGGTTCACGCTCGGCTTGAACCACCACCGGCTCAGAGCCGGTCGTGCCGTTGGGTGCGTGATCGGCGAACGACGATGAATCGTCGTCTGACTCTGCTGTCGAAGCAGCCGCTGGAGCGCCGTCGTTGGACTCCGAAGCCGCAGGGGCGCCCGCCTCGGGAGAGGCCTGGCGCTGTCCGTCGCCCGCAGGACGCGGTCCACGATCGCCTTGCCGATCTCGGCCGTCGCCTCGCCCGCCGCGGCCGCGATCGTCGCGCCCCCGGCCTCGGTCACGTCCGCCGCCGCCCGATCGCTCGGGGCGCGCGGAGCGTTCTTGCGCTTCGGAGCGCGGTGCTGCTGGGCGCTCACCGCCGGCTTCGACGGCAGTCTCCGCCCCACCCTCGCGGTCGCGATCTTCGTGCAGGCGATCGACCATCGCCTCGGCGCTGACGGTCTGGCGTTCTTCTTCGTCCAGAAGCGCTTCGACCTCTTCTGGCGATCCGAGGACCTGCTTGCGCCGCTTGCGCCGCTTGCTCTCGGCCTTGTCCTCGCGATTGCCAGCGAACTCGGACTTCTCGAGCGGCTTTTCGCCCGGAGAACGAATCTCGAAGTCCTCGACGTGAAACGAACCGCGCGCCTTCACGATGATGCGCTTTTGCAAGCGCTTCTCCATGTCGTCGAGGAAGGGCCGATCGGAGGTCGCCAGCGAGTTGGCCACGTCGGGATGGACCTCGACGATGACCGTGTCGCCTTCGATAAGGCCGCCCTGCCGACGCAACTCGCGCAGCAGCTCGTAAGCGATGGTCCGACGCGACTTCGTATAGCCCTTGCCCTCGCAGTGCTGGCAGGGCTCGGTCAGATGGTGCAGCAGCGATTCTCGCGTTCGCTTGCGAGTCATCTCGACGAGCCCGAGCTCGGAGATGCGCGTGACCGTCGCCTTGTTGCGATCCCGCTTGAGGAACTCGTTGAAGGCGCGCATCACCTTGTCCCGGTTGGACGCGCGATCCATGTCGATGAAGTCGACGACGATCATGCCGCCGATGGAGCGAATGCGCAGCTGCTCGGCAACCTCGCGGGCCGCCTCGAGGTTGGTCTGCGTGATGGTGTCTTCCAGGCTCTTCTTCCCGACGAAGCGCCCGGTGTTGACGTCGACCGCGGTCAACGCCTCCATCTCGTCGACGATCAGATAGCCGCCGGACTTGAGCCAGACCTTGCGCTCGAGGGCGCGGTCGATCTCGATCTCGATGCCGAAGCCATCGAAGATCGGCTCGCCCCCCGTGTACAGCTCGATCTGCCCGGAGAAGTCGGGCATGTACGCGGCCAGGAACTTCTTGATGCGGTCGTATTCGGACCGCGAATCGATGATCAACTTCTCGACGTCGGCCGTGAAGATGTCACGCACCGTTCGCAGCAGAAGATCGAGATCGCTGTAGATCAAGGAAGGACAGCGGGCGGTTTCAATCTTGCCGACGACCTCGTTCCACATCTTGATGAGGAAGGCCATGTCAGCGCGGAGTTCCTTTTCAGGCACTCCTTCGGCGACCGTTCGCACGATGAATCCAGAGCCCGGCGGCCGCACCTGCTCGACGATGTCGCGCAGGCGGCGACGTTCCTTGTCGGAAGAGATTCGCCGCGAGATGCCGATGTGATCGACCGTCGGCATGAAGACGAGGTGCCGACCGGGTAGCGAAATGTAGCGGGTGGTGCGGGCGCCCTTGGTGCTGATGGGCTCCTTCGTCACCTGGACGATGATCTCTTGCCCTTCTTTCAGGACATCTTCGATCCGAGCGCCGTTGGCCAGCTGGGGATCTTCGTCGTCATCGCCGCCGCGGTTGTCGCCGGCGGCCATGAGGCGTTTGAGATCATCAGGCGTGCCGCGCACGTCGGAGACGTGGATGTACGCCG
>JANNNO010000353.1:0-7576 GCA_031398585.1 Myxococcales bacterium | reverse complement strand
GAGAGCAGAAGGCGCGTGGTCTCCACCACGTCGTAAAGCGGCTCTTGCGACTCCTGCAGATCCTTGTTGTAGGCGAGCGTGAGACCCTTCGAGATCGTCAGCAGCGCCACCAGATCGCCGATCAGCCGCCCCGGCTTGCCGCGTAGGAGCTCGGCGATGTCGGGGTTGCGCTTTTGCGGCATGAGCGAGCTGCCCGAGCAGTAGCCCTCGCCGAGGCGGAGAAAGCCGAACTCGGTGGTCGACCAGAGGACCAGCTCTTCACCGAGGCGCGACAGGTGAACGCTCATCAGCGCCGAGGCGAACGCAATCTCGGCGGCGAAGTCCCGATCCGAGACCGTGTCGAGACTGTTGCGAGTGGGGCCGGCAAAGCCGAGATCAGCGGCGGTCCGGTTGCGATCGATCGGCAAGCTGGTCCCGGCAAGCGCTCCGGCGCCGAGCGGCGATTCGTTCGCGCGTCGGGCGGCATCGACGAAGCGCCCCCGATCGCGGCCGAGCATCTCGGCGTAAGCGAGCAGGTGATGTCCCAGCGTCACCACCTGGGCGCGCTGCAAATGGGTGTACCCGGGCAACAAGGTCGAGGCGTGTTCGCGGGCCCGGCGTACCAGAGCCAGCCGCGCCCGATCGATCGAGTTGATGATCTCGGCACAGGCCGCGCGCGCGTAGAGCTTGAGGTCGGTCGAGACCTGGTCGTTGCGACTTCGCGCTGTGTGCAGGCGCCGCCCCGGCTCGCCGACGATTTGGGTCAGCCGCGCCTCCACGTTCATGTGGATGTCTTCCAGGGCCGACGACAGCGGGAGAGCGCCGCTTTCGATCTCGCCCGCCACCTGGTCGAGGCCGGCCACGATGCGGTTGGCGTCGTCCGCGCTGATGAGCCCGACTGCCGCCAGCATGCGGGCGTGGGCCTGGCTGCCGCGCACGTCGTCGCGAAGCAGGCGGCGGTCGAAAGCGATGCTGGTGTTGAGCGCGGCGGCGGCCGGATCCATCGCGGTGGCGAAGCGGGCGACGCGGCCACCGGCGGGGGGCTGAGATGACTCGGTCATGATGGCCGCGGAGGTTATCCGAAGCAGGGGAAGCACGTCACGGTCGCCGTTGCCTCGGTGTTTTTGCGCTTCAATCGCAAGCAGGGCCCACGGTAACTGGTGACCTCGCGATCGGTCGGCTAACATGAACGGACACCCGCGAGCGGTTGGCTACATAAAGGAGGAAAGAACGCATGGGAAAAACTGACACTGTGATCGGTTGCAAATCTCTCTGCCTCCCGAGCTGCCGTGAGCCCCAGGGCTCGCCGCAGACGTAGCCCGAACGTCACGTCAAACGGATCTCATCCGTTGTGCGCTCCGCAAGCCCAAACCTGAGCACAACCCGCGACGCGAGACGGCTTGCCTCCCGTCGCACTTCTTGGCGGCCCCGGTCGGGCGCTAGCCACCGACCAATCTAGTACCGGGTGGACGCGCCGGTGAGTGAGAGCTCCCGGCGCGTTTTTTATCGACGCCGCCGGTCCGGTTTCCCTGCCTGCGGCACAGATTGCGCCCGCGCCACCAAATGAAAAAGCCGCGCACGGTCTCCCGCACGCGGCCTTCGTGTTCGTAGCGCCGAGTCCGTCGCTCAGCTCGCGCGGCGGACCTTGAGCCCCTGGATCTCCTCGTAGAACTTCGCCGTCGTCTCGATGCTGTTTTGCAGCGACTCGAGAATCAGGTTGGTCAAGCCGTCGTTCTCGTGGCGAAGCGCCTCGTAATAACGCTGCCGCTCGATCGAGTGGAT
The DNA here is from genome assembly GCA_031398585.1 of Myxococcales bacterium. Taxonomy (GTDB): domain Bacteria; phylum Myxococcota_A; class Polyangia; order Fen-1088; family Fen-1088; genus JANNNO01. The sequence goes on along the minus strand of JANNNO010000353.1, from coordinate 5,815 downwards.
GATGGCCGGCAGGTAGCCATTCGACAGCAGGATATAGTTCGAGAGCAGCCGCGCCACCTTGCCCGTGTTCTTGGTCCACGGATAGGCCGCGAGCAGCCGGAACTGCAAGCGCGACGCCTGCACGATGGGATGAAGATTTAGGAAATCCGGGGACTCCAGCCACTCCTCGAGCTTGCGCATCTTGGGGGCGATCTTCTCGGGCGGCGCGATCTCGTGATAGTAGAGCCGGTGAAGCGGGTTCTCCTTGCGATAAGGACAACCTTTCGCCACCGCCTCCGGCGTCACGAGGCCGTAGACCTTCTTGATGAGGTCGAGCGTGACGGCGGGGCGCTTTTTCTGCTGCGCCATCTCCCGGATGAGGTCGACGGCCGCCTTGTGATTGCGAACCTCCTCATACATGGGGATGAGGGTGACATCGCTGATGATGCGCTGGTCAACCGCCGCCTTCAGCTCCGAGTACGACAGCACCACCCCCTCGAGGGCGTGATCGTGGAAGACCCACGAGAAGTCGAGTCGGTCTTGATAGTCCTTCGTGATGCGCGCCGGGAAGGTGGCCATACGCGACCGCAACCCATCCATCCGTGCATCAAGCTCAAACAGCTTGCTGTCCATGTCCCATCAACCTCGAGGCGGCCGATTTTTCCTTCATGAGAACCCTTTGGTCAAGCAGAGTTAACTGCTTTTCAACCAAAAGTACGTGTAACCCAGATCACACACGCGTTTCGTCTGCCGCCCATGGCGTGCTGCCCTGGTCACACGCTCCCGCCTTGACCCCTACCTGCATCATCCCGATTTCGTTGAGGAAATTTGGGAAAAACCGGCGGGAAAATTGACACCCCCGCAGGGGGCCCGAAGATGGGGAGTCCGCTCAGCCTGTCGTTAACCCGAATTCGCCCGTGATTATTCCCGTTCTTTGTCCAGCTAGAGAGACAGGTCGATGACATCTGTGGACGCGCCGAGCAGCGGAACCCTTCATGCCCCCGTGCTCCTCAACGAGGTCATCTCCTGGTTGGCGCCGCGCTCCGGCGGGCGCTATTGCGACGCCACCCTCGGTCTGGCTGGACACGCGAACGCGGTCCTCGAGGCAAGCGCTCCGCAAGGGCGCCTCTGGGGCATCGACCGCGACCGGGACGCCCTGGCCCTGGCCCGCGAGCGCCTTGCCCCTTGGGGGGACAGGGTGACCTACCTGCACGCGCCGTTTTCGCGCGCGCGGGACCTCCTTGACGCTGCCGGCGCCCTGCCGCTCGACGGCTGCCTCATCGACCTCGGCGTCTCGTCGCCGCAGCTCGACCGACCCGAGCGTGGCTTTTCCTTCCGTCGCCCGGGCCCTCTCGACATGCGTATGGACCAGAGCAGCGGCGAGACCGCGGCGCAGTACCTGGCTCGGGTCGACGAAGAGGAGCTGGTCGGCGTCCTGCGCGATCTCGGCGAGGAGCGCTTCGCCAAACGCATCGCCCGCTTCATCGTCGAGGATCGCGTGGAGGCGCCGCTCACCACCACCGATGCGCTGGCGGCCTTGGTGGCGCGGGCGATCCCGCGACGCGAGCATCACAAGGATCCGTCGACCCGCACCTTCCAGGCCCTGCGCATCGTGATCAACGGCGAGCTCGCCGAGCTGGAAAAGGTGCTGGAAGACCTGCCGGGCTGCCTCGCCCACGGCGGACGTCTGGCGGTCATCTCGTTTCACTCGCTCGAGGACCGCATGGTGAAGTGGCGCTTCCGAGCGCTGGCCGAGCCGAAGGGCGAATGCCGCTTTCGCATCCTCACCAAGAAGCCGGTGATGGCCGGCGACGACGAGCTGGCGCGCAACCCGCGCGCGCGTTCGGCCAAGTTGCGGGTGCTGGAGCGGGTGGCGGCATGACCCAGGGAGCGAAACGAGCACGAAGCATGCGGTCCATGGTGGGCGCCATCGGCGGGCGCCGAAGGGCGTCGGCCGCGGTCTTCCTGCTGTCGCTTCTCGGCGTGACCCTGGCGGCGCTGGGACACGTCGCGGTCGAGGCCCAGACGGTCGAGATCGCTCTGCGGCTGTCGGCCGAACGCGATCGGCAAGACGACTTATTGGTAGAGAAGCGGCGCCTCGAGCTCTTGCTGGTCGAGCTCAAGGATCCGGGGCGGCTGATGGCCGAGGGGCAAAAGCGCGGCATGATCCCGACCGCCGCCGCGATCCGCAGCATCGACACCCGATCCGAGCGGTCGGCAGCTGGTGTGGGAGGAGCGAGGCCGTGATCAACCGCTGGATTCGCCTGCGCATCTTCATCTGCGCGGCGCTGCTCGGCCTGTGCGCCGTGAAGGTCGCCCGGCGCGCTTACCACCTGCAGGTGGAGAAGAGTGAAGAGCTGCGCGCGCGCGGCGAAGAGCAGTCGCTGCGCGAGATCGAGCTTCTGCCCGAGCGCGGTCGCATCCTCGACGTAGAGGGCAACGAGCTGGCGGGATCGGCGCAGTTCGATTCGGTCTCGTGCAATCCGCGTGTGCTCCTGCGCGTGCCAGGGGGCCCAGCCCGTCTGGCCCATGCGCTCGGCATGGATCCCAAGCTGCTGCTGCGCACCCTGGAAGGGGCGCGGCGTCGCCCATTTGCATGGGTGCGGCGCACGGTCTCGCCCGACGACAGCGCGCGGGTCAAGGCCCTGGAGCTGCCGGGCGTTCACCTGCGCAAGGAGCCCAAACGCATCTACCCCCGCGACGAGATCGCGGCCACCGTGATCGGCCACGCCAACGTCGACGGCAAGGGGGTCGACGGGGTGGAAAAGGCGTTCGACAGCTACCTGCGTGGCACGCCCATGACGTTGATGGGGGTCAAGGACGGCACCGGCCGCCGCATGTTGTTCGAGGGCCTGGTCGACCGAAAGAGCAGCGCCGGCAAACACGTGCAGCTTTCGCTCGATTCGTACCTCTCGCACGTGACGCACAAGGCGCTGAGCGATGCGGTCATCAAACACCGCGCGCAGGGCGGTGTCGCGATCGTGATGGACGTCCCCACCGGCGGCATCTACGCGATGGCGAGCGTGCCGAGTTACCACCCGGAGAACCCGGGCGCGGGCGTGGCTCGGGGAGCCACTCGCAATCGGGCGATCACCGACATGCTCGAGCCGGGATCGACCTTCAAGACGTTCACGCTGGCAGCCACGCTCGATGCCGGCCTCGTGCGTCCGGGCGAGCTCGTCGACTGTCAAAACGGGCGGCCGCTCATGATCGGCAACACCCGCATCCGCGACCTGCACCCCGAGGACGTCATCACGGCGGAGAAGGTCTTTCAGCGATCGAGCAACATCGGCACCGTGAAGATCGCACGCAAGCTCGGAAAGCAGCGCCTTTACGACGCTCTCGTGCGCTTCGGCGTCGGACGCAAGGTCGGCGTCGGCCTGCCGGGCGAGATGGCGGGCGTGCTGCGCCCAACCAGCAAATGGGGCGAGGTGCACTTCGCCAACATCGCCTTCGGACAGGGCATCCAGGTGACGCCGTTGCAGATGGTGGCCGGTTTCGGTGCGATCGCCAACGGCGGCATCTACAAGCAGCCGCGACTTGCTTTGCGGATCATTGGGCCCGACAAGAAGGCGACCGAGCTGCCGGCGCCCGATGGCCTCGATGGGCGTCGCGTGATCTCGCCCGAGACGGCGCGCACGATGCTTTCCATCATGAAAGGCGTCACCGGGGTCGACGGCACTGCCCGCCAGGCGGCTGTCGATGGCTATGCCGTGGCGGGCAAGACCGGCACCGCGCAGAAGGTGAAGAACGGCCGCTACGCCGCGTGGATCGCGTCTTTCATCGGCATCGTGCCGGCAGACAAGCCGCGCCTGGTGATCGGCGTCTTCGTCGATGAACCCGAGCCCGAGCACCGAGGCGGCATGGTCGCGGCGCCCGCCTTTCGCGAGATCGCGACGGCCGCGGTCCAGTTCCTCGGCCTGCCGCCCAACCAGGCGTACGCCTTTGCCAAGACAGGCGACGGCACGCAGCCTGGCGGATCCCCGTCGCCCGGGGGCGAGCCCCAGTCGCCCGGGCGCGAGCCCCAGACGCTGGCCAAGGCGAGCAGAGCTGGCGACCAGGCGCTGGTCGAGGGGCCAGGTAGCGATCAGCCGCTGTGGGCGGGGCCCGAATCGGCCGACGACGTGATGCCGGTGCTGGGCGAAGCCGAAGAGGCGCTGGTCCTGGTCGACAGCCGGGATCCGCAGTCTCCGCGCGTTGACGGTGCCGGTGACGAGCCCGCGCAGCCCGCGGTGATCTCGGTCCCGAGCTTCGTCGGGATGAGCATCGCCGAGGCGATTCGCGCGGCGGCCGACGCCGGCCTCGAAGTCGCGCTCGAGGGCAGCGGGACGGCCGTGGCTCAGACCCCACCCCCGGGGCCGCTGCGCCGCGGATCGCTCTGCCGCATCTCCTTTCGCCCGGGGGGGTGAGCGTGCCGCGGCGGCTGCCGTCCGTGGCTCCACCGGCTAGCAGCCCGTGGACGAAGTCTCCCGTCGCCAGAGCGGGCGGCGCCACCCCGCCTGCTTCGTTGCTCGTCGGTTGAATACGCGCGGTATTCGGCGTCCTCGCGCCTCGCATCCGGGCCGGCGGCGCCCGCTCTGGCTCGGTCCGCCGTCATCCACGGGCTGCTAGAGACACCCGCCGGGGTTGATGGTAGGTGTGGGGGATGTATCTGTTGCGTGACCTGGTGGCGGGCGTGGCGGGGGCGGAGGTGCTCCAGGGAGATCCCGCGACGCCGATCGCCGAGGTCCGCGATGACTCCCGGGCCGTGGCCGCCGGCGATCTCTTCGTCGCCGTGCCCGGAACCAAGGCCGACGGGCGTGCCTTCATCGCCGCCGCCGCCGCGCAAGGTGCGGTCGCCGTGGTTGGCGAGGGCGCTGTGCCACCCGAGCTGGCCGCCCATCCTCAGGTCGCGTGGGTCAGCGTGCCGAGCGCGCGTTTCGCCGTGGGCCTCATCGGTGCTGCCCGCTTCGGCGCGGCCAAGGCCCTCACGATGACCGCGGTTACCGGCACCAACGGCAAGACCACCACGACCTACCTGCTGGAATCCATCCTTGCGGCCGCGGGGCGGCGACCCGGCGTCATCGGGACCGTGAACTATCGCTTCGCCGGCAAGCAGATCCCGGCGCCGCTGACCACACCGGGTGCCTTGCCCCTGCACGCGATGCTGGCCGAGATGCGCGCGGCCGGCACCACCGATGTGGCCATGGAAGTGACGTCGATCGCTCTCGATCAGGGCCGCGTCGCGGGCTGTCGGTTCCGGGTGGCGGCGCTCACCAACGTCACGCAGGACCACCTCGATTACCACGGCACCATGGACCGCTACTTCGCGGCCAAGGCGACTCTGTTCAGGGACTTCCTCACCGACGATGGCGTTGCGGTGCTCTTCTCGGACCGGGAGGACGGCCGGCGCATGAAGCCGCACGTGCGCGGGCAGGTGCTCTCGGTCGCCATCGAGCCGGGCGCCCTGGCCGACGTGCGGGTGGGAGCGCGACGGCTGGCCGAGGACGGCACCTTCGCCACCTTCGAGACGCCGGTGGGGCGCATCGAGATGGAATCGGCGCTGGTGGGCGACTTCAACCTAGCCAACATCGCGATCGCGGTCGGCGTGGGTGTGGGCCACGGTTTTTCTCCGGAGATCATCGCGCGCGGCATCTCCGAACAGGCCGCGGTCCCGGGGCGCCTCGAACGGGTCGGCAACGACGTCGGCGCGCTCTGTGTCGTCGACTACGCCCACACGCCCGATGCTCTCGAACGCGCGCTCGGTACCTTGCGGCCGCTCACCCGCGGGCGGCTCATCGTCGTCTTCGGCTGCGGTGGCGATCGCGACAACGCCAAGCGTCCGCTCATGGGCGAG
>JANNNO010000321.1:0-2703 GCA_031398585.1 Myxococcales bacterium | reverse complement strand
GTTCACGTGCTTCGCCACATCATGTGCAATCCGATTCCGGATCCGCCCAAGACCCTCGAGATCCCCACGCTGCCCGAGCCCAAGCCAGGCGTGACGACGCGCGAGCGGTTCGAAGAGCACGTCAAGGCGGGGCCAACCTGTTCGGGTTGCCACGATGTCATCGACCCGATCGGATTCGCTTTCGAGCACTACGACGCCGTCGGCGGCTTCCGCACGATGGAAGAGAACAAGCCCATCAAGGCTGGTGGGTCGACCACCTTGGCCAGCGGCAAGAAGATCGATTTCAAGGACGGCGTCGACTTCGCCAAGAAGCTCGCCGAGGAGCCCGAGGTTCGGTCGTGTGTCGCCAAGCATTGGGTTCGCTACCTGCTCCGGCGCGAAGAGGTGAAGGAGGAGACCGGGTCGATCGACGCCATCGTCAAGGCGTTCGAGTCGTCTCAGTGGGACATGCGCGAGATGCTCGTCGCGACCACGACCACCCGCGCCTTCACACACCGCAAACTCATTGAGGGAGAGGCCACGAAATGAACAACTGGGAAATTGCCCGCCGCGACCTGCTCAAGGGCCTTGGCGTCGGCCTCGCGTGCTTCCCGGCGCTCTACGCGAGCCGCACGTACGCGCAGACCGCCGCTGCACCCAAGAAGTTGCTCATCTTCCTCGCGTCGGAAGGCTACCGGATGGCGCAGTGGAAGCCGGCCACCGGGCCGCTCGCCACGCTTCCGCAGTCGTGTAAGCCGCTCGAGCGTCACAAGGAGTACCTGACGTTCTTGCCCGACATGTCGAACCCCAACTACAAGGGCGGGGAGCGATTCGGGCACGAGGCCTACGGCAGCATCTTCTGGGGCGGCGCCTCTACCAAGGGGTCGAACAAATACCAGGAGCCGACGGGCAGCACGTTCGAGCAGCACATCGCTGACGGCTTGCCGAAGAAGAGCGCTCTGTCGCTCGCCTTCCAGATTCAGCTCGACCGTCTCCCCAAGCAGAAGGTGCCGGGCGGCAACCGCTGCTTCTGGCGCAACGGCGCGGCCATCAACCCGGACTTCAACCCGACCGAGAGCTACGCGCGTCTGTTCGGCGGACTCCCCGCGGGTCCGGATCCGATGATGGGTACGCCTGTCGATGACGGCCGCACCAAGAAGCTGCTCGCGCAGAAGAAGAGCATCCTCGACTACGTGGGCAAGAGCCTCGACAAGTTCAAGGCCCGCGTCGCCAAGGAAGACCGCGCGGTCGTCGACCAGCACTACACGGTCATTCGCGAGCTGGAAGGCCAGCTGACCACCATCGGCGGCGCGCCCACGGTTCCGGTCGGCAAGTGCGGCGTGGTCGAGCCCGCCAAGTACACCAATGCGGACATCCTGGCCCAGGACAAAATCTGGCCGGACATCCTCAAGGCGTACGCGAACATGATGCTCGCTGGCACGCTCTGCGACCTCACCAACGTGGCGACGTTGCAGGTGTCTGACTCCACCGGCAACGCGATCAACTTCGGCGCCTTCGTGCCGAACATCCCGCCGCGCGGGACCGGCTACAAGTCGGCCTTCCGCAACTGGCACGACCTTGGTCACAACCCGACCATGGGCGGTGTCGACCACCACCGCGTCGTCGACGAATGGTGCATGGATCAATTCTCTCAGTTCCTGGACAAGGTGAAGGCCGTCCAGCAGCCGGGCGGCAACATGCTCGATAACAGCGTCGTGATCTGGGCCAACCACATGGAAGATGGCGCCAGCCACCTTTCGCAGCGGGTGCCGTGGCTCGTCGCTGGCAAGGCCGGCGGCAAGATCAACGCGGGTCAGTGCGCGGCGTCGGGTGGCAAGTCCATCCAGGGCGCGATGGCGGACCTCTGCACCGCCATGGGTGTGGCACCGAAGGATCCGTTCACCGGCACCATCCCAGGCTTCCTCAAAGCCTGATTCACGTGTCACCGAGGCTCGTCGCTTGACGAGCCTGCTCCGACGACGGCCGCTGCGCTTCCTTGCAGTGGCCGTTTTCTTTTGTGCCTACTTCGTCTCCAGCCGTTCTCTTCTCTCTTTGCGGCTGGTCAGCGGGCTGGGCGATAGACCAGCAGGCGCGTCTCGAGGGGGCCGTTGTAGAGGCGGTGGGTGATGTCCGGGCGGCGCAGGTAAACGCGTGAGAAGAGGGGATTGCCCGAGATGACCCCGATCTGCCAGCCGGCGAAGCGCGCGAAGGCGTCGCTCATCGTTTCGTAAAGAGGCTCGAGCGAGGCCGCGTCGGCATCGAGTGGGGGGCGATCTCCGCCGCGATTGCCAGACGGGAAGCGAGGAGCGTTGCCGCCGTCCCGTCCGAAGCGACCAGGTGAGGCCTCGAGACCGCGGTCGCGTCCGTACCGGCCCGTCGGCGCGTCTAACCCTCGCTCGCGACCAAAGCTTCCGGAGGGGCCGAAACCCCCGCGAGGAGTTCCCGGGCGGGGAGGGCGCCCCTGGTGATCCGATGGGCCCCGCCCGCCACCAGCTTGCGATCGGGCCCCGGGGGGACCGGGTTCGGCGCCGCTGAGGCGTTCGCCGTAAGGTGGGTTGGTAATCAGCGTGCCGTCGGTCGTCGGTGGTGTGAGCTGGGTAAGGCCCGCGACCTGGCAGCGGATGTCTTCGTCGACCCCCGCCGCAGCGGCGTTACGACGAAGGGCAGCCACCGCATCGGGGGAGATGTCGCGCGCGAAGATGGGCGCCGGCGCCTCGGGCAGCT
>JANNNO010000222.1:0-23948 GCA_031398585.1 Myxococcales bacterium | reverse complement strand
GGCGCTCGCTGCGGGAACCACCGCCGCGGCGGACTTTCTCGGCATTCCCTGGGGCGTCGAGCGAGGCGCGCCCGCCAATCTCGTGGTGCTCGAACAGTCGCCGCTGAGCGCGATCGCTCACACCCGGCGCATCGTGCACGTGGTCCACCAGGGCCAGCTCGTGCCAGGAGCCGGCGTCGTGAGAGCCATCCCGCCGCGCAAGACGGTCGGCCGCGCCCGACGCAATCTCCAACCGACGCGCTGATCGGGGGGGGCGCTTCGATGGCGCAACCGACGCGGTCAGGGGCGCGCAGCCCAAGATCGCTGACCAGACCGGACGCGCCCCGGGACGTGCATTACGTTCCTCGACATGGAGTGCCAGGCGTGCGGGACGGCCCTGCCATCGGACGTCCGCGATTGCCCAGGTTGTGGCTCGGCGCCCTTGCGGACCGCGCCCCGTCCGGGGGGACAAAGCGCAGCGTCGAGCGCCGCTGTCGGGCCCTCGTCCAATGGACTCGGCATGCTCTGGCCGTTCCGTGGGCCGGTCTGCCCACACTGTGAGCAGCAGACGATGCCGATGCCCTTCTTTTCCCGCGGCGCCAACCTCGGCAAGTTGGGAGCCTTCCTGCTGCTCTTCCCGATAGGTCCACTGGTCTACTTCCTGATGAGGCGAGACAGGGCGATCTGCGCCTTCTGCCACAAAACCCTGCCGGCCCCCGGCCTCGGCGCGCTGACCTTCAACGTTCCTCTCGCCCTCAACGAGCCTGACCTGGTCATCGGCGAAGGCGCCAACGGCGAAGTGATCGTGCGCGGGACCTCGGAAGCCCTGCGCGCCATCGGCCCCGACGACCAGGCGCCATCCGCCGACGAGCTTGTCGAGATCGCGTGGCACGAGCGGACCTGCCGCATGAGCCAACGCCGCACCGTGGCCCTCGTCGCCGCCGCCGGCCTCGCCGTCTTGACGGGGGGGATCAGCGCCGCCCGTGACGAGGCCATGCCCGCCGCGCTCCTCTTCGGTCTCGGCGGTCTCGCCGGGGCGGTTGCCTACCTGAGCGCGCGTCGCGGCCACCGCCACGGCATCGCCGCACAGGCGCGACGGCAGCGCCTCCGGGTCCTGCAGGTGCTCGATCTCGCGCGGGCCGGGGCCGGGCGCCTCTCCCCGACGGCAGTGGCTCGCGAGCTGCACCTGGACCAACACGAGGCCGAGGCGCTGCTCGACAGCATGGTGGATGGCAAGCGGGTGGACGTGGAGCTCGACGAAGGTGGCCACATGACCTACGTCTTCTCCGAGCTGGCGGCCTGAGCGACGGCGTCGATGGCGCGACATGCCTCTTGGCATTTGCGCGCTTGCGGGCTAGTTAACGGGTCCAATCGGAGGTCCTGTCATGCCCGCTCGCAAGAAGATCGCCCTCATCGGTGCCGGCAACATTGGCGGCGAGCTTGCCGCCCTCGCGGCCCGCAAAGAGCTCGGTGACGTGTTCCTGTTCGACATTCCGGAGAAGGTCGGAGTCGCGCAGGGCAAGGCGCTCGACCTCGAACAGAACGGCGCGGTCCTCGGCTACGACTCGCACATCAGAGGGACCTCGAGCTGGGACGACATCGCCGGCGCCGACGTCGTCATCATCACCGCGGGCGTGCCGCGCAAGCCGGGCATGTCGCGCGACGACCTGCTGAGCATCAACCTCAAGATCATCCGCAGCGTCGGTGAGAACCTCAAGAGCAAGGCGCCCAACGCCTTTGTCATCGTGGTCTCGAACCCCCTCGACGCCATGGTCTACGAGCTCAAGAAGATCACCGGCTTTCCCGGCGAGCGTGTCGTCGGTATGGCCGGCGTGCTCGACGCCGGGCGCTTTCAGCTCTTCTTGGCGCGTGAAGCCGGCGTGGCGGTCAAGGACGTACGCGCGATGGTCCTCGGCGGCCACGGCGACACCATGGTCCCCGTGACCAGCTACTGCACCGTCAACGGCGTGCCGGTCTCGCAGCTGATCCCGGCGGCCAAGCTAGCCGCGATCGTCGATCGCACGCGCAACGGCGGCGGCGAGATCGTCAAGCTCATGGGCACCAGCGCCTTTTACGCCCCCGCGTCGGCCGCCATCCAGATGGCCGAGGCCTATCTCAAGGACGAAAAGCGCCTGCTGCCGGCCGCCGCCTTCCTCAACGGCGAGTACGGCTACCAGGATCTCTACATGGGCGTCCCGGTCATCATCGGCGGCAAGGGCATCGAGAAGATCGTCACGATCGAGCTTTCGCCCGAGGAAAAGGCGATGCTCGACAAGTCAGCCGCCGCGGTCAGAGAGCTGATCGAAGCGTCGAAGAAACTCTGAGCCACGCGATCGCCCGGCACGAGGCAACCTCCGAGAGGCAACCATGAAGATTCACGAGTATCAGGCCAAAGAGATCCTGAAAAAGTACGCGGTGCCCGTGCCGCTGGCGATCCCAGCTTTCTCACCTGACGAGGCCGAACGCGCAGCCAAGGATCTCATCGCCAAGACCGGCGGCGAGGTCGTCGTGGTCAAGGCGCAGATCCACGCCGGAGGCCGCGGCAAGGCTGGCGGTGTGAAGGTGGTCAAGGGCGCCGACGCCGCGCGCGCCACGGCCGAGAAGATCCTCGGCATGACCCTCGTCACGCCGCAGACGGGCCCCGCGGGCAAGGTGGTCAAACGCCTGCTGATCGAGCAGGGCGTCTCGATCGCCAAGGAGCTCTACGCCGGCATGCTGGTGGACAGGGTCACCGGCCGCGTGGTGGTGATGGCGTCGCAAGAAGGCGGCGTCGAGATCGAAGAGGTCGCGGCTCACTCGCCCGAGAAGATCCTGAAGGAGATCGTGGATCCCGCGGTCGGTCTGGCCGCCTTTCAGGCGCGCAACCTCGCTTACGGCCTCGGGCTCACCGGTGATGCCGCGAAGAACGCGGCAGGCTTCCTGCTGAAGCTGTACCAGGCGTTCGTCGACGTCGATGCGTCGATGGCCGAGATCAACCCGCTGGTCGTCACGACCGACGGCAAGGTCCTCGCCCTCGACTGCAAGATGGACTTCGACGACAACGCCCTTTATCGCCACCGCGATCTGGAAGAGCTGCGCGACCTCGACGAAGAAGATCCGGCCGAGATCGAAGCGAAGAAGTTCGATCTGAACTTCATCAAGCTCGATGGATCCATCGGCTGCATGGTCAACGGCGCCGGCCTGGCCATGGCGACCATGGACATCATCAAGCACTTCGGCGGCTCGCCGGCCAACTTCCTCGACGTCGGCGGCGGCGCCACCAAGGAGAAGGTCACCGCGGCCTTCAAGATCATCACGTCGGATCCCAACGTGAAGGGGATCTTCGTCAACATCTTCGGCGGCATCATGAAGTGCGACACCATCGCCGACGGCGTCATCGCCGCCGTGAAAGAGGTCGGCCTCAAGGTCCCCCTCGTGGTGCGCCTGGAAGGCACCAACGTCGAGCTCGGCAAGAAGCGCCTCTCTGAATCGGGTCTGGCGGTCACGTCGGCCAACGACATGTCCGACGGCGCCAAGAAGATCGTCGCGCTCGCAGGCGGCAAGGCAATCTAAGGGAGCTCGGTCATGTCCATCCTCGTCGGAAAAAACACCAAGCTCATCGTGCAGGGCCTCACGGGCTCGGCCGGCACCTTTCACGCCAAGCAGATGCGTGAGTACGGCACCCAGGTCGTGGGCGGCGTCACCCCGGGCAAGGGCGGCACCCAACACGAAGGGTTCCCGATCTTCGACACCGTCGCGGACGCGGTTCGCAAGACCGGCGCCAACGCCACCGTCATCTACGTCCCGCCGCCCGGCGCGGCCGACGCCATTCTCGAAGCGGCCTCGGCCGGCATCGAGGTGGTGGTCTGCATCACCGAAGGCATTCCGATCATCGACATGGTGCGGGCCAAGCGCGCACTGACGGCTTTCCCCAAGACGATGCTCATCGGTCCCAACTGCCCGGGCGTCATCACGCCAGGCGAGTGCAAGATCGGCATCATGCCGGGCTACATCCACACGCCCGGCTCGGTCGGCATCGTCTCGCGTTCGGGCACGCTGACCTACGAGGCGGCCCACCAGCTGACGGCACTTGGCCTTGGCCAGTCGACAGCCGTCGGCATCGGCGGCGATCCGGTCAAGGGCTTCGACTTCATCGACTGCCTCGAACGCTTCGAACGCGATCCCGGGACCAAGGCGGTCCTGATGATCGGTGAGATCGGCGGCGACTCGGAAGAGAAGGCCGCCCGCTTCGTCAAAGAGAACATGAAAAAGCCGGTCGCCGGCTTCATCGCAGGCGTGACCGCCCCGCCCGGCCGTCGCATGGGCCATGCAGGCGCTGTCATCAGCGGCGGCAAGGGCGCGGCCTCCGACAAAATCGCGGCGATGCGCGAAGCCGGCATCGGCATCGCGCCCACCCCCACTGACCTCGGCAAGACTTTGGCGGGAATGCTGAAGTAGCCGCGTCTCCAACACAGCAAGAAAGCAGTCGTCACATGGCCATCGAGCGCACGTTTGGAATCATCAAACCCGACGCCGTCGAAAAGGGCGCCATCGGGGGCGTCATCAGCCTGATCGAGGCCGCTGGCCTCAAGGTCATCGGCCTGCGGCACGAGCGGATGTCCGCCGCCCAGGCAGAAGGCTTTTACGCCGTTCACAAGGCGCGCCCGTTCTTCGGGTCGCTGGTCGCCTTCATGACCTCCGGTCCCGTCGTCCTGATGGCGCTGGAAGGCGACAACGCGATCGCCAAGTACCGCGAGCTGATGGGCCCGACCGATTCCAAGAAGGCGCCTGCGGGCACCATCCGGGGAAAGTACGGCACGGACATCGAGAAGAACGCGGTCCACGGCAGCGACGGCAGCGACACGGCCAAGTTCGAGCTCGGCTACTTCTTCCGCGGTTACGAGCTCCCCGGCGGCTCCTGAGCGCCGCGGCATCACGTTTGTAGCCAAACCCGAGGCGGGCAGCCGATCGGGGGCGGGATGGGTATACTCCCGCCGCTTTGAGCATCGCGCCTGCCCCCTCGAGCCCTGATTTCGTCCCGAGCACCGCCCGCACGGCGACGATCGATCTGCGATCGCTGACTCCGTCCGAGCTCGGCGAACGGGTGCGCAAAGCGGGGGCGCCGGGGTACCGCGCCGAGCAGCTCTTCCGCTGGCTGCATCAGCCGGAGTTGGATCGCGAAACCGGCCTGCCCCGATCGCTGCGCGACAAGAGCAACGTCCCCAAGGAGCTGCGGGACCAGCTGCTCACCGACGCGCCCTTGCGGCCGCTGACGCTGGAGATGCACCAGCAGGCGCGCGATGGCACGCGCAAGTTTCGCTTTCGGACTTTCGACGGCCGCGCCATCGAATCGGTACTCATCCCCGATAGCAACGAAGAGCGCGGGATGCTCACCCTCTGCATCTCGTCGCAGGTCGGATGCGCGCTCGACTGTCAGTTCTGCGCCACCGCCACGCTCGGCTTTTCGCGGCACCTATCTGCCGGCGAGATCGTCGAGCAGGTGGCGCAGGCCACCGCGGTCGCCGGCCAGCGCCCGACCAACCTCGTCTTCATGGGCATGGGCGAGCCGCTGCACAACGTTGCCAACGTCAAGCGTGCCTTCGAGCTGCTGCTGCATCCGTGGGGAGCGGGCTTTTCGCCCCGCCGAATTACGGTGTCAACCGTCGGCCTCGTGAGCGGCATCGAAGAGCTGGGCAAGCTCGATCCTGCGCCCAACCTGGCCATCTCACTCAACGCCACGACCGACGAGGTCCGCAGCCGCATCATGCCGGTCAATCGCCGCTGGCCGATCGCAACCCTGCTGGCCGCGACCCGCAAGTATCCCCTCGGCCACAACCGCCGGCTCACCTTCGAATACGTGATGCTGGCAGGAGTCAACGACAGCGACGCGGACGCCGTGCGGCTGCCCAAGTTGCTGCGCGGGCTGCCCTGCAAGGTGAACTTGATCCCCTGGAACCCCTTCGCGGGGCCCGAGTTCCAGCGGCCCAGCGAAGATCGCGTGCTCGGCTTTCAGCAAATCGTCAGAGCGAGCGGTCTGCCTGTCTACATTCGCACACCCCGAGGCGACGACATCGATGCGGCCTGCGGCCAGCTGGCGGCCCGTCCCGCGCCGACCTCGGCGCCAGGGCCCATCGATGCACCGGCGCTGATCCCTCTGCGCGGGTCCGGCAAGGCACGCCGTGAGGCAACCGGCTCTTAACAACCTACACGCACGGCCAAAGCGCGCTTGCCGACGGGCTTTCGGCCTTCAAACCCCTGCAGCGGGGTGATATCCCTTCAGCGAACATGCGCCGAGCGCGAATCTCGAGCCGCGTCCCCATGCCGGAGGACGATCTGGCGGCCGCCCGCGATCTCGGCATCGACACCTGCGGTCGCATCGCCGAGTTCTGGGGGTTCACCCGGACGATGGGCCGTGCCTTCGGGCTGCTCTATCTTTCATCCGATCCGCTCACCCAGGCCGAGCTGCAAAAGAAGCTCGGCATTTCGGCCGGTAGCGCGTCGATGACCCTGACGGGCCTCATCCGCTGGGGCGTCGTGCACAAGGTCTGGGTCAAGGGTCAGCGCCGCGAGCACTACCGCGCGGAGACCGACTTCTGGAAGATGATCGCCGGCGTGCTCAACGAACGAGAGCGCCGCGAGATCACCGCGGCGATCGGTCTGGTCGACGAAGCCGAGGTGCGGCTCAAGGCGGCACGCAAGTCACTGCCGGCCTCTCGTCGGGCCGAGGTCGACTTTGCCCAGCAGCGCCTCGAGCGACTCTCCGAGATCTGCCGGCTCGGCGAAGTGATGCTCGATATGCTGCTGGGAAACCTCAAGCTCGACGTCGGCAAATTCCGGGACGTGCTCAAATCGTGAACCACGAACGACGCAGGCAGCAGGGCAGCCCCTAACCCACGGAACAGAAGGCCATGGAAAGCGCGGTTGCGTTCTTTCAATTTCTTTTGAATGATTGGTGGGTTCCATGGCAAGCCAACACGCAGAGCAGAAACCGCCGGACGCTCGGGCAGGGGCGGTGCACGTGAGCCAGCAGGAACGCGCCTTCGATCTGGTCGCCACCGAGCTGCAACAGGTCGAATCCTTGTTGCGACAACGCATGGAGAGCGACATCGGTTCGATCCCCGCCGTGGGCGAGCATCTGCTGCTGGCCGGGGGCAAACGCCTGCGCCCGTTGCTCGCCGTCCTGGCCGCACGCGCCACCGACGCCCCCATCGAGATTGGGCTCGCCGTCGGCGTCGCCGCGGAGCTGATTCACACCGCGACCCTCTATCATGACGACGTCGTCGACGATGGCCGTGTGCGCCGGGGCCGTCCTGCCGCGCGGCTGGTCTTCGGCAATGGGATCGTCGTGCTGGTCGGTGACTTCTGTCTCGCGCGCGCGCTCGAGACGGTGACCTCTACGGGCGCCCTACCCGTGGTCAAGTCGCTGGCGGCCACCGTAACCGAGATGGCCGAAGGCGAGGTCGCGCAGCTCGAGCGCGCCGGCAACGCGGACGCGACCATCGCCAACTACTTCGACGTCATCGATCGCAAGACCGCGTCGCTCATCGCTTGGGCCGCCCGCGTGGGTGGTGCGGCCCCGTCTGCCATGGAAGCGCCGCTGTCGCGTTATGGCCGCGCCGTCGGCCGCGCCTTTCAGATCGCGGATGACATCCTCGATTGCGCCGTCGCCGAGACCGTCGCGGGCAAGTCGGTCGGCCACGATCTACAAGAGGGCAAGCTCACCTTGCCTGTGCTGCTCGCCTGCGAGGCCGATCCCAGCATCCGCGCGCGCATCCGCCAGGACCTCAGCGAAAACGGCATGACCGCGGAGAAGGCCCACGCCATCATCACACTGGTCGACAAGGCGGGCGGCGTGACGGCGGCGCGTACTCGGGCCCGCGCCATGATCGACGAAGCGGTGGCGGATCTCGCCGCGCTTCCCCCCTCGCCCTTCCGCGAAGCGCTGCGGGAAGTGGCGATCCTCTCGGTCGAGCGGGTGTCGTGATGGCCGCCCCCCGACCCCAGATCGATCCGGCCGCCAACGAGGGCTCTCTCGCTGTCGATGTGCGCGGCATGTTCGATCGCATCGCCGGCCGTTACGACGCCGCCAACCGGGTGATGTCGGCGGGCATCGATGTCTTCTGGCGAAAAAAGGCAATGCGCAAGCTGCTGGCCGATCTTGGCCCCACGCCGCGCATCCTCGATCTCGGCGCGGGCACGCTCGACGGCGCGCTCGAGATCGTGCGGCGCTGCCCGGGCGCCAAGGTCGCAGGCGCCGACTTCGCGCGCGAGATGCTCAAGGTCGGGGTTGGCAAGCTCGGTGGCCACCGCGATCGAATCGCGGCTCACGCCGCCGACGGGCACGATCTGCCCTACGCGACAGGCGTCTTCGATGGCGCCTTCTCCGGCTTCTGCGTGCGCAACCTGCGCGACCTTCCCCGCGCGATGGCCGAGCTGCGGCGGGTGGTTCGCCCCGGCGGCCGCATCGTCATCCTCGAGTTCTTCCGCCCGGCCAAACGGCGCGCCTTTTTCGACGGCTTGTGGAACGGTCGCGTCCTGCCGCTCATCGGTTGGGCGGTGACCGGAGACAGAGCGGCCTATCGTTATTTGCCCGCGTCGATCCAGCGCTTCGCCTCGCGCCCCGAATACGAAGAGATCCTGCGCAAGGTCGGCTTTGCCGAGGTCACCGGCGTGGATCTGTTCCCCGCCGCCGTCGCCTCGATGGTGGTGGCGCGATGAAGCTCGTCGTGGCCGTGGGCGGCGCCTCGGGCTCGATCTACGCGCGCCGCCTGCTCGAGACCATCGCCCCCATTGCACAGGGCGGACAGCTCGAGGTCGGCCTGGTTTTTTCCAAATCCGGCGCCGAGGTCTGGCAACACGAGCTCGGCAAGGTGCCCGACTATCCGGTCAAGCGGTACGCGCTCAACGATTTCCGCGCGCCCTTCGCGTCGGGGTCGGCGGGCTGGGACGCGATGGTCGTCATCCCCTGCTCCACCGGCGGCCTCGCCCGCATCGCGCACGGCATCTCCGACGATCTCATCGGCCGCGCCGCGGACGTCATGATGAAGGAACGGCGCAAGCTGGTGCTGGTGGTGCGCGAGACGCCGCTGTCGCTGCTTCACATCGAGAACATGGCGGCGGTCACGCGCGCCGGCGCCGTGGTGTTGCCCGCCTCGCCGTCGTTCTACTCGATGCCACAGACCATCGAGGCGCTGCTCGACACCGTGGTCGGGCGGGTGCTCGATCAACTCGGCATCTCCAATCGACTGATGCCGCGCTGGGGACAGGAAGCCAACCCGAAGCCAGAGACGAGGGATCCCTCATGAGCCTCGAGGATCGTTTGACGTCCGACGCCGCTGCCACCGCGACCACCGCGATCCCAGCCGAGCCGGATCTCTTCAGCATCGGCCGCCGCGCGAGCGCTGCCGCGCGCGCTCGTCAAGAAGGCCGCGGCGTCTTTGCGCGCTCGCGCCAGCTGCTCGGCACGGGAGCCTGGAAAGGCCCGCGCGACGCCGCCGAGTCGTACGTCGACGAGGCCGACCTCGGCGCGCTGGGAGGCATCGACGCCGCTCAGGTCGCTGGCGCCCGCACCTTGATCGCGACCAGCGTTGCCGTCGCGCGTGCGGGAGCCGCCGCCGGCATGCGCGTGGTCGTACGCATCCCCTATCGCGCCGGCGAGCCCTCGGCCGTGAGGACCCTGCGGGTCTCGGTGGTGGCCGGTCTCGTCACCGAGGGCGTCGCCATCGACGGCCTTCTGCCCACGCCCGAGCGCGAGCCGATGGGGCTCGACACCCTGCGGGTCTTCGCGACCTGCCGGCTGGAAAGCACCGTGCCCCACGTCCTGGCCGACTTCGATCGACTGGGACACCGCCTGGCGCAGATGGCGCTCGGCTTTGGCGCCGACGAGCTCTGGGGACCGATCCTGCCCGAACGCGCGCTTCGCCTTGGCAACAACGCCCACAACCCGGTTCTGACCCGCAAAGAGGCAGCGATCCTGCTGCGGGGTGCCGGCCTTGCGCCGTGCGAGCGCCTGTTCAACGGCGCCCTCGAGGAGATCCCATGAGCTTGGCCAACATCCGCGACAAGATCCGCCAGGGCGAACCGCTCAGCTACGAGGACGGCGTTGCGCTTTACCATCACAAGAACCTGATGGAGGTCGGCGCGCTGGCCAACGAGGTGCGCGAGCGCATGCACGGCGATCGCACGTACTTCAACCGCAACTTCCACATCAACGCGACCAACGTCTGCGTCGCCTCGTGCATGTTCTGCTCGTTCGCGCGCCTCAAGGAAGGCGACAAGGACGCCGTCACGATGACCCACGCGGAAGCCTGGGGCCGCCTGCAAAAGCGCGTCGATGCCGGCGAGCCAGTCACCGAGATCCACATCGTCAACGGCCTGCACGACGGCCTGCCCTTCGACTACTACACCGAGCTTCTGCGCGGCCTCAAACGGATCAAGCCCGGCATCCATCTCAAGGCCTTCACCGCGGTCGAGATCTTCTTTTACCACCAGCACTACGGCATGACGGTCGCCGAGGTGCTCACGCGCCTGCGCGAAGCCGGCCTCGATTCAATGCCGGGCGGGGGCGCCGAGATCTTCGCGGCGCGCGTGCGCAAGAAGATCTGCGACGACAAAGCCAACGCCGAGCAATGGCTGGACGTGCATCGCACCGCCCACCGCATGGGGCTGCGCTCCAACTGCACCATGCTCTACGGCACGATCGAGACCGTCGAAGAGCGTGTCGACCACATGATGCAGTTGCGGGCGCTGCAGGACGAGACCGGCGGCTTTCAGACCTTCATTCCGCTGGCCTTCCATCCCGAGAACAACTCGCTGATGAAGCTGCCGGCGCCGACCGGGGTCGAGGATCTGCGCAACTACGCGGTGGCGCGGCTGCTCTTGCACAACATCCCGCACATCAAGGCCTATTGGGTCATGTTGGGGGTCAAGACCGCGCAGACCGCACTCTGGTTCGGCGCCGACGATCTCGACGGCACGGTCCAGGAAGAGCGCATCTATCACATGGCCGGCGCCGAGACGCCGCAAACGCTGACCCCCGACGAGATCGTCAGGATCATCGTCGCGGCCGGCCGAGCTCCCGTCGAACGCGACACGCTCTACAACGTCATCGCCGAGGGCGATGCGCTGATTCCCGACAAGCCCTTCCGCCGCCAGCTGCGACGGAGCCTGGAGGTGGTGCCGTGACCGACAATCCTGTTCGCAAGCTGCGCCTCGCCGCGGTCTCGTTTCTCAATACACGGCCGGTCACCTACGGCCTCGAACGCGACGAATCGGGCAGAGTCGATCTCTCGTTCGACATCCCGTCCCGCTGTGCCGAAACGCTCATGCGCGGTGACGCCGATCTCGCGCTGCTCCCGCTCGGCAGCTACGCGCCTCACGCCGACGTCCTGCGCGTCGTGCCCGGCATCGCGCTTGCCGGCCGCGGGGCGATCAAGACAGTGCTCCTCGTGGGGCAGGTGCCCTGGGAACAGATGACCGAGATCGCGCTCGACTCCGCCTCGCGCAGCTCGGCGCTCTTGCTGCGGGTGCTGACCGCGGAAAAGAAGCTCTACCCGCGTTTCGCCGAGAGCGAGCACGACACGATTCTCGAAGCGCCCAGCGGCACCCGCGGCGCGCTCGTCATTGGCGACAAGGCCTTTGTCGCCGCCGAACGTTTCCCGCACGTCTACGACCTCGGCACGGAATGGACCGAACTCACCGGGCTGCCCTTCGTCTACGCCTTGTGGGCGGGCCGAGCGGACGCCGCCAGCCCGGCCGACGTGGCGATGTTGCGTGAGTCGATGCGACAGGGCCTCGAACATCGCGCCGAGATCGCGCGCGCCTGGGCGGCGGAACGTGGTGCCGATGCCCCCGCGCCAGCCGAGCTCGAGAGCTACCTCACGCACAACATGCGTTACCAGCTCGGCGCCGAAGAACTGTCCGGTGCAGCGGCTTTCCTCGCCCGCGCCGAACGACTGGGCCTGTGTCAGCCGAGCGGCCGCATTCGCTTCTTCGATGACGGTCGGGCCGAACGCCCGATCAGCAACGCGCGCACGACGGCTGACTTGCCGGTGCCGCGATCCGAAGAGAGCACGCGACGCCTCGCTGGCGGCAGCACCCGCAGCGTCGATGCCCTGCTGGCCGACGCCGCCGCCGGGCAGCGCCTCCGCTTCGAGGACGCAATCAAGCTCTACGAAGAGGCGCCCACCCTCGATCTCGGCGCCGCCGCCGACGCTCGCCGACGCGGCCTGCATGGCGACAACGTCGTCACGTACATCATCGATCGCAACGTCAACTACACCAACGTCTGCGTCACCCGCTGCAAGTTCTGCAACTTCTACCGCCCGCCCGGCCACAAGGAGGGCTACACCCTCGACAAGGACGTGCTTGGCCAGAAGCTGCAGGAGACTGTCGACCTCGGCGGCGTGCAGATCCTTCTGCAGGGCGGCCTGAATCCCGAGCTGCCGCTCGCCTACTACGAAGATCTCTTCCGCTGGATGAAGGCGAACTTCCCACTCGCCATCCACGGCCTGTCGCCCGAAGAGATCCGCTACATCGCCGAGATCGAAAAGCTGCCCTTGCGCACGGTCATCGAACGGCTGGTGACGGCCGGGCTCGACTCGATCCCCGGTGGCGGCGCCGAGGTGCTCGACGACGACGTCCGTCGCGCCATCTCGCCGCTCAAGTGCTCGACCGAGACCTGGCTCGAGGTCATGCGCCAGGGTCACGCGCTCGGCCTGCGCACCACCGCGACGCTGGTTTTCGGCTTCGGCGAGACCTCCCGACAGCTGTTCACCCACTTCGAGCACCTGCGGGCGCTGCAGGACGAGACGGCAGGTTTCACCGCTTTCATCTGCTGGCCGTTCCAGGCCGAGGGCACTCGGTTGAAGCTGAAGGACGACACCACGGCGATGCGCTACCTGCGCGTCTTCTCGCTGGCGCGCCTTTACCTCGACAACTTCCCCAACCTGCAGGTCTCGTGGCCCACCATGGGACCCGAGGTGGGCCAGGTCGCCCTGCGCTTCGGTGGCAATGACTTCGGCTCGGCGATGATCGAGGAGAACGTCGTCTCGCAGGCGGGCGCGGTCTTCAAGCTCTCGGCCGACGACATCGAGCGCTACGTGCGCGACGCCGGCTTCGAGCCGCGCCGGCGCAACATGCGCTACGAGCTGCTGCCGGGGCGAGCGTGAGCGTGCAAGCGCAACCTCTCTCCCCGCCGGCTTCGACCCCGAGCCCCGCCTTGCCGCCGCCCCCGACGGAATCGCCCTCGCGGCTGCGCGGCGCCGTCAGGGCCAGCGCGACCTTCGGCCGCATGGTCAAGTTCAGCCACACCATCTTCGCGATGCCGTTCGCGCTCGCTGCCGCCGCGATCGCCGCTCGCGACCACGGCATCACAGTGGGACGGGTCGTCGCCATCGTCTTGGCGATGGTCGGCGCACGAACGGCCGCGATGGGTTTCAACCGCATCGTCGATCGCCACATCGACGCCCGCAACCCGCGCACCGCCACCCGCGAGCTGCCCGCCGGTCAGGTAGGCCTGACAGCAGCCATCGCGCTCACCCTGGCCAGCATCGCGCTGTTCGTCGCGGCCTCGGCCTGGCTCGGCCCCCTCTGCCTCGCGCTCTCGCCGGTCGCGCTCGCGCTGGTCCTCGGCTACTCGTACACCAAACGCTTCACCTGGCTCTGCCACCTTTTCCTCGGCCTGGCCATCGCCGCAGGGCCTGGCGGTGCCTGGATCGCCGTCACCGGCACCGTCTCGGCGCCCGCGCTCTGGCTGATGGCGGCGGTAGCCACCTGGATCGGCGGTTTCGACATCCTCTATTCACTCTCCGATCGCGACTTCGACCGAAAAGAAGGGCTCTTCTCCATCCCGGCGCGCTTCGGAGTGACGGGCGCGCTGCTCATCTCGGGGCTTCTGCACGCGCTCACCGTGGCGGCGCTGCTGGGACTCTGGCAGTCGGCGGGCCTGGGCGGCCTCTACCTCGGCGGCGTTGCCGTGATCGCGGCGATTCTGATCTGGGAGCACGCGATTGTCCGTCCCACCGATCTCTCCCGACTCGACAGGGCCTTCTTCGATCTCAACGGCTACGTCTCGCTGGCGTTCCTCGTCGCCACCGTCGCGGACGTACTCGCCGCCTGACCTTCCGATCGGCCGTCGGAGCGGCCCTCGGATCGTCCGTCGGGTTGAGCCATCGGGCGCGGTGTGGCCATTGTTCGGCCACCGCTTATGGTTGCACTCGATAATGAATTACTCCCGCACAACCCGGCCTGCGATAGGACGGGGCCCATGTCATCACCCATCCGCAACGGGGTCTGGCGCACCGAGCGCCCCCTTTCCCACGACGGGCCCGACATCCAGCCCTCCCAAATCTCCGACGCTCTGCGTACGCCGGCGTTGGGAGATCTCTACCAGCAGGTGACGGTTATCGCCGACGCCACCCTCCCGGTGCTGGTCATCGGCGAAACCGGAGTCGGAAAGGCGCACGTGGCCGAGCTGGTTCACCGCCTCTCGCGTCGCTCCCGGAACCGCCTGGTCCGCATCAACTGCGCCGCCATCGCCCCTGACGCCTTCGAGCGCGAGCTCGAGCGGTTCACCAGCACCAGCGAAGGCACCATCCTGTTCGACGACGTCGCCGACCTGTCGCTTCCGCTTCAAGCCAAGCTGCTCGGCGCACTCGAGGCAATTGGCAGCGACGACGGTAGCCGCCCCTTCACGGGCCGCTTCGTCGCTTCGACCAACCGAGACATCGACGCCGCCGTCGAAGCCGGTACCTTCCGTCGCGACCTCTACCATCGGTTGGCCGCTGTCCGTCTGGTGGTGCCCGCGCTGGCGGATCGCCCGCAGGACATCGCTCCCC
The DNA here is from genome assembly GCA_031398585.1 of Myxococcales bacterium. GTDB lineage: Bacteria > Myxococcota_A > Polyangia > Fen-1088 > Fen-1088 > JANNNO01. Next base: position 9,153 of record JANNNO010000222.1, on the reverse strand, counting down.
TGGCCGAGTTCTTCGTCGAGCTCACCTGCGAGACGCGCGGACGCGCGCCGCTCGCGATCGATGCGGAGGCCATGGCGATGCTCAAGCGCCATAGCTGGCCGGGCAACGTGCGCGAGCTTCGTCATGTGATGGAGCTGGCCGCGCTGATGGCATCGGGAGACATCATCGGACCCGAGCACCTTCAGATCAGCGCCCGCCCGGCTCTCGCGGCGCCTGCCCCCCTGGCCAGCGACGAGCGCCTCGACCGCGATTCGCCCAGCTCACGCGCACGAGTCATGGAGGCGCTGGCGGCCGCTGGTGGCAACCAGACCATCGCCGCCGTGAAGCTTGGCATCGGGCGCCGAACCCTGTCGCGCTGGCTGGATCACATGGTGATTCCGCGTCCGCGCAAGGGCACCAAGGGCGAAGAGGCGAGCACGCCCACCATCGGCTGAAATCGGCCGCGCGCAGACCTCACGAGGCGCGCGTCTTTCCGATTCGACGACACGGGTCGTTGCACCGCGTTCGGTGTACAGGGCGCCTGCGGCATCGCTGCAGGCGCCTTTTTCGCGCGGAAATCTCTGCGAATTCGCGCCTGCGTTAACCTCGGTTTAACCGGTGCCGCCCAAGCGATCCGCTAGATTTGCCGCCGATGTTGTCCCGTCTGACGCCCGAAGCGCTCCGAACCCGCGACCTCGGCGAACGCACCGTTGAATCTCCCCTCGCGAGGTCAGGCGTCAGCCCGGGCTTCGTCGCCGAGGGATCGGCGATCCCGGTCGACGTCGAGATCGTGCCCGGGCGCTCGCGCCGCGACGATCTGGTCTTCGAAAAGGCCGGCCCACGCGAGCGGATCTACTTCGAGCCGAGCAAGGTCAAGGCGGCGATCCTGACCTGCGGCGGCCTCTGCCCCGGCCTCAACAACGTCATCCGTTCCATCGTCATTCAGCTGCGTTTCGCTTACGGCGTCACCAACGACGTCATCGGCGTGCCTTACGGATACCTCGGCACGAACCCCGCCAGTGGCCTCATGCCCCACTACTTGCGTCCCGAGACCGTCGCCGACATTCACAAGCAGGGGGGCACCATCCTGGGATCCTCGCGCGAGAAGATCGATCCCGAGGTCGCGGTCAGCTACCTGCAGCGGCTCGGCGTGAACATGATGTTCGCCATCGGCGGTGACGGAACCCTCAAGGGCGCGCACCTCATCCACAAAGAGGCCGAACGTCGCGGGTACAAACTGGCTGTCATCGGCATTCCCAAGACGATCGACAACGACATCCCCTTCGTCTGGCGCAGCTTCGGTTACTTCACCGCGCTCGAGAAGGCCCGTGAGGTCATCGACTATGCCCACAACGAGGCCAAGGGGCACCTCAACGGCGTCGGCCTCGTGCGTCTCATGGGCCGGTCGGCCGGCTTCATCACCGCGGGCGCGACGCTCGCCAGCCAGGAGGTGAACTTCGCGCTCATCCCGGAGATTCCGTTTCACCTCGAGGGTCCCAAGGGCTTTCTCGCTTCCTTGCGCGCGCGCCTGGAAGAGCGACATCACGCCGTGGTCGTCGTTGCCGAAGGGGCGGGCCAGGAGCTCATCCCGGAGGATCCTCGCTACTTCACCACCGGCAACGCCGGCTTTCGCAACATCGGCCTCTACCTGGCGGACGCGATCCGCCGCGACTGCCAGGCCGCGCGCACGCCGGTCGAGGTGAAGTACTTCGATCCCGCGTATCAGATCCGCAGCGCGGCCGCGAACTCGGAGGACAGCCTGTTTTGCGATCAGCTCGCGCGACAGGCCGTCGATGCCGGCATGGCGGGCAAGACCGACACGCTGATCGGCCTTTGGTACAACATCAGCACGCACGTGCCGATCGAGCTGGTCGTCGGGCACCACAAGCGGATCAAGGAGTCCAACGACATCTGGCGGTCGGTACTTCAGACCACCGGCCAGCCTTCTCGCTTCGAATAGGCCGCTCGGCTTGGTGTCGGCTCGGGGAGAGTGGGCGCAGTAAGAATCGAACTTACAACCAACGGATTAAGAGTCCGCTGCTCTACCAGTTGAGCTATGCGCCCGGTCTTCAGTTTTCAGTTTGCAGTCAGTCGAATTCGGTTTTGCGCGGCCTGAGGGAGTCGAACCCCCAGCCCTCGGCTTCGAAGGCCGATGCTCTATCCAGTTGAGCTAAGGCCGCTCATCGATTCGGGCTGGCCGCTGCAGGGGGGCACATGATGCGAATCCGACCCCTGACTGTCAAGGTCCGCGCTCGGAAAAAATCACGAGGCAGAATCGGGGTTTCGCAGCCACCCGGGTGAGGCGTCGACCAGCCCTGGGCCATGTTAAGACCCAAGACATGTCCCTTCCGCGAGGCTGTCGGGATCGGAGCTCCGTTCGCCTGGTGACGGCGGTGCTCGGGCTGACAGTGGCGGTGGCGGCCGCGTGTGCCGCCGACAAGACCGCGACGCCGCCGGCGATCATGAGCGACAGGAGCGGCGGCAACCGCGCTGGCAGTGGTGGCAGTTCCGGGAGCGGCGGCGTGAACCTGGGTCCTGCAACCGGCGGATCGCAGGGAGCGAGCAGCGGCGGCGCGGGCGGCGAGCTTCAAGGCGGAACCGGCGGCGGCGGCAACCCCGTCGACGTGAGCGTGAGTCGACCCGACGACGCTGTCAGCGCACCCAACGATGCGTTCGCGGATACGCCGACCCGCGCGATCACCGCTGGTCCCGACACGGTGATCACGGCCTTCTCCGGACGGCACGTCTACTTTGGCGGCATGGGGAAACGCGAGGTCGACGCCGCCGTGAAGTTCCCGGCCATGCCTGCTGCGTACGAGAAGATCACGCTGACCTTCAACCTGCGCTGCCCTCCTGGCGGCTGCGACTTCTGGGATCGGCGCGGGTTCATCGGCGTCGTTCGCCCTGGTACGCCGGATCCGACCGTCACCGAGATCCTCCGCTTCGTCACGCCGTATCGCCTGGGCGCCAGCTTCACCGTCGACGTGACTTCGTTGCGACCGCTGCTCTCGGGCGACGTCACCTTGCGCGTCTTCATCGACACCTGGGTCGGCATCGGTCATCCGCAGGGCGCGGGCTGGCTGGTCGATGCTCGCTTCGACTTCGAAGGTGGCGTCCTCGCGCGCGTTCCCATCGCCGTGCTGCCGGTCTGGGACGTGACGATGGCCGACTACGGAGATCCGAAAAAGCCGATCGCCGGCAGCGTGCCGCCGCGGGCGCTGCAGATCCCAAGCGAAGCCACCAGCGTCGAGCTGCGCTCCTTCATCACCGGGCACGGCCAGGGCAACCTGCAGAACTGTGCCGAGTTCTGCCCCAAGCAACACGCGTTCACAGTTGGCACGACCCGGTTCGATCGCCTCGTCTGGCGCAACGACTGCTCCACGACCGCGGTCCCCAACCAGCTCGGCAACTGGCGCCCGGCCCGCGCCGGCTGGTGCCCCGGTGCCGCCGCCCTACCCTGGACCGTGGATGTCACCGCCGCCGTCAACCGCAGCGGCGACACGACAGTCACGTACGCGCCAGCGCCCTACGAAAACAGCTGCCGCCCCGATAGCCCCGCATGCAGTGGATGCGCGCTTGGCAACGGCTGCCCCTACAACGACGGCAGCCACACGGCTCCCCAGTACATGATCTCGGCGCTGCTCGTCGCTTACCGCACAGCTTCGGGCAACTGATCAGCGCGAGACGAACGCGGGCGGAATGCGCCCGGTGAGGAACGAGACGGTGTTGGGTGCCCCCGGCCGCGAGGGCGCACCGGGAGCGTGGGCGACCAGACCAGCGCCTTCATTGAAGCGCGAAGTCGGAGACCCGACGACGACGCCTTCGTCCTCCGACCAGTCAGGCTCGCCGCCTGGTAACAGCGCGTGCAGCCCACTTTGCCAGACGGCGATGACGTGCGTGTGACCTGCCACCTGACAGCCGAAGTTGCGCGCGAACGTGCGCGCAAAGGCGTGCCCCGCGGCGGTGCCGAACGTCTCGCAGGTGCGAAACCAGACCAGCCCGTCGCTGCCTTTGCAGAGGCGCGCAGCGATCGCTCGCAGCCCCGCCGCGTGTGCATGCCCGGCCGTCCACGAGGCGACGCTCAGCGATTCGCCCCCGACGAGGGCCTCACCGAAGCGGCCGTGCCCCCAGTACTGAATCTCGGCGATCGGCTCGGTCGGGCGAAACGACGCCAGCCAATCGAAGGCTTCCGCCCAGCCCGCCACGCCGCGTGCGCCGTCGATCCGCCCCATCCCGCGGTAGAGCGTCTGACCCCCGCGCCAGATCGCGCTCAACCCCGGCAGCCCACGCCGCCCTCGGCACGTGCGATCGAACACCAGCAGGCGCAACGGCGTCACCGATCGAGTCTACGACGCTCGCGGCCCGTGGGCCCCTGTCGCCTAGCCCAGGCAGCGGTCAGCGAGCCGGCGGCGCCTTTTGCGGAGGCATGTACGTCGGGCGAAGCGCCTGCATGATGCGAGCACGCGCCTCGTTCGGATCTTTGCGCATGTCGATGCCGTTCACCCGCTCGAGCGTGTTGTGCAGGATCTCGATCCGGCTGCGATCGAGATCGCTGCAGGGCTGCGAGGAGCCCGCGCGGCAGAGCTTCAGCGCTTCGCTGACCGAGGCAAAAGCGGGCGTCGCTTCGAAGTGGTCCGCCAGCGCGAGAGCCCGCCGGGTGTGAAGGCGATGATCGGTGGGCGTCTTCTCGATCGCCTTTTGCACCGTGGCCAGCGCCCAGTCGGGACGGTGGCCGTCCAAAAAGAGATTGGCCAGCTCGAGCGACGCCTCGGCCTCCCCCGGCTGAGCGCCGAGCTGCGCTTCGAGCTCGGCGACGCGGACGAGCCGGTCGGCCGGGAGCTTGAGCGCCGGCTGCACCACCACATCGGGACGAGGCATCAGGATGGCGACGGCAACCAGACCGAGAATGGCGAGATCGAGCACCCGTGTGAACATGTCGTCCTCACTCGTAGCGAAGCGCCTCGATCGGATCCAGCCGCGAGGCGCGGAACGCGGGATAAAAGCCGAACAGGATGCCCACCAAGGTCGAGAAACCGACCGCGATGCCGTAGCTCTCCATCGACAGCTGCGTCGGCCATTCCATGTATTCGGAAAAGAGCTTGGCCGCACCCGTGCCGATGGCGATGCCGAAGAACCCGCCGATCATCGTCAAGACGATCGATTCGAGCAGGAACTGCAGCAGGATGTGCATGCCCTTGGCGCCCACCGCCATGCGGATGCCGATCTCGCGCGTCCGCTCGGTCACCGAGACCAGCATGATGTTCATGATGCCGATGCCGCCGACGACCAGCGAGACGAGCGCGATGCCCGCCAGCAGCAGCGTCATCGTCTTGTTCGCCTCCTGAGCGGCCTCGGCGAACTCGGTCATGTCTCTGACCATGGGATCGTCGGGATCGCCTTCTTTGGTCCGCTTGCGCTGCCGCAGCAGGTCCTGCACCTGCTCCTGCGCGCGCGTCGTCTCTTGCGCGGACGTCGCCGACAGATAGATCCGTTCGACGCCGGTGGCTTGTGCGGCCCCCGCGTTGTTCAGCTTGCGCCTGACCGCCGAGATCGGCATCAGCACGACGTCGTCGTAGTCCTGCCCCATGCCGCCTTGGCCCTTGCGCGCCAGCACCCCGATGACCTCGCAGTTGAGGCTGCGCACCCGGACCGTCTTGCCGATCGGATCGTCACCGCCAAAGAGCTGGTCGACCACCACCTGCCCCAGCACGCAGACCTTGTTCGCCGTGTCGACATCGCGTTGCCCGAAGAAGGAGCCGCGCTGCATGTTCCAGGCGCGCACGTGTACGAAGTCGGGCGTGGTGCCTCGGATCTGAGTCGACCAGTTCACGCCCGCCCACACCACCTGCCCCATGGTCGAGACCTCGGGCGCCGCGAACGCAACCGCATCGGCTTCCTTGCGAATGGCCTCGACGTCCCCGTCGTTGAGGGTCATGGTCCCGCCGCCGCCGCGGGCCCCGCCGAACATCGATCCTCCCCCGCGCACGATGAGAACGTTCGAGCCCATCGCCGCGATCTGAGTGGCGACGCGCGCGCTGGCGCCTCGGCCGAGCGCGACCATCGTGATGAACGCGCCCACGCCGATCATGATGCCGAGCGCGGTGAGCATGGCGCGGAGGCGATGCCGGGAAAAGCCCTTGATCGCGATCTTGACCAGACCGAGGAAGTTCATCGTGAGCCCTCGGCAACAGTCGGCGCGGCCGCGAAACCAGCCGGCCTTCGTCGCGTGACGTTCAGGCGGTCGTCGGCGATCTTGCCGTCCTTGAAGACCACCACACGCTTGGCGTACTCCGAGATGTCCGGCTCGTGGGTGACGAGCACGATGGTGATCCCGCGTTCCTCGTTCATACGCACCAGCAGCGCCATCACCTCGTCGCTGGTCTTGGAATCGAGGTTTCCGGTCGGCTCGTCTGCCAGCAGCAAAGGCGCGCCGGTCACGAGCCCACGTGCGATCGCGACCCGTTGCTGCTGACCACCCGAGAGCTGGTTGGGAAAATGGCCCTCGCGATCACCGAGACCCACGGCATCGAGCGACGCCTTGGCGCGAAGGCGCCGCTCGCGGGTGGCGACCCCGGCGTAGGCCAGCGGCAGCTCGACGTTCTCGAGCGCCGAGGTGCGGGCCAGCAAATTGAAGCCCTGGAAGACGAAGCCGATCTTCTGATTGCGGATCTCGGCCCGATCGTCGCGGCCCAGCTCAGCGACATTGATACCGTCGATGTAGTAGTCGCCCGAGGTCGGCCGGTCGAGGCAGCCGACGAGATGCATGAAGGTCGACTTGCCCGAACCCGAAGGCCCCATGACCGCGACGAACTCCCCGCGTGCGATGTCGAGACTCACCCCGCGCAACGCGTGCACGGTGAAATCGCCCATGTCGTAATGCTTGGCCAGCTCGCGCACGACGATGAGCGGGCTTTCGCCCGGCAGGGCCTCGGTCGAACGCGTGGCAGAGGTGGGGCTGATCATGAGAATGATTCGCCAGGCAGTGAGACAAACGAGACAGTCACGAAGTTCCTAGAAAAAACGCGGGCCGCCACGGCTACGATTCGCCCCGCCCGGGGGCTGCTGTTGCCGCTGCGGTGCCTGCTGCAAGCCCGGCCCCGAGGCTTCGATGACGATCTCGTCGCCCTCCTTGAGTGGGCCACGCAGGATCTCGGTGAACTGATCGTCGGCGATGCCGGGGCGGAAGGGCAGCGCCAGGAGCTTCTCGCCCTGGGGTTTGTAGACCCGCGTCGCGACCCGTGCGCCCTCGCCCCGACGGCCGGGTCCCCCCGGTCCCCCCGCACGTCGCGCCTCGCCGCCCGGCCCACCCGGCGCCCCGGCGCCCGGCGCCGGCGCGCCCATGGGCCCACCCCCGGCGACCGCTTGCCGCCCACGCCCCTCGCCGCCTTCCCGCTCGCGGCCTTCGCCAGGCCGTTCGACGGCGACCCCGCCGTCACCGCCGCCGCCCCAGCGCCGCCGCTCGCCCTCGCCAGGTCCACCAGGCCCGGCACTGGTCTGGGCCAGCACCAGCTCGGCCGCGGGCTTGAATCGCAAGGCCGCATTGGGGATGCGAAGCACGTCCTCGCGCTTTTCCGTCACGATGCGCACGCTGGCGGTCATGCCCGGTCGCAGACGCTTGTCGGGATTGTCGACGCGCAAGATGGCGTCGTAGGTGACGACGTTCGAGACGACGTTCGGGTTGGATCGCACCTGATAGATGGTCGCCACGAACTCTCGCCCCGGGTACGCGTCGACGGTGAAACGCGCTTCGAGCCCCTCGCGCAACTTGCCCACGTCGGCCTCGTCGATGGCCGCCCGAACTTCCATCTTGGCCAGGTCCTGCGCGATGGTGAAAATCACCGGCGCTGACAGCGACGCCGCCACCGTCTGTCCGACGTCGACCGCGCGTTGCAAGACCGTCCCGTCAATCGGCGATCGAATCGTGGTCCGATCGAGATCGACCTTGGCCATGCCGACCGAGGCGCGTGACTGGGCCACCTGCGCTTCGCCCGAGAGCCGTTCGACCCGTGCGAGGTCGTATTTCGCCTTGAGGCCATCGAGCTCCGAGACGCCGATGACCTGCTTGTCGGCGAGCTCTTGCGCGCGCTCCCACTCGCGTTTGGCGACTTCGAAGTTCACCTGCGCCCGCGCCGAGGCAGCTTCGGCATTCTTGAGCGCCGCCTGCGCCTGCTGCAGGTTCGCCTTGAAGCGCGTGGGATCGATCTGAGCGACGATCTGACCTTCCTTCACCTGACTGTTGAAGTCGGCGTTGAGGCTCTGAATGATGCCCGAGATCTGCGAGCCGACCTGCACGGTGACCACGGCCGACAGCTGCCCGGTCGCGGTGACGATCTGTTCGATGGTCCCCCGATCGATCTTGGTGACTTTGAAGGTCACTGGCCCATCGGACGCCGACTTGCGAACCGCAAAATAGGCGACCACTCCGCCCACCACGAGCAGGGCAGCGAGGGTCTTGACGAGGCGGGATCGATTTCGCGTCATGGCCATGGGCGGGATCTCCGTGAGCGGGGGAGGCGTCGGAAAGGGGGTGCCGGTGCGGCGACGGGGCCGACAAAAACTGCGTCGGACCGAACAGCTCAAAGACAGCTGAACGTGCGTTAGGTTAGTCCAGTCCCTCCAAATTGGGGCGGATCGGCGCTTCGCGGACGAGTCGTTGGCCGTTCGCTGCGGCCCGCCGCGTTTTCACGCACCCTCCCGGAGTTTTCCGCGCACAAGTGGTTGCCGCTTGATTCCCCCGAGGCCATTCGACCCAAACTTCCCCGGCCCGGGGCAAAAGGCGACGGTCCCAGCGAGGGCCACCGTTACAAACCTGCGGGATCCCGATGGTTCTGCGCTTTACAAAAGTTGCACGGCTGTGGCATTTGATTTGCCTCTGTGCCGTGGACCTTGCCCATGGTTTCGCACGTGCTGGTCGATACCAGAGCCGCGACGACCGCGTCGCTGTCTAGAGCCGCGACGACCGCGTCGCTGGCCACCCCACCCGATTCGACCAGGCCCCCACGGCGAAACCCGTCAGTCCGTTTCGTAGCGCTTTTCCCTGCTGCTACCGCCAGCTGATACGACGCCCGACCCGAAGCCGGATCCCAAGGAGGAGTCGATGACCGCTCTCAAGCTGTTGGCCGATGCATTTCACGAGGGGGGCATTGGCATGTGGCCGATCCTCTTTTTGCTCAT
>JANNNO010000204.1:0-6473 GCA_031398585.1 Myxococcales bacterium | reverse complement strand
CCTGCATCGGCCCCAAGGACGGCCCCACCTCGTCGAAACGCGACGTACGTGGGGCCCAGGTGCGTGATTGCGAGGGGTTGAAACCGGGCGATCCGGAGTGGAACGTTCTCTACTACAAAGACACGCGCGCCAGTCCTCCTCATCGCGACCTGCCCCCGGCCGACGTCGAGGACTTCTGTTCGATCTATCCCCGGCTGCCCGATGAGATCATCGGCGAGGGCGCCGTCGGCTGTGCGGCGGGTGGACGACCGAGAGGCGGCGTGGCAATGGCAGCCGCGCTCGTGATGCTGGGATGCTTCGGTCTGTGGCGGCGTCGGCGCCTTTGCCGAGCCGCACGCCTCCAGTAGACTCGGCCGCGATGGACGCCGAGCTGTTCAAACTGCTCGAGTGCCCGCGCTGTGCAGGTCCGCTGCGCTCCGCGAACAAGGCGCTCGAGTGCCGCGCTTGCCAGATCGATTTCCCAGATCTCGGGGGAGTGCCCTGCCTGGTGCCCGAGCCGAAGAAGACCATCGCCGACTGGCGCCGGGACGCGCAGCGCTTCGCCGAGTTGATCGAGGAGCAGGTCGGAACCTTCGAGCAGGAGCTGTCACGACCGGATCTTCTCGCCAGCACCCGCAAGCGCCTCGGGCGACTGCGAGCGGCCTATCGCGACAACGGCGAACGCCTCATGAGCCTGTTCCGGGATGCCGGCGTGGGGCCCGACAGCCGCGCCAAGGCGAGCGAGCGCGAGCAGTCCTTCGTTCAGTACTACGAACAGGCACTGCGCGATTGGGCGTGGGAGCCGCAGACGGGCGAAAACCGCATCGCGGCCGATCTGATCGCGCAGACATTGGCGGGCGACAACGACCTCGGTCGCGTGCTGGTGCTGGGATCGGGCCCGTCGCGACTCGCTTACGAGCTGCACCGACGTTTCGCTCCGTCCCTCACGGTCTGCCTCGACCTGGATCCACTGCTGCTGCTGATCGCCAATCGCGTGCTGTTCGGTGACGGCATCACCTTGACCGAGTTCGCGCTCGATGCGCGCAACATCGAGGCGGCCGCGGCGGACCATCGACTCTCGGCGCCCGACGGGCGGCCCGAGCGGTTCTATCTCGTGGCAGGCGATGCCTTCGCGCCACCGCTGCACAGAGGTCAGTTCGATACCGTCGTCACACCCTGGTTCATCGACATCGTACCGGCCGACGTGCGTGACACGATCGGCATGATTCACCGGCTGCTCGCTCCCGGCGGACGCTGGATCAATTACGGACCGCTCAGCTATCCGCAAGAGCATCGCCACGGGCAGCGCTACGCGCCCGAGGAGCTGGCGCAGCTGATCCACGCCGGAGGGTTCACGCGCCCTGCCCTCACGACCACGGTCATCGACTACATGAAGTCGGAGGCCAACGGCCGCTGGAAGAAGCTCGAGGTCTACACCTTCGCCGCGCGCAAAGAAGACGTCGGCGCCACGACTTTTTCGCCGGGCGAGGGCGACGCGCCCACCTGGTTGATGTTCACGCATCTGCCCATCCCGCGATTGCCTGGGCTCGACGACTATCAGCCCGACCACCCCCTGCTGGGCTATCTCAAGGGACTCATCGACGGCAAGCGAACGCTCGATGATCTGATCGAGCGGGTGAAGGAAGATCACAAGCCACGACCCGAGACCGCGCGCGAGGGGACCCGCGCCATGCTGGCTCTCCTGGTCAAAGCGCTGAACGATCGCGGCTAGAGACGCGTTGACGCGAACGGGGTATCCGGCGGAACGCGAAAAGACGCACGCCGACGTGTAATGCCCCAAGGGGTCGTCCGTCTGCAGGGGTGAGAGGCCGAGAGCGCGGCCAGAAACGAAGCCGCTGACGAGGCGGTGCCACCCCCCACCGAGGAGATCCAGATGACGACCGAGATGAACCAGAATTCGCCTGGCCAGACCTGCACGCCCGGCTGCTGCGCACCTGCAAGCGCGACCGCCCCTGACCCGGCGGCGACTGCGCAAGACGCTGGGGCCTGCGACTGCGATAGCGGCTGCGACTGCGATTGCGGGTCCGGCTGCGGCTGCTGACCAGAAGGGCGCGCGCGGGTTCGGAGACGGAGCCGCGCGCGCCTGCCACTTCGGTCAGACTTGACTACGTGCCCCCCAGACTGGCCATCAGACTGCGACCGGTCGTCCCACCCTGGGCCCCAACCCAATCCATCACATGAACAGAGCCGAACTCTCGCAAGCACTGCCGGTCGACGACGACGCGCGCGTCGCATCCATTCTTGCGGCCAATCGCCACCGCTTCCTCGGGTTTCTCGAGCGGCGGATCGGACGGCGTGATCTTGCCGAGGAGATCTTGCAGGACGCCTACCTGCGCAGCATCGGCAAGGGCGAAGCGCTGCGTGACGAGGAGTCAGCGGTGGCCTGGTTCTATCGCGTTCTGCGCAACACCCTCATCGATCACTTGCGAAGGGCCGGCAGCGAGGCGCGCGCGCGAGCGGCCTTCGGCGCCGAAGTGAGCAACCCCATCGATCCGCTCTATCCCGATCTGCCGGAACTGCACCGGGAGGCCTGCCAGTGCATCGGATCGACGCTGGAGACGCTCAAGCCCGAGTACGCCGAGGCGGTTCGCACGGTCGACCTCGACGGCGGTGATCTCGCCTCGCTGGCGGCGAGCACGGGGATCTCGGCTGGCAACGCGGCGGTCAGGTTGCACCGTGGGCGGCAGGCGCTGCGCAAACGCATGATCGAGATCTGCGGCAGTTGCACCTTGCAGGCCTGCCTCGACTGCTCGTGCAAAAGCGCGGACAGCTCGGCAGGCGCCGGTGGACAGGACAGCAAGATGCCGTGAAGATGATCCCTCGCCGTCCTGCCCCGCGGCGCCATCCAGGGAGATCGATGTCCAACATGCGTAAGGTGCCGTGGTTCTTGTCGCTGGTCATGACCGTGGCTGTGGCCAGTTGCGGGTCGTCGAAGGCGCCGGGCGGGGGCGCAGGCGGTGCTGTCATGGCAACCGGCGGAAGCGGCGCCGGTGCCACCCCGACGGGAGGCAGCGGCGGCGGGCAAGCAACTGGCGGCGCCGGGGATGCGGGAGTGGGCGGCGCGGACGGCGGCGCAGCGGGCAAGCTGACCAACTACCAGCCGTGCAGCGAAGAGAGCCGCATCGGTCGCTTCACCTTCGAGATCAAGAACGATCCCGACCGGCCCTATTCCGCTGTCGATGGCTTCATCAACGATCGGACGAGCGCCGTCGCGGTCAAGAAGCTGGCCACCGTCGATGGCTGCTCGATCTACCAACCCGCCGAAGCGGCCTGCACACCGGAATGTGGCAGCGGCACGATCTGCGTGAATGCGGCCTGTGTCCCGGAGCCGAAGCCGCGTGCGCTGGGACGGATCACGATCACGGGCGCCAAGACGCCGATCGAGCTGGTCGAGTTGATGAACCGCTACGCCAACGGTCCCATGCTCACGCACCCGGCCTTCGCACCCGGCGCGGATCTGCGGCTGGTCATCGAAGGGGCTGCGGGGTTTGCGCCCTTGACGTTGAAGGGTGTCGGCGTCGACCCGCTGGTTGCAAGCAAGACCGCTGTCGTGGTGGAGAGCGGCAAGCCCGCGATTCTCGCCTGGACCGCGCCTGCGCAGGCGGGCCCCGGCAAGGTCCACGTTCGATTCGGCGTGAACTTGCATGGTGATGTCGATACCTGGTTCGAATGCGACGTACCCGACAGCGGCAGTTTCACCGCCAGCGCCGCCTTGATGACCGAGCTGTACAAACATGGCTTCTCGGGCTTCCCGACCTACGAGCTGACCCGGCGCACTGTCGATTCGGCGAACGTGGGTGGCGGCTGCGTCGAGTTCGTGGTCAGCGCCCCCGTCACGCGCGCGCTCAAGACCGCGGGCTTCGACGACTGCAACGAAGATCAGCCGTGTCCGGCAGGGAAGACCTGCGGCGACGATCTGCTCTGCCGCTGAGCGCGGCGGTCGTCGCGTTCCGTTGCCATAGCCAACGCGGAAGCCGCCTGTAACGCCCCGCCCCGCACTCTTTCCGTACGCGGGGAGATCGGCGCGTGAGGCCGCGTGGGACGGTGTCGGTGACAAAAACGACACCGATCCGTCACTAACTGCTCTCGGGACCCGCCGCCTGCGGAGGGTGCCGTGTCAAAGCCCCGCCCCATGGCCCTTCCGCCGAGGACAATCCACCCGATGCAGACCCGCTCTCTCGCTCTCCTCCTCTCCGTTTCCTTCGTCTCAGCCGTGGCTTGCGCGCCTGCGGAGACGCCACCCGCCAGCAACGGCGGCAGCCCCGCGGCGACGGGGGGACGTGGCGGTTCGGGACGCGGCGGCAGCGGGGGGGCGAACGCCTCGGGCGGAAGCGGCGGCGGGTTGGTCCCAATCGGTAGCGGCGGCAGTGGGGCTGGAGGCCAAGGCGGCAGCGGCGGTGGTGGCACCGGCGGTGGTCAGCCTGGCGGCAGCGGTGGCACGGGGGGCGGCGCGGGCAATGGCGTCACGGGCGGCGCGGGCGGCGCACGCACCGGCGGAACGGGCGGCGGCGCGGCCGGTGGCAGCGGCGGAACCAGCGCACCCGATACCGCGCAACCGGCCGAGGTCGGCGGCGGTGAGGTAGGCGATCCCAGCGCGAAGTTCAGCTTCTTTTACACCTCGCTGGCGGGCATGCGCCGCCTCTCGAAGAGTCAGAACGGCTTCGGCGGCGATCTCCGCTTTGGCACCGACAACGGCCTGACCGGCGCTGACAAGATCTGCCAGACGCTCGCGGCCGACGTCGGCTTCGGACACAAGACCTGGAAAGCGTTTTTGAGTGCCTTCAAGGGACCGGACGGTATGCAGGTCAACGCGATCGATCGCATTGGCGAAGGCCCCTGGTACGACCGCCGCGGCCGACTCATCTCGATGAACAAGGCGGGGCTGCTCGCCGCCAATCGTCCCGCCGGCGACTCGCAAGCGGTCAACGACTTGGCTGATGAAAACGGCGAGGGTCGACCCAAGACGCAGCCCAACGACACGCATGACGTGATCACCGGCACCGACCGCACCGGCAAGCTGCGCGCGCGCACGATGGCTGACACCTGCAACGATTGGACGAGCGCCACCACGCGCGGAACCATCGGCATGGGGCACTCCTGGCCCGCAGGTAGCGGCATGAACTGGATGCAAGTTCACACCGAGCCGACCTGCGTGGCAGGCGTCAATCTGGTGCAGAACGGCCCCGGTAACGGTTCGAGCATCGGCGCCGGCGGCGGTTGGGGCGGTATCTACTGCTTCGCCCTGCAGCCTTGAGACTCCCCGCGGCCGGGAGAGTCTCCCAGCCGCGAGTCTCTCCCGACCGCCGAGCAGCGGTCAGTGGCGCTGGGCGGCTTTGCGAAGCATCTTGCGGTGGCCCTGCTTGAGCTCTGACTTCGTGAGCTGACCGTCGCCGTTGCCGTCCATCGCCGCGAACATCGCCTTGGCGCCGGCGGTGTGTTCTAGGGCGGTGAGCACGCCGTCGCCGTTGCCGTCGACCTTCTTGATCTTGTCGGCGGCGCTCATGTCGGCATGCTTGGGCTTGCGGCCCGTCACCTGCTCCTTGGCCGCGTCCATCTCGGCGGCGGTGACCTTGCCGTCCTTGTCTGCGTCCATCGTGGCGAACATCTGCTGAGCGCCGGCCGCGTGCTCTTCCGGCGTCAGCTTGCCGTCGGCGTTGGTGTCGAGAGACGCGAACTGCGACGGTCGACCGGACTTGCCTTCGTGTTTGCCGTGGTCTCCGTGTTTGCCGTGATCTCCATGCTCGCCGTGCTTGTCGGTGGCGCGGGCGACGGGGAGGGCGACGAGAGTGAAGGCAAGGGCGAAGACCAGCGCCGAAGCGGAGGTACAGTGCCGGATTCGTTCCGGTTTGGTCATGCGTTCCATCGTGATTGTCTCCTTGGCAGGGCGTGCACCGCCAACGTCGTTAGCGACTGCGGCCGCCCGAAAGGGATGAAGATGGGTCGCAAGGAAATGATGGGCAAACGCAAAACGCGAAGAGCGAGGCAAGGGGCCCCGCTCTTCGCTCGTATCTCGATCTGGGCTCGATGTTGACCGGTTCGGGCTACCTGCAGCCTTCACCCATGTTCTGGATGATGTTCAGGTAGTCGTAGATGTCGACCCTGCGATCTCGGTTGATGTCGGCGGCGTGACCGCGCGGGACCGTCTGGCCGTAGCTCGCGACCAGGGTGTTGTAGTCGGTCTGGTCGACGCACGCGTCGCTGTTGGTGTCACCCAGCTGCGGCAGGGGCTTCTCGGGATCGATCTCCCGGTAACGACCACCGTTCGAACCGAGCGAAAGCTTGGCGTAAAAGTGCAGGCCGGGGTGATTCCTCACCAACGGCGCCGTGGCAGGGATGGCGTGCGGGCTGGCATTCACCGGCATGATCTCGGCGGCCGGGATCGATGGGTGGCGAATGGCAATCGGCGCGGTGACGATCGGCTGCGGTGCCACGCGGATGCTGGGGCTGGCATTGGCGAAGCTGGCGCTGAACGA
>JANNNO010000200.1:0-6059 GCA_031398585.1 Myxococcales bacterium | reverse complement strand
CCATGCCCCAGGTGCCGAGCCGCACCTCGAGATCGAAGGCGCTATCGCCGGCCGCCAGCGGAATGGCCCGCGCCCGGGGTGTATGGACCGCATCGCTTTCATGCAACGAGATCTGCGATGGACCGCCCTGCGGGGTGAGCGTCAACTTTGCGGGCCCTTCGTGCTCGAAGATCAGGAGCCGCGGACGCGAAGACGGCGGCAGGCGCGCTTGCAGCACGCGGACGCCCGGCCAACCGTCGTGCGCGGGGATCCAGAGGCGACAACCCGAGGCCGCAGTGAAGACGCGCGTCTGGGCCGGTCCCGCCTTTTGCGGAGCTCCCCGTGCCGATGACGATGCGAGCGGAAGATCGAGGTCCGCGCGCGGCAGCCGCCCCACCACGCCGAGCCCCAGGAGGCCCGACAAACAGCCGGCGACCTCGCTCCGCTTGGCGAGCAGGGCTGCATCGCCGCGCCGGCGTGCAATGAGATCGATCGCGTTTTCGATCCCGAGCCGCGCCCGCCACGGCAGCCCATCGAGCGGCACCCGCAGCAACCGCTCCTCGAGCGGAGCTGGATTGACGACGACTTCGAAGAGCTCCCGCAACCGGCTGGCCGTGGCATCGGCCAACAGGGCCGGCAGGCGCGCCTCGAGCGCACGCGGCAGCCGGCTCGTCCGCTCGGCGCCCACACGATCGTGGCTTTCCAGCAGCGTCACGCTCACGGCAATGGCGAGGGCGTCGTCGCCGCGTTCATAAGCCAGGGTGATGCGCCCGAACCGCGCCGCCACGTCATCGGGTTTGGCGGAAGCAAAACGCGCCGCCGCTGCGGCCACCTCGCCCGCCGACAGGAGAGTCCAACCGGTGGAACTTCCTTCAGCCAGCGCCAGCGCGAGCGGCGGCTCCCCCGTGCGCGGTGCCGCGCAGCCGGCGCTGGCCAAGATCGCCAGCGTCACCGCCAGCGGGCAGGCCGAGCGTCGCCTCACGATCGCCCCTTCGCAGGTTCGGTGTCGGACGGTGGCGCAGGCGCCGCAGCGCCGCCGGCAAGTGGCCGTTTGCGCACCACGATCGCCTGCCGCAAGGCCGCGTCCAGCTGCCCGAGAAAGGCGCGGAACGCAGCGTAGCTGGCCGGCGAGATCCGATTTTGCGACACCTCGGTGGACGAGACGACACGAACCTGCGCCTGAGTTCCCGCCGCCGAAGTCGAAGACGAGACGGTGACGGCGAGCTCGAAGCTGCCGAAGCTCGACGTGATCTTGCGTGGTGATGCCGTCGATTCGATGGAAAAGCCGGGCGGCAACACGAAGGTCAGATCCTCTTCGTGCCGAAATGGATAGCCGAGCAAGAACTCCTGCCGCCGCCGCGACAGCCGCGCGTAGCTGCGCACCAGATCCGGCTCACGCGCGCTCACGGGCAGACGCCAGCTGCCGTCCTTGGTCTCTTCTGCAAGCGTCGGCACGGTAGCCACCGAACGCGCGATCACGGGCAGATTGCGATCCTCGACGCCGACGAGCTCGACCTTCTCGAGCACGGCTCCTGGGAAACGGCCCTCCCAGACGCGGGCGAAACGTTCTGATCTCTCCCCCGGTGTCTCGTAGTGCTCGCGCCACTCGGGCGCGGCCTGACCGCTGACCGCAATCTCCTCCTCGATGCGAGCGCCGCCTTCCGGCGCGAGCGTCGCGATCCACCGCCGCTGCACCCGGTTCTTGATCGCCGGCAGTACGGGGGTCTCGTCGAGCTTGGATCCGCGCGGGCCGACCCGCAGCACCGTCACGCCTTGATCCTCGGCGGGCAGCTCGTCCATGCCCGAGAACTCCGCGGTCCCGTCGAGGTAGAGGGAAAGGCCCGGAACGTAGACGACCGCGTGATCGAAGATCGCCAGCGAGG
The DNA here is from genome assembly GCA_031398585.1 of Myxococcales bacterium. GTDB lineage: Bacteria > Myxococcota_A > Polyangia > Fen-1088 > Fen-1088 > JANNNO01. The sequence goes on along the minus strand of JANNNO010000200.1, from coordinate 4,197 downwards.
CCGGAAAACTGTTCACCCGCCCCGACCGACGGGTCCGCAGCAGCACCACCTCGCTCTCGATGCCGACCTCACGCAGGAACACGTGCAACAGCGACGCCTTGTCCTTGCAGTCGCCGAACCGCCGCGACAGCACCTGCGTGACCTTGTAGGGCTTGTAGCCGTGGATGCCGAACTCGAGCCCCACGTAGCGGGTGCTCTCGAGCGTCAGGCGATGCAAGGCCCGCACTTTTTCCAGCAACGAGCCGGCGCCCCGCACCGCCTCGCGCGCCGCTTTCTTCAGTCGGTCATCCGCGGCAAGCTGATCGGCGATCAGCTGCCAGTACCAGCGGCCCACCTCGTCCCAGCCCGCGAACGTGCTGACGTGCAGATAGGGTGACACCTCCGCCCAGCCTGGCATGCCGGGCTCCGAGACCACGGCGGGCACGTCGGTGGCGATGAAGCGATGAAGCGCCTCGTCCCCGCGTCGCTCGGTTCGGGCGACGAAGCCCGGCGCTTTGGGCTGGTTGAAATGGAACGTGCGCGACGCGGGAACCAGCAGGATGTACTCCCAGCGCCGGCGCGGCGCCGACTCGGCGATCGGATCGAGATCGCCAAAGTAGTCTCGCAACACGTTCTCGTAAGAGACATCCGCGATCGTGTACGACAGCTCGAGCACGTCACCCGGGCGAAGGCCCTCGTAGATCACGACCTCGGCACGTAGGTCGTAATAGAGCCCATACCAGGGTTCCGACAGATCGCGATCGTCGCGTCCCGTCGCTTCGAGCAGCTCGAGCTCGTCGCTGGCCGTGGCGCCGGGACGATGGCGATGAATGCGCGCGCTGCGGATCTCCACCTCTTGCGAGCCGGGCGTGTAACGAATGCCCTGCTCGAGCGCGTCTCTCACCGCCTGTTCGGTGCGCACGAGGACGAGGCGCTGCACGAAGCGCTCGGAGAGCCCATTGCGGTGGACCCTCACGGCCTTCTTGTCGAGCAGCACCTCCGTCGCGCCCTGGGAGGCCCCCTTCGTGTCAGCCTTTCCCGTCGCCAGCAGGGCCGCGCGCGCCAACGCCGCGCCATCTTCGCCGAACGAACGAACCAGATCGTCGCCGGCGTCGCCCACTTGCCCGGCAAGCTCGGCCTCGAGCCGGGCGAGGTACCGCCGCAGCGGGGGATTCTGGGGGCGTAGCTCCAACGCTCGTCGCAGCGGCGAGACGGCGGTCTGCCCACCGCCCGCACGAACGGTGAGCCGCCCCAGCTCCTCCCAGAGGCCAGCTTCGTCAGGTAGGCGGGTCGCGGCCGCCTCGAGCTGCTTTCGCGCCGCCTCGACCTCGCCGGCGCCTTCCAGCAGGGAGGCCCACTCCGTGACGACGTAAGGAACGCCCGGGGCAAGCCCGGCTGCCGCCTGGTGCAAGGCGATGGAACGGCGAACGTCGCCGCGATCCCGCGCGGCCCGCGCCAGCGTGAGGGCAAGCTCGAGATCGGACTGCCGATGGGCAAAGACCTGCAGCCGCTCCGCTTCGGCCTCAGCGCGGCGTTCCTGAGCGTCGAGCAGGCGCGCCCGCAAGAGCCGTACGCGCGGCAACGACGACGAGGCGTCGGGCAACTTCGCCAGGCGGGCGAGGCCGACCGCCGGCAATCCCGCAGTCTCGTCCTCGCGCGCGAGTGCCAGATGAGCATCGACATGCGTCGGCGACGCGGCCAGCGCCTGGTGAAAAAACGCGATGGCCTCGCTCTCTCGCCGGCGCCCGCGCGCCAGCTCGCCAAGGCCCGTGAGTGCGCTCGCCTTGCGTTCGGGATCGGGGGCCAGCTTCACCGCGCGCTCGAAAGCTTGGCGGCGAACTTCCTCCTCTTCCGCACGCTGCCCCAGGCGTAGCAGCGCATCGGTCGCAAGCACGGCCGGAGCCCCCTGCCCCGCCGCCCGCTCCAGCGCCGCTTCCTCGAGCTTCGCCTCCCGATCGGACTGCCTTGAAAACCCGAGCCAGCGAGCGTGATCGAGCCACGCGGAGAACGCCTCCTGCCCTCCGGCTGCCTCGGCCCGGGCGCGCAACAGAGCTCCCAGCTCGCGGGGTGGCTTGGTCCCACGACCTGCGGCAGTGGCGATCGGTGTCGCTCGCGGCGTAACCATCGCGGCGGGGATCCCGGCTACGTATCCGCGCAACGGGCGACCCGCCGGATCGGTGAGCCGCAGATAGAGCCGCCACGCGCCCCCCGAGAACGACGGTCTTGACCAGCAGCTGGACAGGACGCGCTGTCAACGGCAGCGCGACTGCGTCCTGATCGAGACGCGCCTCGCGGACCACATCGTTGTTGTGGACCAGCCGGCCGTCGACCCAGACCCGCACGGGGCCCGCGCTGCCAAGGCGCAGGACGGCGGCCTGGGGGCGCGTCGACTTCACCTCGACGAGTACGTAAGCGGCGGCGTCTCGATCCGGCCGCAACAGACCATCGAGTGCGAGGGCACCGCCCACGCGAGGAACCGCGACGGTGCGCCAGGCGACTTCGCGCTCCTTGCCGGGAAAGACACGACCGGGCGCCGGCCCACCCTGGGCAAGCTCCGGCGGATGGACCTCGCCGAGGCCCCCCCTTCCCGCCGCATCGAACGGTCCGATCACGGCGAGGTCGTCGGGCAACCCATCGGCGCTCCGGTTTGCCGCACCCGTCACGCGCCGACCGAGAAGGCCGAGCGACCGCCAGCGACGTTCCGCCTCCGCGCCGTCCCCGCGCGCCAGCGCCTGTTGCGCCAGCAGCTGTTCGGCCTGCGCTGTTACCAGCGGATCCGTGACGGGGTGAGCAGCGAGCGCCGCGAGCGGTCCCGCGATGGCGCCCGGAGGGTGATCACCCGTCAGCTCGGAGAGCTCCGCCAGCGACGCCACGGCAGAGGGTTGCCCGCGTCGCGCCTCGAGTCCATCGACCGCTTCCCGCAGCCGTCGCTCGGCCGCAGGTGCCGCCGTAACGGCCGAAGCGCCCGTAGCCGCCGCAACGGCAGGGGCAGCCGATCGCACCGTGCCCGACCAGCCGATGGCTGCGGTGACGAAGAGACCGATGGCAACGTGACGGCGGGGTTGAAAGCTCAAGTCCGCCCGAAATAATTCGAGATGGCGGCCCGCAACGCCAGTCGCGCTCGATGCAGACGCGTCTTGACCGCCTGCACGGTGATCCCGAGCGCCACGGCGGTCTCCTCGGTGGATAGCTCTTCGACGTCGCGCAGGACGAAGACCACGCGCAGGATCTCAGGGAGCTGCCCCAGGGCCTCCTGCAGGTGTTCCTTGAGCTCTTCGGACGCCAGCTGGTCGTCGGGCCGGCGAATCCAGTCGCTCCCCCCGCGCTCGGAGTTTCCGGTCGACAGCGCCTGGTCGATGGTCCCCTCGGGCACGTCCTCGACCGAGATCGTGGGGCGCCGCTTGCGCGAACGCAGCAGCATGAGAGCGGCGTTCAAAGTGACCCGGTAGATCCAGCTGCCGAACTGCGCACGCCCCGCGAAAGCCCCCAGGTTCTGCCACGCGGACAAGAACGCCTCTTGCAGCACCTCGCGGGCGTCGTTGTCGTTGCGCAAAAGCCGCACCGCGAGCCGATAGAGGCGGTCTTCGTGCCGCTCGACCAGCGTCTCGAAGGACAGCAGATCGCCCTTCTGCGCGCGCCCGACGAGCTCGTCGTCGGAAGGCGCCCCCGCTCCCGCAATGGCGGGGGATTCCGGAGGGGCGACGGCAGACATTGCTTGTGAGCGTATCAGGGATCGGCGCCCGATGGAGTACACTCCCGCGTTCCTTCGATGGTCTTGCCGCTTCTCCGGGCCGCGCGCCCTCATCAGTGGATAAAGAACTCGTTCGTCGCCGCTCCGCTCGTCTTCGCCCAGCGCATGTACGACGGGCCAGCGGTCGGGCGGACGCTGATCGCGATTGCCTGTTTTTGTCTGCTCTCGAGCTCGGTCTATCTGCTCAACGATCTGGTTGACGTTGAAAAAGATCGGGCGCACCCGGTCAAGCGCAACCGGCCCATCGCTGCGGGCAAACTCTCGGTCAGCGCCGCTCGTGCCGCGGCCGTGCTCTTCGCGTTGCTCGGTCTCGGAATCGGCGCCTGGCTCTCGCCGGGTTTGGGGGCCGTAGCCGGCGGATATCTCGGCCTGAACGTCGCCTATTCCTTCTATCTGAAGCGCGTCCCTTTCGTCGATGTCGCCTGCATCGCGCTCGGCTTCCTGCTTCGCGTCCTGGCCGGCGCCTT
>JANNNO010000171.1:0-7065 GCA_031398585.1 Myxococcales bacterium | reverse complement strand
CCCTTGCCGACTGGCTTGGTGGTGAAGAAGGTGTCGAAGATCTTGTCTCGCACGGTCAGCGGGACTCCGCCGCCGGTGTCCCTGACCGCGATCGTGATCCCGTAGCCTTCCAGATAGGTCTCGATCGTGATGCGCCCCATCTCGTTGGTCTTGCTGTGCACATCGGCGATGGCGTGCGAAGCGTTGACGATGAGGTTGAGGAAGACCTGGTTGAGATCGCTCGGGTAGCAGAGCAGGGGGGGCAGCTCGCCGAGTTTCAGGTCGAGCGTGGCGACGTGCCGGTATTCGGGGCGTGTCACCACGGCCGTGGTCTGGATGAGCTGGTTGATGTCGGCGGATGACTTCTCTTTCAGCTCGACGCGACCGAAGGATTTCACGGCGGTCACGATCTCGGCGACGCGGCGAACGCCTTCCATGCTGCGCTCGATCGCTTTGGGCACTTCTTCCTGCAGGTAGTCGAGCTCGAGGTCTTGTTCGAGAGCGTCGATCTCCTCGAAGCCCATCGCGGGATCCGCGCCTTCGCGCACGCCCGCGCAGACCTCTCGGTACTTGGTCAGCACGGTCTGCAGATCCTCGACCGCCTCTTTGAGAAAGTGGGTGCTGTCGCCAATGAACTTAATCGGCGTGTTGATCTCGTGGGAAATGCCGGCGGCCAGCTGGCCGACGGCTGCCAGCTTGTCGTTCATCGCCGACTGACGGATCAGCCTGACGTTCTCGATCGCCAACATGACCTGCGAGGCGAGCGTCGCGGCGGTGTCGAGATCGTCGTCGGCGTACGGCGGGGCGGCGCCCGAAGAGCGGTTGAAGGTTAGAAGCCCGAGCAGGCGCCCGCCTGAGACCATCGGATAGATGATCGATGAGCGCGAACGGCCATGGCCTCCATTGGTGGGGCCGTTGAGCACCGCGGGGATCTGGCTTTCTGCCACTTTCCCCGCGATCCCCTCGCCCACGACGATGCGGGTCTTCTTCTTGACGTCGTCCGGAAGCCCCAGGGCGTGCGCGACGAAGAGCGAGCCGTCGGCAGCCGGCATCAACAGCGTGACGGCATCGGCGGCCATCACCTTGACCGCGGCGGCGACGATGACCTCAGGGAGCTCCTCCGCGTTGCGAGTCGCGAAGATTGCCTTGGTGGCTTCGAAGACGTGAATGGCAGGGTGCAGGCCTGCCTTCAGCTCGGAACCTTCTTGGCTCTCGCCGGTCAATCCGGCCGAAGCCGTCGGGTTTCCGCTCGTAGGCATCTGCGGTCTGATCGTCAGACTGCAGCTGACCCTTGAGCAGGGAGCGGAGGCAGACCCCCTACCCATCATTGCGCAGTTCGCGCGACTCAGGATCGAGGGGGGTCTGCCGAACGTAAGGGCACCCCCATGATCGACGCTACGCAAGCCCTCGGCTTCCTGTCGCGAGCCCCTGGGGGATCCGGCGCATGTAAGGAGATCTGGGCGTTGCAAGGTGCGACGCCGGACCGCCCCGGCGAACGCGACCAGCGAGGGCTTCGATGAGCTCGTCGTCCCGCGTCCGTACCACGCCGCTGCCAGTCGGCAGCGAGAGCGCTGCTTCGGCCGAGGACTTCGAGCGGCAGCGACTGGCACGACTCGAGTCCGTGGGGCGCATGGCCGCTGGCATCGCACACGAGATCAACACGCCGATCCAGTACGTTGGTGACAACCTCGAGTTCGCAGCGGATGGGCTGACCGCGTTGTTAGACCTCTGCGCCGCCTACCAAGGGATTCTCGATAACACGGTGACCGGCCCGCTCACCGATGCTGATCGTTCGGTGCTGGCCGCGGCAGAAGAGGCGGCCGACCTGGAATACTTGCGCGCCCAGTTGCCCGCATCACTCGGATCGATGAAGACCGGGATCGCTCGCATCGCCCAGGTCGTACAGTCGATGCGGGGCTTTGCCCGGGCCGACGGGCAGTTCAAACAAGAGGCGGATCTCAATCAGGCGCTTCGCGACGTGATCGTTGTGGCAAGCAATGAGATGGTCGACGTGGCCGACGTGGTAACCGACTATGCCCTTTTGCCGACCATTCCCTGCTACATCGGCGAGCTCAGCCAGGTCTTCCTCGATCTGCTGGTCAACGCCGCCCACGCGATCGGTGAATCGAGCAGCTCGTCAGGGCGCAGAGGTCTCGTCGAGGTACGGACGTCACTCGACGACGACCGCGTGCGGATCTCGATCGCCGACAACGGACCTGGGATCCCGCCCGGGATTCGCGACCGTATCTTCGAGCCGTTCGTGACCACGAAGGCCCTCGGTAAGGGGGTCGGGCAGGGCCTCGCGCTCGCCTACGGGGTCATCGTGAAGAAGCACGGCGGTACGATCGCCTTTGACTGCGGGCCCGACCGCGGCACGACCTTTACCATTCGCCTGCCCCTGCGCGACGGCCCCGCCTGATCGGCCCCGCCGAAGCGGGTCCGAGGTCTCGGCCTCAGCCGGGCGGCACGCCGTCGAAGAAATCGACTTCGCCGGTCTCGAGGTTGTATTCGGCGCCGACGACCAGCAGGCCGTCCTCTAGAACCAATTGCTCGAGCAGCGACGAGCCGTGGCGAAGGTGGTCTGCGGCCACGCGAACGTTCGACCGCATGCCTTCGTGAAGCAGCGCCGCTCGGTCGTGGGCCAGGGGAGTCTTCATCAGCGGCTCGATGGACGGGCGAACGCGGTTGACGATCGAAGCCAGGTTGCTCGAGGAGCTTCCTTCAGGGTTCTCGATCTGCTCGAGCGTCGCGAGGATGGCTCCACAGGCCGTGTGTCCCATGACCACGACGAGGCGGGTACCGAAGCGCTCGGCCGCGAACTCGACGCTGCCGACCTGCGAGGGCGCGACGATGTTGCCGGCGACCCGGATGACGAAGAGATCCCCGAGGCCCTGATCGAAGACGATCTCGGCCGGCACTCGGGAGTCCGAACAGCCGAGCACGATCGCGAACGGCTCCTGACGGACGGCTGCCAACTCGCCGCGACGGGTGTGGCTGAGCAGGGCATCGAGGCTACGGACGTTGCTGGTGAAGCGACGGTTTCCTTCGCGCAGACGATTGAGCGCATCTGCGGCGGGCATGACGGGACGAATCACGGCCCCCTCATAACACAGGCGGGCCGGTTTCTAGCCGCTGGATCGCCCATCCGACTGCGGCGCACGGGCCGCGGGGCGTCGGGTTCCAGCGGGTGGACGACCTTGGCCGAGGCGCCCAGTTTCGCAGCGAAAAAGAGGCTTGTTACATCGTATACGCCGCGTGCAAGCCGACGCGCATGTCCGCGCTGCGCTGATGATGTTCGCCCGTGCTGCCACTGCGTCGTTCGTAGTCGAGGCTGGCACCAATCTTGACGCTCACGAAGGGAAGCGGAGCCTCCGAAAAGACCCGCAGCTTGAGCCGGCCGTCGGTCAGGTTGGCGTCGTGGGTGATGGGCGCGTGGTAGACGCCCGTCGGGCTGGTGTAGCCGCGCTGGTAGCGATCGAAGCCCTCGATGGAGTCGTAATGCGAGTGAGCGAATGCGACGCCGGCGCGCGAGCGGCGGTACTGGGCTTCGAGGCGCGCTGTCGAGGTCACGCCGAGGGCGTAGTAGTAGTCGTTGTTCTGGACCGTGGTCTTGCTTCCCAGGCGCTCTTCCCGGGACACACCCGTCAAGGCCATCGGTTGCACGATGGCAAAATCGGGCATCACGTCGGCCGCCATGCGAAAGGTCCAGCGGTCGCGAAACAGCGTGGTGTCGAGGGCAGGGCCCAGCAGGTGCACCGTCGCCAGGAAGTCACGGTTGCCGATGCCATCGACCCGAAGGTCAAAGGCAGACGCCGTGCCGAAGAACGCCGAATGCCCGATGACACGGCCTTCTTCGGTGTCGATAGCGTGGCTGCGGTTGTGCCCCCACAGCGACGCCTTGGCGGCCAGCGCGATGTCGCGGCTGTCATCGGGCCCCGCCATCCAGTCGGCCTCGATGCGCGTGAATTCACCGCCGCGTGTGCTTCGTCGTCGCTGACCCGCGCGCCCGTATTCGCGCAGATCGACCAGCTCGAGGTCCAGCCGCAGGGCAGTCTGCCAGGGCGTCGGGCGCGCGCCGACCTGGCGGGCTCCACCGGCGGCGAAGTCGAAGCGATGTTTGGCGTCGGTGGCAAAGCCGTGGCGATCGAAATCGCTGTCGAGGCGATGGGCAGGGCGCGGCGGATCGCCGAGGGCCCAGCCGAGCAGGCGAGCCGGTGAGACCACGCCCATCAGGACACGGTTGACGACGGTGGGGCGACCGCGCGCAAAGAACTCACCCAGCGCAAAGAGTCCCTCGCCAAGCGCCACGCCGCCGAACGTGGTGACGACCGTGTCGTTGAGGCTGATGATCTCGCGGTGCTCGACGGTGAGCTCCCAGGTCGTCGATGTGACGAAGTCGAAGATCAGCGCTTCGAGCAGGCTGCCTCCGTTGGCGCGTGCGAACTGATGATAGTAGGCGCCCATGAACGCGTGCCCGACGTTCAGCGTGAGGTTGTTGTCGTCGAAGCGGTAGCCGTGCGCGGTCGATAGGCGCTTCCACTGGTCCGACCAGGTGCGGTCGAAGTCGAAGTCGAGCTTGTTGAGCTCGATCTCCGATTGGTACCAGATGACGCCGAGGCCCATCGCGGCGCCGATCTGCCAGGCGGCGCGACCGTAGTCGAAGCGACGAGCGGGCGGTTCGGCATCGGCCAGGCGGGCCACCAGGTCAGGCTCTTGCGGCGATGCCGGCGCAGGCAGCGCGACGGCGGCGAGCGTGCAGAGGGGCAGGGCGAGGCTGAGCGTTGTGACCATGGGGGGGTGGAATTGCAACCGCGGGACCAGCGTCGGCCGCAGCTGCCAACCGCGAGGTTTCACGGCGTTTGCCGACGTCAACCGTCAGTCTGCTGAGCAAGATCGTTCGCAGTTCACCGACGAATGTGTCGAACTTTGCGCGCGCGACGCATCTGTCTCAGCCGCGCTCGGACAAGGTCGAATCTGTCGCAGCGGGCGACGGAGGGACGACCTCGACGGAGGCCTGTGCGAGTAGGATGCGACGAATGGCGATCGAAAGTCGTCCGGCAGAAGCCGGAAAAATCATGCCCGCGTTCGAGCTTCCCCGCGTCGACGGCGCAGGTCGGCTCGGTTCCAAGGACCTGGCCGGGCACCCGGTGGTGGTCATGTTCATCTGCAACCACTGCCCGTACGTCAAGGCGATCGAAGATCGCCTGGTGGCCCTGGCGCGTGAGCACGAAGGCAGCGGCGTGCGTTTCGTTGCGATTGGCTCCAACGACGTCGAGAGCTATCCCGACGACGCCCCGGCCGCGCTCGCCGAACGCGCCCGCCAGAAGGGCTACGGCTTTCCCTATCTTCACGACGCCAGCCAGGACGTCGCGCGCGCCTTCGGTGCCGTCTGCACGCCCGACTTCTTCGTCTACGACGCTGACCATGAATTGACGTATCGAGGTCGGCTCGACGATTCCTGGAAGGACGCCGCCGCCGTGACCCGACGGGATCTCTCCCTCGCCATCGAAGCGGCCCGCGGTGGACGCGCCTTCGAAGGACCGCAACGGCCCTCGCTCGGCTGCTCGATCAAGTGGCGAGAGAGCTGAAGGCTCGCATCGGTCACGAGCCGAGCGGGCCCGAGTCGAACACCACGACGGGCTCGCTCGGTCGTTCGTCGTGCTGGCCAATCAGGCGAAAGCGGATCGAAGAATGATCGCGTGAGCGGCGCTCGACCTCGACGATGCCGAGGTTCAATCCCCCGTAGGGATTTTTCCCCCCTGGCTGCCCGGGCACGTCGTCGACGGAGAGCCCGGCCACTTCGCCGTGCAGCGGCTGACTGACCCCAAGGAGAACGCGCGCCAGGATCCCGGTCATGGATCCGCTGTTGTTGGTCAGCGCGCTGGCGATGAACTGATGGAAGGGGGGGGCTTCCGGCGGCTTTAGCGAGGCGGCCCAGCCGGCATGGATGTCGCCCGAGAGAATCGCGAGCCCCTGCTGCGGATGGGCCTTGCGATGTTCGGCCAGCAGGCTCAGCAGCCTGTCGCGTTCGGGAACCAGGGCCGGGTTCGACCAGCGGTCGTGAAGATCGCTGCCGGGAGCGAGGATCTTGTCGCCCACCCGGTTGAACCAGGTCGGGATGTGCACAGGTGGCACGCCGATCGCGACGAAGAGCGCGTGTTTGTCGCCGTTGTCGCGCAGGAACGCGGCCAGGGCCGCAACCTGTGCTTCGCTCATCACACGCTCTGCCCCCGGGCTGGCGCTGCGCTCGCTGCGCACGTCAGCCAGGAAGACCGCGATCGTCCCGTAGCTGAAGCTGCGATGCAGATGCCCCGGCCGCTTGGTGCCGCGTGGGTGATTGCGGGCGCGCTGGTAGTCGAAGAAGGCGTCGAGGGCGGCCGCCGCCACGCGCTGCCAGGCCTCGCCAGCGTGCGCGGGATTCGACCCCCAATTGTCGACGATCTCGTGGTCGTCGATCATGCAGTGGGTGGACCGCTGCGACTGAAGGGCCAGGAATCCTGGCGTCGCCCAGGACCGCCGGTATTGTTGATGGTAGCGCTTGCGGATCTCCTCGCGCGACAGCGACAAGAGCGGCGACTCCTCGCGAGGACTGTCGCCGTGCAGGCTGAAGCAGACCGGTTCATCGGCGTAGACCTGATCGCCGCAGAGCAGGAGAAACTTCACGTCGTGTTCGGTGAGGGCGCGCGTCGTCGCCTCGATCATCGCGAGTGACTCGCCGGCGGTCTTGCCTTCCTTGTCGAACGGTTGGTGGCAGCTGGAAAACGCGAAGCTGAAACGCTCGGGTGTGTCGTCGTGCCCGGCCGGGAAGGTCATGAAGCTGCCGGCTCCGACGGTCTGTGCGTCGGCTTCGATCCTGAAGCTGTACTTCGTGTTGGGCCGCAGAGGCGGCTTGCCCGCGAAGTCGTCAGGGTAGGTGATGACGAACGTCTGATCCGTATCGTCGCTGCCCGAGGCAAAGAACTGGACCTGGTGCTGCTCACCGGGTGCCCAAAGGGTCAGGGTGAGCGGGACTTCGGGCTTGGTGAAACGCACCCAGAGCGTGGCGGCGTCATGGGTGATTGTGCCGACGGCGCATGCGGCGTCGAG
>JANNNO010000120.1:0-9274 GCA_031398585.1 Myxococcales bacterium | reverse complement strand
GATCCAAGGAGGACGTTTGCCGGTCAGCGATCGATGCCTTTCAGGCCGCCGTTTTTGACGTCCCCTTTTGCATCCTCTATTTGCGCGACGGTGATCGCTGCGTGCGTGCGGCGGTGACGGGCCTGGACGAAGGCGGGCCCGCCTCGGCGCCTATCATCGATATGGCCCGGACCGACGAGTCGTGGCCGCTGGCCGTCGCCGAGCGGGCGAACCGCGTCTTGGTGGTGCAAGAGCTCGCCGATCGCTTCGGCATGAGCTTTCCTGGCGGCGGGTGGCCCGAGCCGGCCGACACTGCCTTCCTCGCTCCGCTGCAGCCGGCCGGCAAGTCACTGGGCTTCATGGTGCTCGGCAAGAATCCACGCCGCGCCTTCGACGACGAATATCGGCAGTTCGTGGATCGTGCCTCGTCGCTCGTGTCGACGGCGCTTGCCAACGTGAGCGCCCTCGAGGAGGAACGACGGCGCGCTGAAGCCCTGGCCGAGCTCGATCGGGCCAAGACGACCTTCTTTGCCAACGTCAGTCACGAATTCCGCACGCCGCTGACGTTGATGATTGGCCCCACGGAGGACGCCCTGGCTTCGCCCGACAGGGCTCTGACGGGAGAGGGCCTCGACACCGTCTATCGCAACGAGCTCAGGCTGCTCAAGCTCGTGAACAGCTTGCTGGAGTTCTCGCGGATCGAGGCGGGGCGCGTTCAGGCGGCGTTCGAACCGACGGATCTGTCTGCGCTCACGCGGGATCTGGCGGGCATGTTTCGTTCGACCATCGAGCGAGGCGGCCTCGCCATGGAGGTGGACTGTCCGGAGCTGCCGCTGACAGCCTGGGTTGACCGGGGTATGTGGGAGAAGGTCGTTCTCAACCTGCTGTCCAACGCCTTCAAGTTCACATTCAGGGGGAGCGTCTCGGTTTGCCTGCGACAGCAGGATGCCTTCGCCCAGCTCGAGGTTATCGATACGGGCATCGGCATCGCCGCGTCGGAACTGCCGCGCGTGTTCGAGCGCTTTCATCGCATCGAGGGCGCCCGTGGCAGGACGCACGAAGGAACCGGCATCGGCCTGGCGCTGGTTCGCGATCTGGTCGAGCTGCATGCTGGCACCGTCTCGGCGAGCAGCGAAGTTGGCGTCGGAACGTCCTTCACGATTCGCATTCCGCTGGGCCGTGAGCACGGCTCGTCGCCGCGGATCGGGCTGGCCACGGGCGCTCGCCCCACGCAGACGACGGAGTCGTACGTCGTCGAGGCGCAACGCTGGTTGCCGGAACGAGCCGAACTGCCGGCGCCGACTCCGTCGTCGAATGACGTTGTGGAGGGGCGATTGCGGGGCACGGTTCTCGTCGCCGACGACAACGCCGACATGCTCCAGTACCTCGCGCGCGTCATGAAGGACAACTTCGCCGTCCTCACGGCCGTGAACGGGGCCGAGGCATTGGCGCTCGCTCGCGACAAGCGGCCGGACCTCGTCGTGACGGACGTCATGATGCCCGAGCTGGACGGCTTCGCCTTGCTGCGAGAGTTGCGGCGCGATCCGCGTACCTCCCAGATCCCCGTCATCATGCTTTCAGCACGGGCGGGCGAGGAATCCCGGATCGAGGGGCTCCAGGCCGGGGCTGACGACTATCTGGTCAAGCCTTTTGGCGCGCGTGAGCTCGTCGCTCGGGTCTCGACGCATTTGCATCTCGCTCGCATGCGCGCGGCCGCGGAAGACGCGAGCCGGGCAAAGGACGAGTTCTTGGCGATGCTGGGGCACGAGCTGCGAAACCCGCTGGCGCCCATCGTGACCGCGCTTCAGCTGATGCGCATGCGCGGGCAGGAGACACGCGAGCAAGAAATCATCGAACGCCAGGTGGGGCATCTCATCCGCCTGGTGGATGACCTTCTCGACATCTCACGCATCACGCGCGGCAAGGTCGAGCTGCGAAAAGAGGAGGTCGAGCTCGCCTCGGTGGTGTTGCGTGGCGTGGAGATAGCGATGCCGCTCGTCGAGCAGCGTCGTCAACGATTGGACGTCTCCGTGCCGCCCCAAGGTCTGCTCGTGTATGGAGACGCCGATCGGCTCTCGCAGGTGGTCTCGAACCTGCTCACGAACGCTTCGAAGTACAGTGAGCCCGATACCGCCATTCGGTTGAGCGGTGAGCGAGTTGGCGACAAGGTTCGCATGCGGCTGGTCGACCAGGGCATTGGACTTCCACCCGACATGCTCGAGCGCGTCTTCGACTTGTTCGTGCAGCAGCCGCAGTCTCTCGATCGGTCGAAGGGAGGCCTGGGGCTTGGCCTGGCGATCGTGCGGAGCCTGGTCAACCTGCACGGCGGGGTGGTGTATGCGAAGAGCGAGGGAGTGGGAAAAGGGGCCGAGTTCGTCATCGAGCTTCCCGCCGCCGATCTGAGCGTGAAGCCCTCCGACTCCTCGGGGAGCCCAGGGCCAGCGGACGCCGATCCTGGTCAGCTTCACCAGATCCTGCTGGTAGACGATAACCAAGACGCCGCCGAGAGCATTGGCGAGCTTCTACGCTCGGTGGGGCATCAGGTTCACACGGCTCATGACGGTCCCTCGGCCATGGCGTTGGCACGCACCTTTCATCCCACCGTATGCATCCTCGACCTCGGGCTTCCTGTGATGGACGGCTTTGAGCTGGCCGCCCGCCTCCGCGCCTCGGGGGATCTCGCCGAAGGATGCCGGGTGATCGCACTGACCGGCTACGGCCAGGACGCCGATCGCCGGCGTTCGGCAGGGGCAGGATTCGACGGACACCTGGTCAAGCCGGTGAGCGCGGAGGCGCTCATGAAGACCTTTCGGGTTTGAGGTCGTCGTCAGACTCCGAGGCGAGCGTCACCACGCGAGGATCGCGACGATTTCACTGCGGTGGCTGGGGAGTTGAACGAAACGTACGGTGCGGGCTCCCAGGCTGTCGATGCGCAGAGCGAGGCGGGGAAGGGCCTCGAAGACGCCGTCGTCGTTGAGCTTGAGGGTGAGGAAGGCACCGCGCAGCCGGCCCTTCGCGAGCGCAACGAAGCGCTCGACGTAGCGGAGCGCGACCATGGGCGCGAGGTTCACGTCACAGGCCAGCCACTGGATTCGTTTGGGCAAGGCCTCGCGCTCGACCTGGGCGGCAGGTTGAGCGAGGTGCACGAAGCGGTTTCCTGCTGTCCCGACGTAATCGAGCACCAGCGGGGACATCGCCCCGGGGTCGATGCCGTGCACGTCGAGTCCGCGCTCGAGCAGGGCGAAACTGGCGCCACCTGGCGCTGAGCCGATCTCGAGGGCGCTTTCGCCCGGCTGCGGAACCAGGCCCGACCAGCGAATCGCCTCCTCGATCTTGGCCCACGCGCGCGAAGGGACGTGAGCAGGAATGGGCACGTGGCCAACGCCTCCCGGCCAGGGGCCGTGCGTGGCATCGTGGCGGTGGTGGCCGACGAAGAGCGGCTCGGCTGGCTCCTCGGCTGGCGCGGTGATCACGTCCAGCACGAGATCGCCGATCTCGGCCTCGGGGCCCGCCAAGAAGCGTTCGGAAGCCGCCGCACGGAGCGCACTTTCCAATGCGCGTGCTCGACTGCCCGCGAGCGCGGGATCCCGCTCGTCTGCGGGGCGGTCGGGATCGCGCTCGAAGACATGCAGCCGCAGGGGCGCCTCGCTGAGCCGGCGGGCGAGGGTGACCACCTCGTCGACGTCGGCGGCGCGGCCGATTGACCGCCCCCAGGCCCGGGCAAAAGAGCTTGGGGCGGGCTGCTCGGAGGCCGCGGCGTCGACCTTGAAAGTCGTCAAGCCGGGTCGCGAGAACGCCAATCGCAGATCCGGCCGTCGGGCCGTCATCTCGCGTTTCATCCAGCCCGCCGAAGCAGGTTGATGCAAGAACCAGAGGTAGCACGCGTCGGACAAGCCTGGTCTTTTACGCTCCCGCGGCGCCGCGGTCACGCATTCCGGATGGGAGTGGGGGATAACAACGTTCAGTCAGACGGTCCCACGCGCACCAGGGCGACGTCGCGAACGCCGTTGGCCGGGTCGACCTCGACCGTGAGGTAGTGCCGCCCGATGCCGTCGAAGCGCTCCGGGATTGCGCCACCGCCGCCCGAGATGTAGGCCGGGATGCCCGCGTTCGTGTAGGCGTAGTACGAGTGCACGTGGCCGTAGAGGGTGAGGTCGACCCCGGCGCGCGCGAGCTTTGCCACCAGGGCGGCGCCTTCGTTGCGATCGGAAAAGCCGCCGCCGCGTACGCCGATCGGATCGAGGGGCGGAATGTGTGTGGCGAAGATGTGTACCGCCTGGCGGCCTTCAGCGAGCCAGCCGTCTAGCCATCCGTAGACCTGTTCATCGATGAGGGCGCTGCCGCTGTCGACCAAGGTGAAGTGCACGCCCTTGAACGTCCAGTGCAGGTTCGCGCGGCCGAAGATGCCGAACCACGGGACCGACCTCGTGATGAGCTCGTGGTTGCCGACCGTGCCGTAAAAGGGAATGGTGAGCTCTTCGAGTCGCGTCTGAAACTCGAGCAGCTGATTCACGGAGCCGCGATCCGTGAGATCGCCGGCGTTGAAGACGAAGCGTAGGGACGGGTCGGCGTTCATGCGCCGGTAGATGTCTCCGACACGAGGCAGCGCCTCTTGAACGTCGCTTAGCACGGCGAAGCGATAGACGGCTGGTGTGCCGGCGTCGGGGGGCGCCACGACCAGACGGAGGCTCTGTCCCGCTGCGAGAGGAATGTCCCAGCGCGCGGCGGTGGCGCGGAGCCAGCTCGGGGGGCCAACGGCGATCGCGCTGCCAGCGCGGTCCGTCGCGTTGAGCACACTTGCCGGCATGATGTTTCGCACCGTCAGCGCAACCGACGTGTTGGCCGCTGCGGTCGACTTGAGCTCGAGAGCGATCGCCGGGGCCTGCGACCAGAGCTCCACGCCGGCGGTTCCTATCGAACGGACCGCCGCGTGACCCGCATCGACTGCAATCTCGACGCCGTCGGCCTGCGCGCGGCCGACGGACCTGTCGCGCTCGGCGCGCTCGGCGCTGTCCGATAGGCAAGCGGTGAGCGCTGTCAGCGCCATTGCCATCGTCGCGTTCGCGAGACGTTTCACAGCAGGCCTCCGGTGTAGATGAGCGAGAGCCGGCCAGTGGTCGCGCGTCCGCTGGCGAGCTCACCGCCGAGGCCCCAGCGAGGGCCGAGGTAGAAGCGACCACGCAGTCCCACGTGCCCCGCGATGCCGAAGAGCGGGAGCCCGCCGGTGAAGCCGTCCTTGCGATGGTCGTAAAAGGCCATCATTTCACCTCGCAACGATCCGCCGCCGCCCACGTTGACGCCGAAGCCGACCTCGCCGATGAGGCGGCTGTTGAGGTCGGTGCCCTCTGGGAAGTGGTAGCTCTCGAGGCCGACTCCGAAGCCCATCTCGGCAAAGGCGCCCGCCAGCCGCGCGGCGGTCCGTGCCAGCGAGCGCCGGCCGCGAAGCAGCAGATCTCCGGTGCGCTGGGCGAATCCGTCATCGCCGAAGCTGTGCACGCTTGCACGCATCTCGGCTTCCAGGTAGCCGTCGTCCTCGGGAGGCGAACCGGTTGCCGTTGGCCCCCAGAATCGCCGTGCCATGCCGAGCCGCAATCTTCGGTTGGCGGCATCCAACGCCAGCTCCCCCGCGCCGTCGATGCGCCAGGCGCCCGGCCGCACAGTGAAGGCGACGGTTCCCAGCTGCCCGGCGGCGAAGGGCCCGCGGGCAACGCCGAGGTAGCCGAGCTCGAGCTCCCATCCGGGGAGGTCACGCATCGGCTGTCCCGGATCGAAGGCGGGTGCGAGCGCGCCGTAGAGATCGGCGAGGCCGGTGATGGAGAAGATCCCGAGGCCACTCAAGGTGAGCAGCGAGAACGGAACGACGGTCTGGCGAGACGCGCCCGTGAACAAGAGGCCGAGGCCGCCAGCGAGGAACATGCCGAGGCCCGCGCCTTCCCACGCCAGCAGCCGAAGTCCCGTGCTTCGGTCGCCCGATACGAATGTCCCAGCTCCATGCACGAGCAGGCCGGGCACGATCGCCGCGCCGGTCGCCAGGGTGAGCCGCAAGACTGATGGCGGGGGGAGAGCCGGCGACGTGTCGGGCGCCGATTCTTGATCCGAGCCCGCGTTCGCGGTTCCAACCGCGGGGATAGAGGCGCAGAGCAGACCGAGAGCGATGGAGGCGAGCGGGCTACGGCCAGGGGCGAGGCGCATCGAGGGTTCCAGTGTGCGGCCGTTGCGCTCATGCAGCAATCAGCGATCCCAGCCCGCCTGCGGGGGCCTCCTGTCGATTCGGGTGCAAGCACAACGGCGACGCGCGCCGAGGCTGAGCCTGTATAACGGGGGCGTGAGCGGCGGCGATGCCACCCCCCTTCCTGGCGCGGCGCCGCCAGGCCAGCGGCCCCTGGTCGGCCGGGCGCGGGAGCTCGCCGGGATCGAACGCGCGCGCGAGGAGGCGCATGCCGGCCGCGGTCGGCTGATCGTTTTGACCGGCGAGCCTGGTATCGGGAAGACACGGCTCGCGGATGAGGCCTCCGCGCTGGCAACGGCGGCCGGTATGCCGGTGCTCTGGGGACGCTGCTGGGAGGATGGGGGCGCCCCCGCCTACCTTCCGTGGTTGTCGCCGCTGGCGCAGGTGTGCCGAGGACTCGATGACGGGGCGTTGCGGGCGGCACTCGGAGACGCCGCCGGGTTGGTGGCAGCATGGCTGCCCGAGGTCGGCGCACGGCTTGGCCCCGCCACCCTCACCAGCTCACCCTCGCCGGAAGAGGCGCGCTTTCGCCTCTGGCGCGCTCTCATCGATCTGTTGCGCGCCGGAGCCGCACCCGCGGGACTCATGCTCGTCCTCGAGGATCTCCATGCGGCCGATGAGCCGAGCCTGCTCTTCTTGCTCTATCTCGCGCGAGAGTTGCGATCGCTGCGTCTTCTGGTGCTAGCAAGCCATCGCGATGTAGAGGCGCCGATGACCCCCGGCCAGACCGATCGGCTCGAGAGGATTGCACGGGAAGGCGAGAGGTATCGGCTGCAGCGGCTCGACCCAGCGACCACGGAGTCCTACCTCGGCGCGCGGCTGGGACCGCTCGCCCCAGAGGTTCACGCGCGCATCCATGCGCAGAGCCAGGGCAACCCACTCTTCCTCGACGAGATGGCGCGGGCGTGCGAGGAGCAAGGCCCCTGCGCCATCATCGCTGGAGAGATCCCGCTCGGGATCCGCGCCGCTTTGGCCAAGCGGGTGCAACGTCTGCCGGCAGACGCGCGCCCGGTGCTGGATCTGGCGGCGGTGAAGGGCGACGTGGCCGATCCTTCCCTACTTGCCGAGGCCTCCGGGATGGAGCCTCGTGTCGTAGCAGCCGCCCTCGCGTCGGCGGTCGACGTCGCCGTGCTGACGGCGTCCGCCGGGGGGCGGGTCTTCGCGCACGCACTCGTACGCGAAGCGATCGAGGCGCAGCTGACGCCCGAGGAGCGCCGCAGACTCCACGGCGAGCTGGCCACCGCGCTGATTCGGAGGGCGGAAGCGCGGGGCACGGCACCGGCGCCCGAGCTGGCGCACCATCTGCTCGAAGGACCGACCACCCGGCTCGCCGAAGCCATCGAACATGGCCTGCGCGCGGCCGAGCGTGCGCTGGGGCTGCTGGCCTATGAGGCGGCGATTGCGCTCATCGAACGCGTACGCGACGCCGCGACTGCCGGCGGCGTCGGGCCGGCGGAGAAGGGACGCATCTTGCTGGCGCTGGCCGAAACTCAAATCCGCAGCGGTCACGGCGAGGCGGGAAAGACACTCTGTCGTGAGGTGGCTGGGACAGCACGGGCGATCGGCGATGCCGACCTGCTGGCACGCGCGGCGGCGAGCTACGGCCTGGTCTTCACGTTCGCCTCGACCGATCCGATCCTGGTCGGCTTGCTCGAGGAGGCGCTCGAGCTGCTCCCTCCGGGCGACAGTGCCTTGCGCGCGCGACTACAGGGGCGCTTGGCGGGCGCTCTCACACCTTCGGACGATCTCGACGAGTCGATCGCTGCCGCCCGCGACGCGATCGCGGTCGCACGCAGGGTGGGTGATCCGGCCACCCTGCTCACCACCATGCACTCGGCACTGGCGGCACTGATGGACGTCGTAGATCCGCACGAGCGTATGGCGCTCAACCTCGAGGTCGAGGAGCTCGCGATCCAGGCCCGCGATCGTGAGCGACTCCTGCGAACGCACGGCCGGCTGGTGACCGACCACATGGAGCTGGGGCAGCTGGCGGAAGCGGATGCCCGCATCGAGGCCTATGCGGCTCTTGCGGCCGAGCTCGGTGCCCCGTGGTACCAGTGGCGAGCCTCGGCGCTGCGAGCGATGCGGGCCATGGCGGTCGGCCAGTGGGAACGGGCCGAGGCGCACATGGCCGAGGCGCGCGCGATCGGCGCCGCCGCCGATCCGGACGCCGCTGCATGCCTTGGTCGTCAACGCGAGGCGCTCCTGCGCGGGCGCGAGGCGCACGACGAGATGGTCGGATACGATCCAACCGCGCGGCAGGCGCGCGCAGGGATCTTTCGTGCGTCCGAGCAGCAGGCGGCGGCCTCGGCGTTGCTGCACGCCCGTCGGGAAGACAAGGAGCGCACGGCGTTTTACCTCCGGCTCGTCGATTCGGCGCCGGTCGTTGGCAACGTGTACGCCATGTTCTTCCTGGCCGAGCCGATCGCCCTGGTTGGCAGTGAAGCGGCGGCCGCGCGGCTCTACCAGGATCTTCTCCCCGCCGCCGACCGTGACGTCATGCTCGGTGCAACGGTGCTTGCCTGGGAGGGGCCAGTGGCCCGCCTGCTCGGTCTACTCGCGGCCCGCCTCGCCCGTTGGGACGTCGCTGGAGCGCACTTCGCGGCGGCTCGTGCCCGCGCCGAGCGATTGGGGACCCGGCCGGTGCTGGCGCGTATCTACTACGGGGAGGCGAGCGCTCTGCTTGCACGCAATCGGCCCGAGGATCGCGAGGGGGCGCGCGCGCTGCTGCTGGCGGCCCAGGCTGAATGTGTCGCACTCGGCATGACCGGCCTTGCGGCGCTCGTGGCGCCGAAGCTCGAAGCATGGGGGGCGGCAGCGTCCCAGGCCGCCGCGGGCTTTTCTCTGCAGCGGGAGGGTGAGTACTGGTCAATCCGGCGCGGCGGCGCGACCTTCCTTCTCAAGGATAGCCTCGGCCTTGGCTATCTTGCGCGGCTCATCGACGAACCGGGACGCGAGATCCACTGCCTGGCGCTCGCCGCAGGGCAGGGCGCAGAGAGCGAGGTCGTCGATGTCGGCGATGCGGGCGAGCTGCTGGACGATGAGGCGCGCAGCCGCTATCAAGCG
>JANNNO010000056.1:0-6129 GCA_031398585.1 Myxococcales bacterium | reverse complement strand
GGCGGCGGCTTCGCTGAGCTACTGGAGGCCATGCTCGTCATGGGGGCCGGCATGGGGGACATCTGGTTCAATCACAAGACACGCGAGGAAGACGCCGCCGAGACCTTCCGGAAGGTCGGTGCCCAGGACGTCATCGTGTTGCCGACGCGCCCCCCCTTGCACGACAAGGGCGAGGGCCAGCCACGGCGACATCTTCGCCCCTCGAGCACCGCGCTCGAACGGGCCGTCCACGCCCCCTTTCACACGCTCTTCCGCCGTTGCGCCCGCAATTCCGTAGCTCTCGCGGATGAACCGGCTCGCCTGCTCGGCCAGGAAAAGAAGAACCGCCGTACCACGACCTACTACCAGTACACCCGCAATGGCCTCGAGGTGACGTGGGCCTTTTACAAGACCCTCGAGGGGCGTAAGCCAAGCGCGAGCCGCGACCGCACCACCGCGGTCTTTCTCGTCTTCGTGCCTCAGATTTGGAAAGACGGACCTTCGCTGGTCAGTGCTTTCGGCATGGGGGCGAACGAGACCCTGCTCTGGTGCCACCTGCTGCGGACCCGCATGAACCACCTGCTGGTGGATGTCCTGAAGTCGCAGGTGCCGCGGTACGTTATGTGCGAGTTGACGACCGCCACCACCTGGACGTCGGAGCCACTGCGCGCGCCCCTCGATCTGTTGACCCTGAGCGCGGCCGCCTCGCATTGGGACGTGGAGCCAGCCATCGACTACAGCCCCCCCGGCTGGACGCCGCCCCTGCCCGAAACCTTCGCGGTACCGCCGCCTCCCCGACCCGCGCCGCAAGCCCGGGCCACCGGCCGCCAAACCGCCTGAACCGCGCGCTCGCGACTGCGCGAATCGGGCGATCGACCGGACGCGCAACCGGGTGATCAACCGGGTGATCTCCCGGAAGATCGACCGGAAGATCGACCGGGCGCGTTCACGGCAAGCGGTGAAGTTCGGTTCGGCCCGCGCGGTCGACGTAGATCCTGAGCTTTTCCCCGCTGCCCTGCCGCGGCAGGTAGTCGAAGATCCAAGGATGGCGATCGTCCCCGGTTACGCGACCCGCCTCGAACCGCGTCGGATCCACGGTCCCGCGCGCGGCGTGGCGAGCCAGCTCGGCGTCGGCAAGCGCCCGCGCCGCCTCCGTGTTGGTCGGCGGGGACGGCCGCTGCGTCTCGCCTGCGGTTCGTGAAGTGGAGGGCGGATCGATCATCCGCCGACGTGCAGCCAGAAGCGCCAGGATGAGCGAGGCGAGCGTTACGGCGCGCATGATGCGGACCCGGCGTGCCCGGCGCCTGAGCTCTTCGTAATAGTCGTGCGCATCGGCAACCGACAGCTTGCCGAGGATGATCTCCTCCTGGCGGAGTCGAAGCGCATCGGCAGCGCGGGTGCCAACCGCCAGGACGAGCACCATCATCAAGATCGTACTCATCATCGGAGATCGCCCCCGGCCAGCAAGCGAAACGGCGTCACTTCCCGATGCCTCCCACGGCCATATCGACGATCGCGGCGATGCCGACCACCGCGCTGACGACGGTGAGGATCAACATCCCGCGGTCGCTCTTGCGCCGCTGCTGCTCGTAGCGCAAGCGTCCCTCGGCCCCCGGCAATTTCTCGATCACGGAGAGGCGATACCGTTCCTGGAGAAACTGGCCGACCACGGCTGCCGCCGCGATGAGCACCATGATCACGCGAAACAGCTGCACGCGCGCTTCACCCTCCCAGCTCTTTGATGGCTAGATCGATGTCCTTGCGGACACAATCGTTGCCTCCGACAAACAATCCGCCGAGGGCGCCCCGGATGGCGCGCGCCTTTCTCAAGGCCTCGATCGCCCGCGCGTCCTTGGTCGACGCCAGCCGACGAACGGCCTCCCGTTTCTCGTCGCAGCTCTTGGCCTGACTGAGATCGAGAGTATGACTGCGGACCAGGTCGACCCTGGGCGAGCAGGCGATCCGTTCACACGCCTCCCGTGCCGCCGTACGCAACTCCGCGCGCGCGTCGCCGCTGCCGACCTCGGCGAGCAAGCCCGCGGCAGGCGCTCCAATGCGATCGGCGGCCAGCCCGACCGCTGCGGCCGCCACTTTTCGGTCGCGGTCGGCAGCCAGTCCCTTCACGTTGATCAGCAGGGCGGCATCCCCCCGCAACCCCGGATCCAGCGCCAGCGCCTGGTCATAGGCCGCCAGTGCCCCCAGCGGTCGCTTCTCGACCACCTCGAGGTTTCCGTAGACGAAATGCACGCGCGCCTCTTTGGGATGTTGCGAGAGCAGCTGCAACAGCGAAGCGCGGGCTTCGCCGAAGCGGCCGCGCGCCATGGCTTCCTCGACTTTTCGCAACGGCTCGGCTGTGGCGGGTGGCACTGCCTTGGGCGGCGGCGGCGACGAGCCGAGATCGGCCGCTCGATAACAAAGCGACGGAACGATGACCAGGGCGAGCACGACGCCGATCACCCCCGCGATGGGCGTGAAGCGACGGAATTCGTGCGGCAGACGCTGGTAGAGCGCGCCGAGCTCGGTGCCGATCACGCGCGCATTCGCCAGCGCCACGCGACCGCGATCCACGGCGGCAGCCGCGATCGCCTGCGGTACCAGCGAGACCTCGAGCCCATCTAGGGCGGCGAGAAAGTCCCCCGCGCTCTGAAAACGGCGGTCGGGCGCCTTCTCGAGCGCCCGGCGGACCACCGCTTCGAGGGCAGCTGGCAACCTCGTGTCGGGCGCCACCTCGGCGAACCGGGGTGGCAGGGCGGTCACGTGCATGGCCAGGACACGCGCCATGTCGCTGGCGACGAAGGGCTTCCGTCCAGTCAACAGCTCGAACAGGATGACGCCGCAGGAATAGAGATCAGCCCGCGCGTCGACCTCCTTGGCGGTGGCCTGCTCGGGCGACATGTACGTCGGCGTTCCGAAGACCATCGCGCTCTGGGTGAGCGCCAGGTCGATCTCGCCCACCGGCCGCCGCCCACGTTCCGTGGGTTCGCCGCGGCCTCCCGCGGCACCTCCATCGGCCGAGGACGCGCGGACCGTGGCGTCGGCGCCGACCGAGGCGGTCAATTTGGCGATGCCGAAGTCGAGGATCTTCACAACGTCGTCGCGGCCGTCGGCCGACCGCGTGAGCATGACGTTGGCGGGCTTCAGATCGCGGTGAACGACCCCTTCGGCATGGGCGTGCGCAAGCGCGGAGAGCATCTGGCGAACGATCGAGAGGGCGCGGCCCACCGACATCCGGTGAGTCGGCTCGCCGCCCAGCGCCTGGCCGAGCGAGAGCCCCGCGACATACTCCATCACCAGGAAGAACTCGCCGCCGGTGCTTGCCTGCCCGAAGTCGGTCACGGCGATGATGTTGGGGTGATTGAGGCGGCTGGCCGACTGCGCCTCGCGCTCGAAGCGTTTGACGGCCTCGCCCACCTGGCCGAGCTCGCCGTGCAAGAGCTTCACCGCCACCGTCTTCTTCATGAGGACGTGCTCAGCGCGATAGACCAGGCCCATGCCGCCCTCGCCGATCCGTCCGAGCAGCCGGTAGCGCTCGCCGATGATCTTGCCGAGGGCAGGATCCTCGGGGGCGGGCGTGAGCCCGAGTGAGTGGGAGGCGGACGGGTCGTCCATGGCGGGCAAAGGCGATGATGCCTGGGCGTACTCTAGCAGCAGCCGCGCGGAGCCGAAGTCTCCCGTCGCGAGAACCGGCAGCGTCGCCGGCACTTCGCCCTCGCGGGCCAACGGTTGACCTCTGGCCGCGCCCGCCGCATTGTTCGGCGTCTCATGCCGGACACGTCTTTGCGCGACACCCTTGCGGAGCTGGTTGCGTTCGACACGCAGAATCCCTCTGGCAGCGAGGCGGCCATCACCGACCACCTCGCGCAGAGGTTGGCCGCGCTCGGGGCAGACGCGGTCGATCGCTTCACCGTCGGCGAGCACCACGCGGTGCTGGCGCGATTCGGCGCCAACCCGACGCTGCTGCTGAACGCCCACATCGACACGGTTCCGGCAAACACCGGCTATTCCACCCCACCCCATCGTTTGACTGAACGACAGGGCCGCTACTACGGACTCGGCAGCGCCGACACCAAGGGCGCCATCGCCGCGATCCTCGAAGCTCTGCGCGATCGCCCGCGCGGCGGCACCGCCCTGCCGGTGGCCATCCTCTTTTCCGGTGACGAAGAGAAGCACGCCTCGATGGTCACCGATTTCCTGGCCAGCGGCCGCGCCCGCGGTCTAGAGCGGGCCATCGTCTGCGAACCGACGAATCTGCGGGTCGGGCATCGCCATCGGGGTATCTCCGTGGCATCGGCCTTTGCTCACTCGCCCGGCGGACACTCGTCGCGGGCCGACGAGCTTCCGGGGCCAATCGCCATCCTGGCCCGGGCGGCCGTTGCGCTCGACGATCTGGCACGCCGTCGTCGCGACCAGGGGCCCGAGGGCTTCCGGGGGATCTGCCTCAACATCGCGGCCATCTCGGGCGGTCTTGCCTTCAACGTCATCCCTTCGCAAGCGGAGCTTCAGCTTTCGGTGCGACCGGCTCCCGGAACCGACAGCATGGAGCTGCAGGCCGATCTCGAGGCCACGGCCTGCGCGGCGGTTGGCCCTTCGTCGATCGAGTGGGTCAACGGTCACATGAAGCGGCCGTTCGCAACCCGCGACCTGACGGGCTTCGCGCCGCTGTTAGGCGCGCGGACCCAATCGCCGATCGATCTCGGCTTCTGGACCGAGGCGGCCCTTTACGCCGAGGCGGGCATCGACGCCGTCGTCTTTGGGCCTGGCGACATCGCGCAGGCCCACGCCGCCGACGAATTCGTCGAGATTGCCCAGCTCGAGTCGGCTCGCGAGGTGTTCGCGGATCTGTTCCGGAAGGCCGCGGCCTGATGGAAGCAGACGTCATCCAGCGCTTTCTCGAGAGCGTCGGCCAGAAAGCCGACGTCGACCTCTACATCAAGCTGTGGCGTTCTCAGCAGAAAGAGAACTTCGCCATCATTGCGGCCGATGCGCCCATGGTGCGCACGGCCTTGGATCCGTTCCACTTCGACCTGCGCATCCTCGCCGGCATCGGCCTCTATCCGGTGGTGCTGCTGGGGCTCTTCGATGCCAAGGACGCCGACCGGCAGGCGCAGCGGGTCTACGACTGGCTGGTCGAGGATGCGGTTCCCGCTCGCATCCTCGAGCCCGGTCCGGCCATGGCCCCGGATGACGTCGAGCAGATCCGATCGACCATCAACACCAACACGATTCCGATCGTCTCGCTGGAGACCGCGCAAGAGACGACGACTGATGGGCGATTCAACTTGTTGTCGTCGCTCGCTTCGCGGCTGGCGTCGCGCAAGGTGATCTTCCTGTCACCGACGGCCGGCCTCGAGCGCGAGGGCGCGCCCCACATTTCCATGGTCAACCTGCCGGCTGACTATGATCGGCTGCGCGGCGCGCGGGGGCTGCTGGCGCACCGACACCACACGCTGCTGCGGCAATCGAAGGATCTCCTGGAAGAGGTCCCGCACCGAATGACCATCTCGGTGGTCAGCCCGCTGGCGCTGCTGCGCGAGCTGTTCACGGTCGCCGGCGCCGGCACCCTCATCCGGCGCGGATCGCGGATCGATGCCCACGCGAACTTCGACCGAGTCGACCGCTTGCGCCTGCGAGCCCTGATCGAATCGGCATTCGGTAAGCTCCTGAAAGAAGAGGCCCTGGAACGCGGCGTGGAACGCATCTACCTCGAGGAGCGTTACCTAGGGGCGGCGCTTTTGTCGCCGACCCCGGTCGGGATCTATCTATCGAAGTTCGCCGTCGACCGCGCCGCCCAGGGCGAAGGCATCGGCAGCGATCTCTGGTCTGTCTTGATTCGCGACTACCCGAGCTTCTTCTGGCGGTCCCGTCCCGACAATCCGATCACCCCGTGGT
Source organism: Myxococcales bacterium (assembly GCA_031398585.1). Taxonomy (GTDB): domain Bacteria; phylum Myxococcota_A; class Polyangia; order Fen-1088; family Fen-1088; genus JANNNO01. The sequence continues at coordinate 261 of JANNNO010000056.1, read as the reverse complement.
ACGCCAAGCAGTGCGACGGGCTGGTGCGATTTTCCGACTGGCACATCTTCTGGCGCGGCATCCCGGTCGATGGAATCGAGGGGGCCATCGCCTACGCGCGGGCTCTGCCGGGAGACTTCGTGACTGTGCCGAGAGCCGTCTGATTGACGCCGCGAAACGGAAACCGACCCGCTAGCGACAGCGGACCCGGTGCACGGGCGGGGAGTTGCCTTCGCTGGTCGTGACGTAGCCGAGGCCGTCGGGCTCGTAGCTGACCGCTTC
>JANNNO010000002.1:0-4053 GCA_031398585.1 Myxococcales bacterium | reverse complement strand
GGTGCCGGCCATTCGAAGCTCGGTCTGCTCGAATCGGCCAACGGCGGCACAGTCTTTCTCGACGAGATCGGCGAGATGCCGCAAGGGCTGCAGGCGCGGCTTTTGCGCGTGATCGAGAGCCGCGAAGTCTTGCCGGTCGGTGCACTCAAGCCGCGCTCGATCGACGTGCGCTTCGTTGCGGCCACCAACCGCGACCTCGAGGCCGACGTTTTGCGCGGAACTTTCCGCCGCGATCTCTTCTTTCGCCTCAATGGCCTATCGCTCACGATCCCGCCGCTGCGTGAACGCATCGTCGAGATCGCCGAGCTGGCGCAGGTCTTTCTCGAAGCGGCCGCACGCGAGAGCGGGCGTCCCGTGCCGCTGTTGAACCTGGCCGCGCTCGAGCTGTTGCAGGCCTATCGTTGGCCCGGGAACATTCGCGAGCTCAAGAACGTGATCGAACGCGCCGTCGTGTTATGCGACGGCACGACGATCGAGCTTTCGCATCTCCCGGTCGACAAGATGCGCCCCTCGGCGTCGGTCGTGGTCCCGTCACCCGAGAGCCCGCCCGATCTCTACACCACGGCGACCATGGAGCTGCCGGGCACGCGGCCGAGCCTGTCGCCCGACGAAGAGCGCGAGCGTGCGCGGATCATGCAGGCGCTTCGAGCGGCGGCTGGTAACCAGACTGCGGCGGCCAAAGCGCTCGGCATGCCGCGACGAACGTTCGTCGCGCGACTCGAGCGCTACGGGGTACCGCGCCCGCGTAAGAAGTAGCTTCAGGGGCTCAGGAACTTCGCGATGATCTCGCGGTAGCGCGAAAGCCCGAGCCGCTGCGGGACGTCGCCGTGATCGGCGCCCGGCACGGCCTCCAGCTGATCCTTTCCCTGGTGGGCGGCGACGAGCTGTTCGGCATACTTGTACTGCACGTAAGGATCCGCGGTTCCGTGCAGGTTGAGATACGGGCTCGTGATGGTGGCCACCTTGGCCAGGCTGTCCCAGCGGCTCTTCACCACGAAAGACGCTGGCAGGGGGGCATAGGCGCCATCTTCGACCATGGCCGCGATCGACGTGAAAGTCGATTCGGTGATCAACACCGCGGGAGCGGCGATCGTGGCGAGGTGAATCGCAAAGGCGCCACCGAGCGACCGCCCGTAGTAGACGAGGCGGCTGTCGCGCAGGCCACGTTCGTTGGCCAGCCAGCGCGACACCGCCTCCAGATCGGCGACGATGCCAGCTTCGCTCGGCGTGCCAGTTGACCGTCCGTAGCCACGAGGATCGACCGCGTAGATGGCAAGCCCAAGCGGATAGAGCGCTTCGATCCGAGGCCATGCCGTGCCGATGTTGGTGCTCTGGCCGTGAAAGTAGATCAGCGCTGGTAGCGTCGGGTTCGGGTTGGTAGGCGGTACGAAGGCGACGTGGATTCGTTCGCCATCTGCCGTGGTGACGAAGTGGTCCTCGTGTGCCGGGATGATCGCGGTCGACAGGCGATAACCTTCGGGCGGAGCGGGCAGAGGGTCATAAAGAAACCCATCGAGGGTCAGCGGCTCGCACGCGCTGGCCAGCAGACAGAACGTCAACGCGCACAGGCTTGGCGTGCGTGGCGTGGGTTTCATCGACGACCTCCGAAGACGAAGCGCGCGCCCAACAGGACCGATAGATATCCCCGGTGCGCGGGCGCGATCCAGCTCGGCGCCGCCGGCTCGACGTCATGGTGGGGCGCTAGCCATTTCGTCTCGAGCGAGAGGCTGGTACGGCCGGTCCGCCATTGCACGCCGCCGAGGGGGCCCCAGATCGGGCGCGCGGGGGCCCGCAAGACCATCGCCAGATCGCCGCCGCCGTAGACCAGCCACGCGGATGAGAGGCGCCAGGAAGCGGTCCCGCTCAGCTGCGGAGCGACCAGGGCATCGCTGCCGTTGGCCAGAACGTGAAGGGTGGAGGTGGCGCCGAAGGTCATTTCCCCTTCTTGACCGATCCAGGGGAAAAACGTGGCGCCGGGCTCGAGGTGGACCACCCCGAACAGGGCCTCGGTCAACCCGACGGAGCCGGTTGCCACCCAGCGCTCGCCAAGACCGTAGGATCCGGCCGCCGTCAGCATCGGCGTGGGGAAGACCGTGCCGAGCGTGTTGATGAGAGGTCCGCCGAGACTACCCGCGAGCGCGAATTCGCCCGGAGCCAGCGGCTCGACGGGCCGCGCGGTGGAACAGGCGCCGGCGCAGATCGTGACGACGATCGTCAGGAGGGAGAGCCGGGGGTGCGCCTCGGCCGGTGGTGACATGTCCGCATGCTACCGGAAGTCACGTCGCGCGCGCTGGCCGGGTGCCAGTGGCGCGCGACGATTGCCGGTCAGGTTCAAGCGGCCCCAGCGACGGCGTCTTGCGCAGCCGCGTTCGAGACGAGCACTTCGACGTCGATGTTGCCGCGGGTGGCGTTCGAGTACGGGCAGACCTGGTGCGCGGCCTGCATCAGTGCCTGCGCGGTGTCGTGGTCGAGTGACGGCAGATGGCCAGTCAGGACGACGGCGAGGCGGAAGAGACCCTCGGGTGTTCGTTGCAGGCCGACCTGCGCGTTGATCGCCGCATCGGCGCCGATGTCGATCTTCTGCTGGCGCGCCACCAGACGAAGCGCGCTGTCGAAGCAGGCGCCATAGCCGGCGGCGAAGAGCTGCTCGGGGTTGGTTCCCGGGCCGTCGTCGCCCCCGAGGGCGCGGGGCACGCTGAGCGCGACTTCCAATCGTCCGTCGGGCGTAGTGGCGGTGCCGGTGCGACCACCGCGGGCGGTGGCTTCGGTGTTGTAGAGCTTCATGTCGTGGTTTCCTTTCGTTCCTTGGTCGATTCGGTTGGTGCAGTGAGGGCGGCGAGCACACGGCGCAGTTCGGTCGAGAGGCGATCCGCCGCGGCCATCGACAGCGTGGTTTTGCAGAAAAGCGCTGTCGGGATGCCTTCAGCCTTGTTGCGATGCCGCCGGCCCGCCGCAGTCAGGTGAACGTTGACCACCCGCTCATCGATCTCGGAGCGGCGTCTATCGACAAGTCCCATGGCTTCAAGTCGTTTGATGAGCGGCGTGAGAGTGCCCGAGTCGAGGTGCAGTCGTTCGCCGAGCCGTTTGACGCTCGCGCCATCCTCTTCCCAGAGCGCCAGCATGGTCAGGTATTGCGGGTAGGTGAGGCCGAGCGGTTCCAGCAGAGGCGCATAGGCCTGCGTCACCGCCCGGGTGGTGGCGTAGAGGAGAAAGCAGAGCTGGGAGTCCAGCCGAAGAGCATCGTCGCGATTCACGAGTCACTAGATACGACACGATTCAATCGTGTGCAATCGAAAGTAGATTGTGCGCAATCGAAATCGGACGGGGGCTGGCGACGAAAGCCCGGGAGGACGCCGAGTGCCTCGCTGCGCCATGTGGCAGGCGAGGCGTCCGCCCGGCGTGCTAACTTCCGCGCCCGCTGCCTGCCACCCCCCGTCTTCTCCCCCTCGCTCATGGCCCCTTCTTCCTCACCTTCGCTGTTCCTCGCCGATCACACCGCCTCGGCTTTGCGAGACGTGCTGGCTCCGCTCGGGGTGCCAGAAGGGGTGGTACGCCGGATCTTCTGCCGGGTTCACGATCCCGCTTCCGCTCATGCTGGCGATCTGGTCAGCCTTCTCGACGACGTGCCCGGTCTCTCACGAGCTGCACGCGTCGCGATCCTCGCCCTCACGGGACCTGCGCTGCCGCGCCTCGAGGTGATCGAGCGGCGGCAGGCGTCCGATGGCTTCGTGAAGTATCTGTTTCGCCTCCCTGACGGCCACGCCGTGGAAGCGGTGCGGATCCCGTTGCCGGATCCGGCCGCCGCGCGCGCTCTCAAGGACCGCCGCCGCGCTGGGCTGGCTGCGGCTCTCGAGCCTCTGCCTGCCAGCAAGTACGTCGTCTGCGTCAGCTCACAGGCGGGGTGCGCTCTGGCCTGTGACTTTTGCGCCACCGGCCGGCTCGGCGCCATCCGCAGCCTCGCGCCCTGGGAGATCCTGGATCAGATTCGCCAGATCGCGCGCGATGCCGAACACCCGGTGCGCGGGGTCGTCTTCATGGGCATGGGCGAGCCCT